>NZ_LYVQ01000146.1 GCF_001984095.1 Pelomonas sp. KK5
TCCCTGGACGGTGCTGGGCGTGCTGACCCTCGTCAACGCGATGGCGCAGGCCGGCCCGGCGGTGCTGTCCGCCGTGCTGCCGATGCTGAAGGCCGAGTTCGGCTATTCGGACAGCGAGCTGGGCCTGCTGACCGGCTATGGCTCGGCCGTGTCCTACGCGCTGCTGGCCCTGCCGATCTCGCACTGGGCGGCCCGCCGCGGCAGCTCGCTGCTGCTGATGCTGTCGATGGTCGTTTGCGGCATCGGCAACGCGCTGACGGCCTCCTGCTCGGCGCTCTGGCACTTCATCGTCGTGCGCCTGGCTTCCGGCAGCGGCCCGGCAGCCGCCTGGCCGCTGGGGCAGGCCCTGGTCAGCGACCACTTCCCGCCCGCCAGGCGCTCCGGCGCGATGGCCACCTATGCGGCCGGCGACTTCATCGGCAACACCGTGCCGCTGATCGCCGGCGGCTGGGTCGCCGTGCACCACGGCTGGCGCGCGGCCTTCCTGCTGCTCGGGGTGCTGACGGTGGCGGTGGCGCTGCTGCAGCGCTGGCTGGTGCGCGACGACGCGACGGCGGCGGTGGCGCAGGCGGATCCGGTGCTGGCCGAGGACGCGCCGCCCGCGCACTGGGCCGAGGGCCTGCGCGAGCTGTGGCGCCAGCGCAGCTACGTCCACATCGTGCTGGGCTTCAGCTGGGCCTCGTTCGCGGTCTACGGGCTCTCGCAGTGGATGCCCAGCTTCTACAACCGGCAGTTCGGCCTGGCGCCGGACGAAGCGGCCGCCTTTTTCGGCGGCGCCTATGCCGGCGGCGCGATGCTGGGCCTGCTGCTGGGCGGCGTGATCGGCAACTACGTCGGCGCGCAGCGCTCCGAGCGCCTGCTCGGCTTCTGCATGGTGACCTACCTGTTCACCTTCCCCTGCATCCTCGGCGTGCTGTTCGCGCCGAACCTGAAGTTCGCCTTCGTCGCCCACATCCTGGCCACGATGTTCGGCGCCATGCCCAACGGGCCGGTGATGGCCATGATCCAGAACACCGTGCCGCGGCCGCTGCGCATCCTGGCCAACTCGGTCTTCCTGCTCGTGCTGACCCTGCTCGGCGCCGGCGGCGGGCCGCTGCTGATCGGCATCGTCAGCGATGCGCTGGCCGCCTCGCAGGGCGCCGAATCGCTGAAGTACGCGATGCTGGCCGTCAAGCTGCTCGGCCTGATGCTCTTCGTCCACCTGAGCCTGGCCCTGCGCAAGGCCCGGCGCGATTCCCAGTCACCGACCCCGGCGCTCACGCCCGACCCACAAGGAGGCACGCGATGAGCGGCCCAGTCATGAACTCCCTTCCCCTGCTGACCCCTGAAGACTATTTCCGCCTGAACATCCTGGGCGACCCGCAGATCTCGCCGGACGGCGCCCACGTCGCCTTCCTGCGCATGCGGGCCGATGTGGAGCAGGACATCGTCGGCAGCGAGGTCTGCGTGCTGAGCCGCGCCTCGGGCGAGCTGCGGGAGCTGGGCGCGGGCGGCCAGCCGCGCTGGTCGGCCGATGGACAGGCGCTCGCCTTCGTGCGCGCCGCCGGCGCGCAGGCGGAGATCGCGCTGTGGAACGCCGCGACCGCCGACCTCAGCTCGCTCGCACTGCTGCCCGATTCGCCGCAGGGCCTGGCCTGGTCGCCCGACGGCAGCCGCATCGCCTTCGTCATGCATGTGCCGCCGACGGCGGCCGAGACTGCCGCCGCCGCGACACGCCCGCCGCCGGCCTGGCACGCGCTGCGCACGCCCAGCTGGGCGGCCGCGCCGACGCGCTCCAGCAAGCTGATCCAGCGCGCCGAAGGCGTGGACGCGGAACTGCCCGAGGGCCAGTGGCAGGTCTTCCTGCTCGACGTGGCCTCGCGCAACGTGCGGCAGTTCACCTTCGATGATTTCGACCATGGCGGCCCGGCGGTGGAGATCACCAAGCTGAGCCTGGCCGGCCGGATCTCCTGGGCGCCGGACGGGCGGCACTTCGTGATGTCCATGCAGCGCAATGTGCCGGAGCCGGGGCCGGTGAAGGCCGAGGCCATCCTCGATTCGGACGTCTACGAGTTCGACACGCGCGACGGCTCGGTCAAGCGCCTGACCCGCTTCGGCGGCGCGGTCTGCCGGGCCACGCTCTCGCCCGATGGCCGCTGGATCGCCTTCGTCGGCTTCCGCAACGAGCGCCGCTCCTTCCACACCAATATCGTTCATGTCGTGCCGCGCGAGGGCGGCGAGCCGCGCGCGCTGCCGCATCCGCTCGGGCTGGAGATCCACCAGGAGATCCACTGGCTGCCCGACAGCTCCGGCCTGCTCGCGCTCTATCCGCACGAAGGCGCGGGCTGCCTGGCCCGTGTGGACCTGGCCGGCCAGTGGTCGCTGCTGAGCCGCGAGCTGGGCAACTCCGGCGGCTCGGGCTATGTGCTGTACGGCAAGCAGATCTCGGTGTCACGCGACGGCGAGGTCGCCTACCTGCGCGGCAGCGCCACGCAGACCGATGAAGTGGCGCTGCTGTCGGCCGATGGCATGCGCAGCCAGACGCTGACGTCCGAAGGCGCCTGGCTGGCCGAACGCGCCGTCGCGCCAGTCGAGATGCTGTGGCTGGACACCCCGCGGCCGATGCAGGGCTGGCTGTTGCGCCCGCCGGGCGTGCCGGCCGATGAGCGGCTGCCGCTGATCGTCTGGCTGCACGGCGGGCCCTACCTGGCCTGGTGCGGGAATTTCGCGGTGATCCCGCAGCTGTGGGCCGCGCGCGGCTATGCGGTGCTGATGCTCAACCCGCCCGGCTCGCTCGGCTACGGCGAGGATTACACCCATCAGCTGCACCATGATTTCCCCAGCGCGCGGGACCTGGTGATCAACGAGGCGGTGGACCTGGCGGTGGCCCGCGGCGGCATCGATCCGGCGCGGGTGTTCCTGGTCGGCGAATCGGCCGGCGGCGTGCTGACGAGCTGGCTGATCGGCCATACCGAGCGCTACAAGGCCGCCGCCGTCGTCTACGGCGTGATGGACTGGACCAGCGTGGTGCTCACGCAGGACCGAGTCGACTACTACCCCCACTACTGGCTGCCCGCGCCGCCCTGGGAGCCCGGCATGCAGGCGCACTACTGGGCGCATTCGCCGCTCTCGCGCGTGGGCCATGTGCGCACGCCGACGATGGTGCTGTGCGGCGAGCGCGACTGGCGCACGCCGATCTCGCAGTCGCAGATGTACTACTCGGCGCTGAAGCTGTGCGGCGTGGACGCGGCGCTGGTCAGCTTCCCGGACAACAACCACGGCCTGGAGCGGCATCCCAGCCACTACCTGGAACTGGTGGAGCAGGTGGACGAGTGGTTCCAGCGGCACGACCGATGAGCGCGACCGTCTTCGACAGCATGGCGCCGCCGCGCGCGGTCGCCCTCGCTGCGCTGGCAGGCAGCGTCGATCGGCCCTTCTGGCTGGACGACGTCGCCCCGCAGGCCGGCCATGCGCCGCTGCAAGGCGAGGCGGACACCGACCTGGCGATCGTGGGCGGCGGCTTCCTGGGCCTGTGGGCGGCGATCCTCGCCAAGGAGCGCGACCCGGCGCGCCGGGTGGTGCTGCTGGAAGGCGAGCGCATCGGCTGGGCGGCATCGGGCCGCAACGGCGGCTTCTGCGAAGCCAGCCTGACCCATGGCGAGGACAACGGCGAGCGCCGCTGGCCCGAGGAATTCGCCCGGCTGGAGGCGCTGGGCCTGCGCAACCTCGAGGAGATCGGCGAGACGCTGGCCCGCTACGGCATCGACTGCGACTTCGAGCGCAGCGGCGTGATGGTGGTCGCGGTGGAGCCCTACCAGGTCGACGCGCTGCAGGGGCCGGGCTTCCTCGATGCCGCGCAGACGCGCGCCGAAGTGAACTCACCCCGCTTCCTGGCCGGCCAGTGGGACCGCACCGGCTGCGCCATGCTGCATCCCGGCAAGCTGGTGATGGGGCTGGCGCGCGTGGCGGGCGAACTGGGCGTGCGGATCCATGAGCAGTCGCGCGTGACGGCGCTCAAGCCCTCGCGCGAGGGCGTGCGCCTGGAGACCGCGGGCGGCAGCGTGACTGCGGCGCGCGTGGTGCTGGCGACCAATGCCTTTCCCTCGCTGCTCCGGCGCTACCGCTCGCACACCATCCCGGTCTATGACTATGTGCTGATGAGCGAGCCGCTGAGCGAGGCGCAACGCGCGGCCATCGGCTGGGAGCACCGGCAGGGCCTGGCCGATCCCGGCAACCAGTTCCACTATTTCCGGATCACGCGCGACCAGCGCATCCTGTTCGGCGGCTACGACGCCGTCTACAACTTCGGCGGCCGGGTGGACGCGAAGCACGAGCAGCGGCCAGAGTCCTTCGAACGCCTGGCCAGCCACTTCTTCACGCTGTTCCCGCAGTTGGAGGGCCTGCGCTTCAGCCACCGCTGGGGCGGTGCCATCGACACCTGCTCGCGCTTCTGCGCCTTCTTCGCCCAGGCGCACCAGGGCCGCGTGGTCTATGCCGCCGGCTTCACGGGGCTGGGCGTGGGCGCCACGCGCTTCGCCGCCAACGTGCTGCTGGACCAGGCCGACGGCCTGGACACCGAACGCACGCGGCTGCGCATGGTGCGCGAGACGCCGATGGCCTTTCCTCCTGAGCCGCTGACCTGGGCGACGGTCAAGGCCGTGCAATGGTCCCTGGCCCGGGCCGACCGCCGGCAGGGTCGGCGCAACCTGCTGCTGCGAACGCTGGACGCGCTGGGCCTGGGCTTCGATTCCTGAGCGAGCTGAGATCATGAACGACATCCGCCAGAACTACATCGACGGCCGATGGCAGCCCGCCCTGAGCGGCGCCACCCGCGAGATCATCAACCCGGCCAACGGGGAGCTGATCGCCCTCGTGGCCGACAGCCAGGCCGAGGACACGCGCCTGGCGATCGCCGCCGCGAAGCGGGCCTTCTACGGCAAGGGCGAATGGCGCCGCACGGGCGGCCCGCGCCGCGCCGACACGCTGCTGGCCATTGCCGACGCCATCAAGGCACGCGCGGAGGAACTCGCCCTGCTGGACACGCGGGACAACGGCAAGCCGCTGCGCGAGGCCCGCGCCGACATCGACGACGCCGCGGCCTGCTTCCGCTACTACGCCGGGCTGGTCACCAAGCCGCAGGGCGGCGTCTATGAAGTCAGCGATGGCTTCGGGCCCATGCATGCCTTCGCCATGCACGAGCCGGTGGGCGTGTGCGGGCTGATCACGCCCTGGAACTATCCGCTGCTGATGGCCGCCTGGAAGCTCGCGCCCGCGCTGGCCGCCGGCAACTGCGTGGTGTTCAAGCCCAGCGAGCTGACGCCGCTGTCGGCGGTGGAGCTGTTCCGGATCTTCCACGAGGCGGGCCTGCCGGCGGGCACGGCCAACCTGGTCCTCGGCACGGGCCCGTCGGCCGGCCAGGAGCTGGCGAGCAGCCACGACGTGGACATGATCACCTTCACCGGCAGCACGCGCACCGGCCAGACGATCGCCAGCCTGGCGGTGGGCAACCTGAAGAAGGTCGGCCTGGAGCTGGGCGGCAAGTCGCCCAACATCATCTTCGCCGACGCCGATCTCGAAGGCGCCGTCGAGTGGGCCATGATCGGCGTGTTCTTCAACCAGGGCGAGGTCTGCTCGGCCGGCTCGCGCATCCTCATCGAGGAGAGCGTGAAGGAGCGCTTCGTCGCCCGCCTGGCCGAGCGCGCCAATGCGATGACCATCGGCGACGGCCTGCACGACCCCGACATCGGCGCCATCGTGTCGCAGGCGCAGCTGGAAAAGATCCTGGGCCATATCGAGCGCGCCCGCTCGCAGGGCGCGCGGCTCGTGTGCGGAGGAGAGCGCTATACGGCGGGCTCATGCGCGAAGGGCTTCTTCGTGCGGCCGACGGTCTTCGACCAGTGCACGCGGGAGATGGACATCGTCCGCGAGGAAGTCTTCGGCCCGGTCGTCGCCGTGCAGACCTTCAGGACCGAAGCCGAGGCCATCGAGATGGCCAACGACACGCCCTATGGCCTGGCCGGCGGCGTGTTCACCAGCGACGGCGCCCGCGCCCTGCGCGTGGTGAAGGAGATCCGCGCCGGCGTCACCTGGATCAACTGCTACAACCCGACCTTCAACGAGGCGCCCTGGGGCGGCTACAAGATGAGCGGCTACGGGCGCGACCTGGGCGTGAATGGCCTGCTCGAGTACCAGCAGGTGAAGCAGGTCAACATCAGCCTGCAGCCGGGGCCTGTCGGCTGGTACCGGCGCTGAGCCCTGCGGCCCCGGCGGGATGTGTTGACGAGAGGAATCGAAGCCACGCCTCTCTTCGTGCACGAGATGCTCAAGGTCGAGGTCCTCGATGACCGAGCGTCCGGCAGGTCGGGAAAGACCTGGCTTCTCCCGGTGGAACGGCAAGCGCTCAGGCGGCGCCGGCCACCACCTCCTGCGCCAGCGCCCGCCGGATCTCCGCATGCCGCCGCCGGTCCAGGCGGTAGGCCAGCAGCAGCGGCACGGTGACCGCGAACACCAGCGCGTGACCCGGTCCCCAGACCAGGCCGAGCCAGGTGGCCGTCCGAGGGTCGAGGGCCGCGGTGGAGGCCGGGCTCCCCTGGTCCAGGCCGATCATCGTCAGCGCGAAGCCGGCCAGCATCGAACCGGCGCCGCCGGCGGCCTTGCCGGCAAACACGAGCGCGCTGTAGTACAGCCCCTCGCAGCGGGCGCCGAAGCGCAGCTGGTGTTCGTCGATCGCGTCGGCCACCATCGACTGGAAGGCGACGAAGATCAGCGAGCTGCAGACGCCGAAGGCCAGCGCCGTGCTGCAGAGCACCGTGATCAGCAGGCCGGGCTGCGGCGCGGCCGAGGCCAGCACCAGCAGCGGCGCGAGCGCCTGGAAGACGCTCACCACGGCGATGCTCACGGCCAGGGCCTTGTGCTTCTCGTAGCGCTGCAGCGTGATGGCCGCCACCGGGATGCCCACGACCAGGCCGATCTGCAGCGCCAGTTGCGGCCACTGCATCTGCGCCGGCTGCAGCTTCCAGAAGTCGCGATAGACGTAGAGGTTCATCGCGTTGAGGCTGCCCGCGCCGATCAGGCAGATCGCCGCGGCCAGGAACAGCAGCACGAAGGAACGGTTGCGCACGACGTCGCGCAGGTCCGCCAGCGGCGACTGGTGGGCGTTGACCGGTTGCGATTCACGCGCATGGCTGCCCCGCACCAGGCCGGCGATGCAGGCGCCGCCGAACAGCAGCACCGCCCCGGCGATCAGCCAGCCGAGCTCGCGATAGGCCGTCGCCGATGACATGGCCTCGGGCCCCGCGAAGACCAGCCCGAACGCGGGCGCGATGATGGCCACCGTGCCGAGGAAGGCGAAGATGCAGCGATAGATGGCGATGCTGGATCGCTCGTTGTAGTCGGTCGTGATCTCCGCCGTCAGCGCCGAATAGGGCATGGCGAACAGCGAGGTCCCGAGGCGCAGCATCAGGTTGAAGGCCAGGATCCAGGCGATCAGCGCCGCTCCGGTGATGGCCGGCGCCACGAACACGCCCAGCGCGCCGGCCACCAGGATCGGCAGGCTCAGTGCCATGAAGGGCAGGCGCCGGCCCCAGCGCGAGCGCCAGCGATCCGACACCGCGCCGATGACGGGATCGGCGATCGCGTCGATCAGCAGCGAGACGAAGATCAGCGTGCCGGCGGTGGCCGCGGGGATCCGGCAGACGTTCGTCAGGTAGAAGAGCAGGAAGGTGCTGGCGGCGAAGCCCACGCCGGACTCGACGCCCTGGCCGAAGCCGAAGAGCAGCTTGGTGCGGACGGGCAGCTTGCCGGCTTGTTCGGTGGTGGTCATGGGGTCAGGTGTTGCTTGAGGATCACGTAGCTCGCATTGGTCCAGCCGAAGCCGTCCTGCGTCGGGTACTCGCCGCCGCCGCCGATGCGGTCGGCTTCGGTGTCGTACTTCTCGACCAGCTTGCCGCTGGATTCGTAGACGCGCTCGATGCAGCCGAGCCAGCGGCGCGACAGGTCGGCGGCAAGCGCGTCGTGGCCGTGGCGTCGCAGGCCTTCGGCGGCCATGATCTGCAGAGGCGCCCAGCCGTTGGGTTGGTCCCACTGCTGCGCGCTGCGGCGCAGCGTCGTGCGCAGGCCGTTCGCGCCCAGCAGGCGCGCCTGCGCCGTGTCGGCCACGGCCGCGGCTTCGTCGGGCGTGGTCAGGCCGGCATATAGCGGAACGACGGTGGCGGCAGTGAGTTCGCGCTGCGTGCCAGTCGGCCAATGGAGATCCACGAAGGCACGCTGACCGGGGCTCCACAGATGGCGTCGCAGCGCGTCCGCCCGGGCCGCGGCGCGGGTCTCGAACTCATCGCAGACGGCGGCGGCGCCTGCCTGCCTGGCGCCGCGCGCGATCGCCTGTTCCAGGCCCCACAGCAGGGCGTTGAGATCGATCGGCAGCACGGCGCTGGTCTCGATCGTGCACAGGCGCTGCGGGTCGGCGCACCAGCGGCTGCTGAAATCCCAGCCGCTCTCGGCCGCGGCGCGCAGCTCGCGCCACACCTCGGCGGCGGGGCGATGCGGCGCTTCGCCGGCGGTCTCCACGTCCTCGCGCCAGGACTCGTCGCGCGGCGTGCAGTGATCGTCCCAGTAGCGGTTCAGCAGCGTGCCGTCGGCCAGGCGCACGACGCGGCGCGCGGCATCGCCGGCAGCGAGCCCGTCCTCACCGGCCATCCAGAAGCGGTGCTCGGCGCGCAGCACGTCGAGGTAGCGGCCCGGATCGTCCGGCCACAGCAGCTCGACCATGCGGAACAGCAGCGGCGGCTGCGAGCGGCTCAGCATGTAGCTGCGGTTGCTGTTCGGCACATGGCCGACCTGGCGCACCAGGTGGACGAAGTTGTCCAGCATGTCCTGGGCGATATCCCGATGGCCGTGCAGCAGCAGCGCCTGCATCGTGAAGGCCGAATCCCAGTAGTAGATCTCGCGGAAGCGGCCGCCGGGCACGACGTAAGGGTGCGGCAGCGCTAGCAGCGAGCCCGCGGGCTCGGGGCCGTCGTGTCGCAGCAGGCGCGGCCAGAGCGCGCGGATGTGCTCTTCGATGGGCAGCCGCGCGCCCGCGGCTTCTTCGACAGGCGTCCCGGGCAGCACGAAGAAGCGGCGCACGAAGGCGCCGGGATCGAAGCCCTCCTGCGCACGCTGCTGCTCGTAGGCCTGCAGCAGCCGGCCCGCATCGCCGTGGCGCGGTACGGCATCCGCGAAAGCCTTGCTGTCGGGGAACAGGCCGGCCTGCTGGACCGCCTCGAACAGCGGACCCCATTGCTGCTGTGGGCTCGGCGTCGAGATCATGCCAGGCCCATCCGCTTCGCTTCGGCCGTCAGCTCGGCGCGGAAGTCAGGGTGCGCGATGGCGATGAGCTCGCCGGCCCGCTGCTTCGCCGACTTGCCGCGCAGCTGCGCGACGCCGTACTCGCTGACGACGTAGTTGACGTCGTTCTTGCTCGTCGTGACGTGCGTGCCCGCCGCCAGCGTCGGCACGATGCGCGAGACGGTGCCGCCGGCTGCCGTCGAGGGCAGCACGATGATGGCCTTGCCGTCGCGCGAGCGGTTGGCCGCGCGGACGAAGTCGGCCTGGCCGCCGGTGCCGGAGTAGGGCGCGTGGCCCAGGCTTTCCGAGCCGCACTGGCCCAGCAGGTCGACGGCCAGGCTGGCGTTGATGGCGATCAGCCTGTCGTTGCGCGCGGCCAGCGCGGGATCGTTGGTGAAGTCCACCGGATGCATCTCCAGCGCCGGGTTGCGATGCATGAAGCGGTGCAGCTTCGCCGACCCCAGCGCGAAGGTGGCGACCGTCGTGCCCGGCAGCCAGGTCTTGCGCCGGTTGGTGACCACGCCCTGCTCGATCAGGCTCAGGATGCCGTCGCCCAGCATCTCGGTGTGCACGCCGAGGTCGCGCTTGTTCGTCAGCTGCATCACCACGGCATCGGGAATGCCGCCGTAGCCGATCTGCAGCGTGGAGCCGTCCTCGATCATCTCGGCGACGAAGCCGCCGATCGCCTGCTGCACCGGACCGATCGCCGGCAGGCCCACTTCGAGCAGCGGGTCGGCCGTCTCCACCAGCGCCGCGACCTGCGAGATGTGGACATGGCAGTTGCCGTTCGCGAAGGGCACGTTCGGGTTGACTTCGAGCACGATGGCCCGTGACCGGGCGAGCGCGGCCATCGTGTAGTCGGCGCCCAGGCTCAAGGAGAAGAAGCCGTGCTCGTCCATCGGCGAGGCCAGGCTCAGCACGACGTCGGCGCCGATCTGCCCGCGCTGGATCATCGACGGGATCTCGGAGAAGTAGTTCGGCGTGAAGTCGATCCAGCCCTGCTGCCCGCCGGCGCGGGTGGCGCCGCCGAAGAACAGCGCCACGTGGCGCACGTGATCAGCGGTATCGCGATCGATGTAGCCGTACTTGCGCATCGCCAGGATCTGCGCGACGGTGACGCCGCGCCACTCGCGGCGGCGCTCGGACAAGGCCGCGAGCAAGGCCGGTGGTTCCGCCGCGCCGGTCGGCACGATGATGCGGTCGCCGTTGCGCAGGCCGTCGAGTGCCTCGTGCGCGCTGCGGCGCCGGGCGAGGTAAAGCTCATTGATTGACATCAGTTTCTTCTCCCGTACATCGTCACGACGGCCGCGCCGCCCAGGCCCAGGTTGTGCTGCAGCGCATGCCGCGCGCCTTCGACCTGCCGCGCCCCGGCCGTGCCGCGCAGCTGCTGCGTCAGCTCGAAGCACTGGGCCAGGCCGGTGGCACCCAGCGGATGGCCCTTGGATAGCAGGCCGCCCGAGGGGTTCACGACCACATCGCTGCCGAAGGTGCCGCGCCCATCGCGCACGAAGCCCTCGCCCCCGCCGGTGGGGCACAGCCCGAGGCCCTCGTACGTGATCAGCTCGTTCTGCGCGAAGCAGTCGTGCAGTTCGACCACATCGACCGCGTCCGGTCCGATGCCGCTGGCCGCATAGACCTGCTCGGCCGCGCGCCGCGTGAGGCCCGCGCCGACCAGCTCGATCATCGATTGCGACTCGAAGCTGCCGGGCTGGTCCGTCGTCATCGCCTGGGCGAGGATCTCGACGTCGGTGCGCAGGCCCAGGCGGCGGGCGAAGCGCTCGGACACCAGCAGCGCCGCCGCGCCGCCGCAGGTCGGCGGGCAGGCCATCGAGCGGGTCATCACGCCGGGAATCAACTCGGGGTCGGCCAGCACCGCATCGGCCGTCAGTTCCTTGCGGAACACGGCCAGCGGGTTGCGCGCCGCATGGCGGCTGGCCTTGGCGCGGATCTCGGCGAAGGTGCGCAGGCTGGTGCCATAACGCTGCATGTGCTCGGCACCGGCGCCGCCGAACAGGCGCACGGCCATCGGCAGGTGGGGGTGGCCGAACAGCTCGTCGGCGACGGCGTCGAACGTTGCCGTGGCGCTGGGCCGGTCGTCGAACATCATCGCGATCGCGCCGGGCTTCATCTGCTCGAAGCCCACGGCCAGCGCGCAGTCGACCGCACCCGACTGCACCGCCTGGCGGGCCAGGAACAGCGCCGTCGAACCGCTGGAGCAGTTGTTGTTGACGTTGACCACCGGGATGCCGCTGAGGCCCACCTCGTACAGCGCCCGCTGGCCGCTGGTCGAGTCCCCATAGACATAGCCGGCATAGGCCTGCTGCACCTGGCCGTAGTCCAGGCCCGCATCGGCCAGCGCCAGCCGGGCCGCTTCGGCGCCCAGCATGAAATAGGGCTCGCCCGCGCCCGGCTTGGTGAAGGGCACCATGCCGACGCCGGCGACAAACACTCGTTCCGTCATTGCTTGCTAACTCCTCAACCGAGCGTCATGCCGCCGCCGCAGACCAGCACCTGGCCCGACACATAGTCCGAGCCCGCGCCGCAGAACATCAGCACCGCGCCGGCCGCCTCCTCGACGCTGCCGGCCCGGCCCAGCGGGATCTGCGCCGCCAGCGCGCGCAGCAGCTCGGGGTTCACGCCGATGGCGACTTCCTGGCCGCCGACCCGGACAGTGGCGCTCTCGTTGCGCGACTGCGTCAGCCGCGTCTCGATATGGCCGTAGGCCACGCAGTTGACGTTGACCGCCAGCCGCCCCCACTCCTTGGCCAGCGACTTGGTCAGCCCGACGACGCCGGCCTTGGCCGCGGCGTAGTTCGCCTGGCCCGCGTTGCCGCCGAGGCCGACGATGGAGGACACGTTGACCACCTTGCGATGGACCACGCGGCCGGCTTCCTGGTCGCGCTGGTGCTGGGCCTTCAGCACCGGGTAGGCGGCGCGCAGCAGGCGGAAGGGGGCGGTGAGGTGCACGTCCAGCATCGCGGCCCATTGGGCGTCGCTCATCTTGTGCAGCGCGCCGTCCCAGGTGTAGCCGGCGTTGTTGACGAGGATGTCCAGGCTGCCGAAGCCTTCCATGCAGGCGGCGACGGCGCGCTCGCCGAAGTCCGGCTCGCAGACGTTGCCGGCGAAGGCGCGGGCCGTGCCGCCGGCGGCGGTGATGGCGTCGGCCACGGCTTGCGCCGGTGCGGCGTCGAGGTCGTTGACCAGCACGCGCGCGCCCTGCGCGGCCAGGGCCTGGGCGATGGCGGCGCCGATGCCGCGGCCGGCGCCGGTGATGAGCGCGGAGCGTCCCATGAGCGTGTTCCCGTCGTGCTTCATGCGCGGCGCCCGTCACCGCGGTCCAGCGCGTGGGCGCTGCCGCGCTGGCGCAACACGGCGCGCTGCACCTTGCCGGTGGCGGTCCTGGGCAGCTCGGTCACGCATTGCAGGTAGCGCGGGCGGGCGAAGCGGGGCAGCAGCGCTTCGGCGGCCTGGGCCAGCGATTCGAGATCGAGGGAAGCACCTGGGTCGGCGACGAGGGCCAGCAGCAGCTCGTCCTCGCCGCCGGGCACATCGCTCGGCACGGCGAAGGCGGCCACCTCGGCCACGCCGGGCAGCCCCGCCACCAGCGCCTCCACCTCGCTGGCGGCGATGTTCTCGCCGCGGCGGCGGATGCAGTCCTTGAGACGGTCGGTGAAGGTGAGGAGGCCGTCGGCGTCCATCGTGCCGCCGTCGCCGGTGTGGAACCAGAGATTGCGCCAGGCCTCCAGCGTCTTCTCCGGCATGCCCAGGTAGCCCTGCATGAAGCCGAAGGGCACGCGCGGCCGCACGAGGATCTCGCCGACCTGGCCGCGTGGCAGCTCGCGGTCGGTCTCCGGGTCGGCCACGATCAGCTCGAACCAGCGGCTGACCCAGCCGGCCGCGCCCGGCCTGCTGTGGCCGATGCGGCCCCAGACGGGGATGTTGATCTCGGTCATGCCGTAGCCGGAGACGATGCTGCCGATGCCGAAGCGCTCCATCAGCACCTGTTCGAGCTGCGGCAGGTTCGGTGCGTTGCACAGCGCGCGCAAGGCGTGGTCGCGGTCCTGCGGGCTGGCGGGCTGCGCGGCGATGAAGGCCGCCAGCACGCCCAGCGTGTTCGTCAAGGTGGCGCGATGCTCGCGGAGGTCCGTCAGCCACTCGCTGGCCGAGAAGCGCGGCCGCACGATCGCCGGGATGCCGGCCAGCAGCGTGGCGCCGAGCTGCATCAGCAGGCCGTTGCTGTGGAACAGCGGCAGCACGATGTAGTAGCGGTCGCTCGCGGTGATCTGCAGCGCCTCGATCGCGCCCAGGCCGTAGAGCGCGCAGTGGGCATGGGGCATCAGCACGCCCTTGCTCGGCCCGCTGGTGCCGGAGGTGTACATGACGCAGGCGATGTCCTGGGCGCGCGGCAGCGGGCCGGCGTAGGGCGCGGCCTGGCGCCAGCGGTTCCAGCTGTCCTCGCCGATGGCCAGCCGCTGGCGCAGCGGCGAGCCCGCGGCCACCTCGTCAAGCACCGGCAGCAGCGCCGCATCGGCGATGGCCCAGGCGGCGCCGGCGTTGTCGAGCTGGTGCGCCAGGAAGGCGCCGCGCAGCTCGGTGTTCAGCAGTACCGAGACGGCGCCCAGCATCTGCACGCCCAGCCAGGCGCGCACGAAGTCCGCATGGTTGCCGGCGAAGATCACCACGCGGTCGCCGTGCGAGACGCCCAGCGACTGCAGCAGGCCGGCCACGCGCAGCACGTCATCAAGCATGCGGCCGTAAGTCACCGTCTCGTTACCGAGGCCGATGAACCACGGCGCATCGGGCTGGCGCCGCGCCTGCTCGGCCAGCACGGCGGGCAGCACCCAGCCGGCGGGATCGTCGTCGAATGGCATCGGAGTCCTCATCGATCAGCGCAGCAGGTCGTCCAGCATCGCGACGACGCCGCGAGGATCCTGCAGCTGCATGTCGTGCACCGCGCCGGGCTTCACGCGCACATCCCAGCCGGCGGCGCGCAGGCCCTCGGCCATGGGCGCGGGAACGACGATGCTGTTCTCCACCAGCAGCAGCGTCGACGACACGGCCGGCGGCGCCACCGGGATCGGATGCCGCCGCAGCGAGCGTGCGTAGGGCAGGATCATCGAGGTGTCCCAGTCCCGGGCCATGGCACGCACGCGCTCACGCGTGTCGGGGGCGGACCCCTCCGGGATCGAGGCCGGCAGGTTCAGCGACCAGTCGAGCACGCGGGGCGTCAGCGGGCCCAGGGCACCGAGCACGTAGCACATCGCCATCAGCGATGCCGGCGCGTAGAAGCCCGGGTCGAGACCGATGAAGCGCTTCGGCTGCAGCCGCGCGCTGGCCACGGCGCCGGCGCCGCCGCCCAGCGAATGGCCGATCAGGACGTCCAGCCCCTGCGGCAGCGACTCGACCAGGTCGTCGGCGAAATCGGACAGCCGGTAGCTGCTCGCCCGCGGGCTGCGGCCGTGGCCGCGCTGGTCCAGCAGCATGACGGTCAGGTCGTATTCATCGACCAGGATGCGCGCCATGTCGCGCCACACATCGGCCGCCTTGGAGGCGCCGTGGACCAGCGCAACGGTCCGCGAGCCGCTGCCCACGGTCCAGGTGTCGAGTTTCACGTTCCGGCCTTTCCCGTTCTCTCAGAACTCGTAGCGTGCCTGCACGCCGAAGGTGCGCGGCTCGCCGTAGGTGTAGGTCACCGCGCCGAAGCTGCTGTAGAAGTCGGCCAGGCCGGTGGCGTAGGTGCGGTTGGTGGCATTGGCGACGAAGACGCTGACATCCAGCGGCTGGCCACCGATGCGGCGCAGCGCGGCCCGCAGGCTCAGCGTGCCATAGCCCGGCATCGATTGCACGCGGGCCAGGTTGTTCTGGGCGGTGGAGAAGCTGCTCTGGTGGGCGTAGTTGCCCGACAGGACCAGCGTGCCCAGCCTCTGCAGCGGCTGCTCCCACTGCACGCCCAGCGTGTACTTGTTCTTGGGCGTGAAGGGGAAGGACGAGCCTTCCAGGATCGCGCCGATGTCGGCGTTGGCGACCTTCGTGTAGCGGCCGTCGATGTAGGAGTAGGAGCCGGTGAAGGTCAGGCCGCGCACCGGCACGAGGGCGCCGGTGAACTCCGCGCCCTGGATGCGGCCCTCGGCCGCGCTGCGGGTCACGTTGAGCAGGGTGCCGTCGATGACTTCCCCGGCGGTGCGCTGGATGTCGTGGTACTGGCCGCGGTAGACGGCGAGGTTGGCGCGCGCCGCCATGTCGCCCAGCATGAACTCCGACTTGACGCCCAGCTCCACGTCGTTGAGCTTCTCCGGCGCGAAGGTGTGGAAGGACGAGTCGGTCGGTACGCCGCCGTTGACGCCGCCAGCCTTGTAGGCATCGCGCACGGCGCCGTAGACGTGCAGGTCCTTGTTCACCTGGTAGTCCAGGCCGAGGTTGTAGCTGCCGTACCTGAAGCTGCCTTCGCCGCCCGAGACCGGCAGCACCGAGATCTGCGTCTCGTTGGACACGCTCTCCCGGGTGTAGCGGTAGCCGGCCGTCAGGCTCAGGCCCTTGGGCATGCCGAGGCGGCCCAGGTTCAGCGTGCCCTGGGCGAAGACGGCCTTGCTCTCGCTGCGGTTGTCCAGCCGCGCCGGGATGTCGCCGATCACCAGGGACGTCGGGAACTGGGTGAACAGGCCGCCCTGGCTGTCGCTCAAGCGCTGGCGGTCGTAGTAGACGCCGGTGGTGTAGTTCAGCGCCTCGCCGAAGGCATCGCCCTGCAGCTGCAGTTCCTCGGTGAAATAGGTCGGCGCCTGGGTGGGCAGGCCGGTGCGGCTGGTCTGGCCGGCGATCGGGAAGGGCGTGGCGTCGTAGTCGTAGGCGTAGCGCGCGAGGAACTTCGAATAGCTGACGATGTTCTTCAGCTTCAGCGAGTCGCTCAGCTCCAGCGTGGCGTGGTTGATGAACTGCACGTAGCGCGTGTTCGAGAACTCGTCCATGTCGTAGGACACCTCGCGCGGGCCGCGGGCCTGCTGCTGCGCCACCGCGTTGGCCAGGCCGGGGAAGATCGTCGCGGCCGGTGCCACCGGCTCGCCCAGCGTCGGGTTGAACTGGGTCAGGACGGTGCCGGGCCCGTTGTTGGAGGACTCGTAGTAGCGGACCACCGTGTACAGCTCGCTGCCCTGGGTCGGCCGCACGATCAGGCTCGCGCGCAGGCTGGTGTAGTCGAGGTTGTCGTAGTCCTTGCCGGCGAAGTTGGGCCCGACGTCCTTGGTGTAGCCGTCGCGCCGGCCGCGCTCGCCGGCGAGGCGGAACAGCACGGTGTTGTCCTTGATCGGCACGTTGAGCGCGAACTCGACGCGGCGATCGTTGTAGTTGCCCAGCTCGGCCTGCACATAGCCGCCGAACTTGTTGGTGGGCCGCTGCGGCTCGAACAGGATGTTGCCGCCGGTCGCGTTCTTGCCGAACAGCGTGCCCTGCGGGCCGGCCAGCACCTGCACGTTGGCGAGATCGAAGTAGGTGCCGGTGCGGCCGTCGATGCCGAGCGGGTTGGGTACCTCGGCGAAGTAGTTGACGACGCCCGGCGTCGAGCCGAAGGCCGGGCCCTGGCCGCGCAGCGCGAAGAAGGCCATCTCCTTCGGGTAGCCGCCGGTGATGCTCAGCAGCGAGGGCGTGAAGTTGGCCAGGTCGCTGCGGTCGTCGATATGGCGGGCGGCCAGCGCGTCGGGCGAGAAGTTGGTGACCGACAGCGGCACGTCCTGCAGCT
>NZ_LYVQ01000147.1 GCF_001984095.1 Pelomonas sp. KK5
CTCTACAACACCCGCCCGCCGCTCGACCCCGAAGCCGGCCTGCGCACGCTGATCAACGAGGAGATCCTGTTCCACTTCGTCGCCGGCGAGAAGAAGGGCATGGAGCTGCTGCCCGGGCTGGCCGGCGCGCGCTGCCCGGTGCTGGTGCTGGCGGGCGAGCAGGACCCGGTCTGCCCGCTGGCCGATGCGCAGGAGATCGCCGCAGCGCTGCCGCCGCAGTGGGCGCAGTTCGTCAGCTTCCCGGGCGTGGGCCACGGCGCCTGGCGGGACGACCCCGAGGCGGCTTATCCGCTCCTGCGCGGCTTCATTGCTGAGGCGTTGTGACCAGCGACTTCAGGTCGCGGTCCAGCAGCGCCGCGTCGCCCAGGTTCATCTCGATCAGGCGGCGCAGGTGGGTGATGCTTTCCAGGTCGATGCTGCGGCAGATCATGCCGGCATGCTCGCCTTCGACATGGGCGATCTCGCCGGCCATCGCGATGGCGGTGTTGTCCAGTGCGGCCAGCTGGATGCGCAGCATGCAGGGGGCGCCGGGCGCCACGCCGCCGGCCGGCTGAAGGCGCAGCAGCGCGCCCTTCAGCGACAGGTCGAGCACCTGCACGCGCAGCGAGGCCTGGGTGGTGACCAGCTCGGCATGCGCGTCGAAGGCGACGCGGGAGAAGTTGCGGCGTTCGGACGGGGTGTCGATGGCGGGCTCCATGAGGACCCGTCGATCATATGTCCACGGGCGCGACGATGGTGCTGGTCTCGATCGCCTGGTGCAGCCGGTTCGGGATCACCGCTTCGAGGCCCATCGATTCCAGCAGGTACCAGCTGGCGCGCAGGTAGGCGGCGGTGGCGCTGCGCACCTCGTCCTCATGCTGGCCGCCGAGCTCGCTGGGACGCAGCAGGCCGAACTGGCTGCGCCGCTGCTGGGCGCTGCCGCGCGGCTCGATCGCCGGCGCCTGGTAGCGCAGCGCGATGCGGGCCAGCAGGGTCTGGATCTCGTCGGTCTGGACCTGCTCGCCGAGCAGCCGGGCCAGGTCGCCCAGCACCTGCTCGGCCGCGGCGGCCAGCAGCCGGGCCGCGTGGTCGCTGCCGCCGGCCAGGTAGAGGGCGGCCGCCAGGTCCGCGTATTCCAGCGCGGTGGCGAGGTTGGGCAGGTCCTTGTTGGATGAAGAGCTCATGGCCGGCCAAGTGTAGGCGGCGGCCGTGACGGCCGCATCCGTGCCGCTGCGGAGGTGTTTCCAATAGTTGATGGCGGCGCTGGGAGCTGCTTGCGGTCAGCCGGCGCGCGCTAAGCTGGCGGCCCTTTCTTCTGCGAGCCTACGGGAAACCACCATGTCGAACATCGATCGTCGCACCGCCATCGCCCAGCTGGGCGGCCTGGTGCTGGGCGCCTCCACCGCGCTGCCGGCCCTGGCCGACGAGGACGGCAAGACCTACGACGAGGAATCCATCCTGAAGGCCGCCACCGACTTCTTCGGCGAGACCACCGAGGGCCTGGCCAAGGTCATCGCCAAGGCCTTCAAGGAGCAGGGCCGGCCGAACGCCTTCATCCGCGGCCAGGAAGCGGCCGGCGCGCTGACCGTGGGCCTGCGCTACGGCGAGGGCGAACTGCTGATGAAGGGCAGCGAGCACGGGCCCAAGGTCTACTGGGCCGGCCCGTCGATCGGCTTCGATGCCGGCGGCAATGCGTCCAAGGTGTTCACGCTGGTCTACAAGCTGCCGCGCACGAACGCGATCTTCCAGCGCTTCCCCGGCGTGGACGGCAGCCTCTACTACATCGGCGGCGCGGGCATCAACTACCAGCGCCGCCATGGCATCACGCTGGCGCCGATCCGCCTCGGCGTGGGCCTGCGCGCCGGGGCCAGCGTCGGCTATGTCCACTACCGGCGGGAGAAGTCGATCAACCCGTTCTGACGCGCCGCCCGACGCATAACCCTGCCCCTGCACGGCAGACGCATGCGCGAAACAATGGCCGCCGAGACTCCACCAGCATCACGGAGGACACCAGCATGAACCTGATCTCGCAGTTGAGCCGGTCCGTTCATCAGCTGCAGGGCTGCCTGCACCTGGCGCAGTCCTCCTCCGCCTCGCCGGGCGTGGTGATCACCGTGGCGCTGCTCAGCGTGGCGGCGGCCTCGGTGCTGGTGCTGGCGCCCTGAACGGGTCCGTCGAGACAGTCGGTTAGCAGCCGAATCCGGTTGCAATTCGATCGAATTTTGAGGCTTGTCGTCGGGCGGGGGACGCGGCAAAGTCGGAGCTTCGACCACTGGAGATATCCACATGTCCGAGCCGACTCCGGCGACGCGCGCCACCCCCGATGCGGCGCGTCCCGCGCACAGCGCCCAGACGCTGCCCGCCCAGGAAATCAGCGCCGAGGTGCTGCTCGAGAAATACGCCAAGGGCGAGGAGCGTACGCTCGATGAACTGCGCCAGCGCGTGGCCGCCGCGCTCGCCGCCGCCGAGGCGCCCGAGAAGCGCGCCGAATGGACGGCGCGCTTCCTCGATGCCCAGCGCCGCGGCTTCATCCCGGCCGGCCGCATCCTCTCGGCCGCCGGCACCGAACTCAGCGCCACGCTGATCAACTGCTTCGTCCAGCCGGTCGGCGACTCGATCGCCACGATGGAGGACGGCCACCCGGGCATCTACACCGCGCTGACCGAGGCGGCCGAGACGATGCGCCGCGGCGGCGGCGTCGGCTACGACTTCTCGCGCATCCGCCCGCGCGGCGCCTGGGTGGGCTCCACGCGCAGCAGCGCCTCCGGGCCGGTCAGCTACATGCGCGTGTTCGACCGCAGCTGCGAGACGGTGGAGAGCGCCGGCAGCCGCCGCGGCGCGCAGATGGGCGTGCTGCGCTGCGACCACCCGGACATCGAGGAATTCATCCACGCCAAGGACCACGGCGACCTGTCCAACTTCAACGTTTCCGTCGGCGTGACCGACGCCTTCATGGAGGCCGTGCTGGCCGACCGCACGGTCGAGCTCGTGCACCGCGCCGAGCCCGGCGCCACGCAGAAGGAAGCCGGCGCCACGCAGCGCGGCGACGGCCTCTGGGTCTACCGCAAGCTGCCGGCCCGCGCGCTGTGGGACCAGGTCATGAAGTCCACCTACGACCACGCCGAACCGGGCGTGCTGTTCCTGGACCGGATCAATGCGGACAACAACCTGCATTACTGCGAGACGATTGCCAGCACAAACCCGTGTGCTGAGCAGCCTCTTCCGCCCTACGGCTGCTGCTGCCTCGGCTCCGTCGACCTAACGAAGTACGTCAGCGCACCCTTCACCCCCCAGGCGAGCTTCGACGAGGCGGGATTCGCCGAGGTCGTGGCCGTGGCCACGCGGATGCTGGACAACGTGCTCGACGTCACCCCCTGGCCCCTGCCCGCGCAGGCGGCCGAGGCGCGCAACAAGCGCCGCGTGGGCCTGGGCTTCACCGGCCTGGGCGATGCGCTGGTGATGCTGAACCTGCGCTACGACAGCGAGGAAGCGCGCGAGATGGCGCGGCGCATCTCCGAGGTAATGCGCGATGCGTCCTACCTTGCTTCCAGCGACCTGGCGGCGGAGAAGGGCGCCTTCCCGCTGTTCAACGCCGAGCTGTATCTCTCGGGCGGCAGCTTCGCCTCGCGCCTGCCGAAGGCGGTCAAGGACAGGATCCGCGCCCAGGGCCTGCGCAACTCGCACCTGCTGTCCATCGCCCCGACGGGCACCATCAGCCTGGCCTTCGCCGACAACGCCAGCAACGGCATCGAGCCGGCCTTCAGCTGGAGCTACACGCGCAAGAAGCGGGTCTCGGTGCTGGAGGGCGGCGGCTTCAAGGAGTACGCGGTCGAGGACCATGCCTGGCGCCTGTACCGCCACATGTTCGGTGAGGACGTGCCGCTGACATCGGCCTTCGTCACCGCGCTGGAACTCAGCGCGGCCGACCATGCGCAGATGGTCTCGGCGGTAGCGCCCTACATCGACACCTCCATCTCCAAGACGGTCAACGTGCCGGCCGACTATCCGTACGCCGACTTCAAGGACCTCTACATCCAGGCCTGGCGCGGCAAGCTGAAGGGTCTGGCCACCTACCGGCCCAACAGCGTGCTGGGCTCGGTGCTGAGCGTGGACACGCCGGTCAAGGAACCGGAGCCGCTGCGCCCGGCCGACGGGGCCAACCAGCGCCTGCGCGTGGACCGCCTGCCCAAGGCCGTGCTCGCTTCGCTGCGCTGGCCCAGTCGCCCCGAGATGCCCGGCGGCAACCCGGCCTGGAGCTACATGATCCAGCACCCGCACGGCGACTTCGCGCTCTTCGTCGGCGAGCTGCCGGCCGAGGGGCCGGACATGGGCCTGTTCGGCCGCACGCTGCCCTTCGAGGTGTGGGTCAACGGCGCGGAGCAGCCTCGTGGACTTTCGGCGCTGGCGAAAACCTTGTCGATGGATCTCCGCACCAACGACGCCGCCTGGCTGCGCCTGAAGCTGGACGCCCTGGCCACGGTGGCCGAGGAGCGCGCCTTCGAGATGCCGATGCCGCCCGGTGGCGACAAGCGCCTGTTCCCCGGCGTCGTCGCCGCCACCGCCGCGGTGATCCGCTGGCGCTGCGAGCAGCTCGGCGCGCTGCAGGACGAGCACGGCCCGACGCCGGTGCTGGACGCGATGTTCAGCCGCGAGGAGCCGCGCACCGGCGTCAACGGCACACTGGCCTGGGCGGTCGACGTGGACAACCCCGCCACCGGCGAGCTGTTCACCTTGACGCTGAAGGAGGTGAGCCTGCCGACGCCGGACGGCGGCACGGTCACGCGGCCTTGCGCGATGGGCTTCTCCGGCAACTACCCGAAGGCGCTCGACGGCCTCGCGCGCCTGCTCTCGCTGGACATGCGCGTGATCGACCCCGGCTGGATCGGCATGAAGCTGCGCAAGCTGCTCAACGTCGGCGAGCCGCTGGGCCACTTCATGGCGCCGGTGCCGAGCCTCTCGGGCGAGCGCCGCCAGCAGGTCTGGCCCTCGACGGTGGCCTATGTGGCGCGGCTGGTGATCCACCGCTACGCGATGCTGGGCGTGCTCGACGAAGCCGGCATGCCGCTGGTGGAGATGGGCCTGCTTCAACAGCAACAGCAGGCCCCGAAGGCGGCAAGACCTGGCACCGACATCCCGGCGATGGCCGGCAGGCCCTGCCCGGAATGCGGCAACCACACGATGATCCACAAGGACGGGTGCGATTTCTGCACTGCCTGCGGATATGTCGGCCAGTGTGGTTGAGAAGGAGCCCCTCGCCCAGTCCCGCGACGCTGAACGCGCGCGGGCCTGGTCGGTCCCCCGAGGGGACGCATTCGCCCGCGGGATCGACCCGCGGGCGAATGCCGTGGGCCGGCTTGGGGCGGCCCGGCGCTCGGCCCGGAACGCTAGAACACGTGCCGGATGCCTGCCGCCAGCCCGCTCTGCGATCCCCCCGCCACCGGCGCGCTGCCGGTGGCCGCATTGCTGACCGACAGCGCCAGCGTGCCGTCGTTGCCGATGTGGCCGGCGGTGGCGTAGACGGAAGTGCGCTTGGATAGGGTGTAGGTGCCGCGCAGGGTGAACAGCGTGGCCTGGTTGGCGCTGTCCTTGTAGTCGAGCTTGAAGAGCTCCGCGTCGAAGACGAAGTTCGGCGTGGCCGTCCAGGCGCCGGCGAGATACCAGAGATTGCTCTTCGGCGTCGTCGCGCTGCCCTCGTTCTTGCGGGCCAGCAGGCCGGCGCCGAACTTCAGCGTCGGCATAGGCTTGAACCAGCCGGCCAGGCTGGTGCGGCGGTCGGTCAGCGAGCTGCTGGTGAGGCCGGCGAAGGCGCCGGGGCCGCCGTTCAACTGGTCGACGGCCAGCGAGGCGCCCCAACTGGCGCTGTCGTACTTGGCCATCGCCGACCACTGGCGGCAGGTCTTGCTGTCGCCGGCCACTTCGCCGGGGCAGTTGGTGCCGGAGGGGCTGGGGCCGGCGTTGACGCCGTCGCGGCCGAAGCTGTAGGTGGCGCCCAGGGTCAGGCCGCTGAAGGTGCCGCGGTAGCCGATCGAGTTGTCCACCCGCGAGTTGGGCAGGTAGCTGTCCAGCGAGCCGCCGCCGAACATCGCCGGGCCGAAGATGTCGGCGTCCAGCATCGCCCAGAACAGCATCGAGTACTGGCGGCCCAGGCTCAGCGAACCCCAGTCGCCGGAGAGCCCGACCCAGGCCTGGCGGCCCCAGGCACGGCCGCCCTGGTTCAGCGTGCCGCTGTCCACGCCGAAGCCCTGCTCCAGCGTGAACTGCGCCTTCAGCCCGCCGCCGAGATCCTCGGTGCCGCGGAAGCCGATGCGCGAAGGCGAGGTGCCCGTGAGCCCGGGCATGCGGGTCAGGCTGGCGCCGGCGGCGCCGACGTTGTTGAGGTGCTCCACCGAGGCATCGAGGATGCCGTAGATGGTCACCGACTGGGCCTGCGCGGCGCCGGCGGCCAGCAGCATCAGCAGCGGGATCAGCGTCGTTGTCTTCTTCTTCATGTTGTCTCCTGGGTTATGGAATCGTGGGGGCGACGGAATACAAGACCTGCGCGTTGCGGGTCTTCTGGAACTCTTCGAGCGACTGGCCGCGCATCGCGGCATAGATGTGCAGGTTCGAGAGGCCGATGGCGGCGCCGAACTTCTCCAGCATGAAGAAGATGACGCCGTGGTGGATCAGGCCGGGCCAGTCGCGCCGGCGCACGAGGTCGCGCTCGGTGTCGCTGAGCGCGGCGCGCTCGAACTCCGCCTCCTCGTCGGCCAGGAAGGCGGCGCGCCGTTCGGGCGCGATCAGGCCGTGCAGGAAGCGGTTCAGCCGGTACGCCCTGACGCTGCGTTCCAGCGTGAACGGGTAGGTGCCAGGCAGGCGTTCGATGCCGTCGAGCTGGGCAGTTACTTGAGCGTGGTGGCGAGCCAGCGTGGACGCCGGCAGCCGCTGCGGCTGGGCCGGCTCATAGATCGCGGTGGCGATGCCGGTCATCGACGGCAGGTAGTAGCTGCGATGCAGCCGCCGCACCTGGGCCGCCAGCGCGCCGCGCATCACCAGCCACATGATCACCTCCGAGCCCTCCAGCCCGCCCAGTTCGGCCAGCTCCGCATGGGTCATGCCGGCCAGCGCCTCGGGGTCGTTCTCGAAGAGGTCCAGGAACTGCCCGTCCCACTCGGGGTTGTTGAAGCCGGCGCGCTCGCCGTGCACCTGGTGCGAAAGCCCGCCGGTGGCCACGATGGCGACCTTCAGGTCCTCGTCCGGATAGCTCTCGATCGCGCGGCGCAGCGCCTGCCCCAGCTTCCAGCAGCGCCGGGCGCTGGGAATCGGGAACTGCAGCACGCCCATCTGCAGCGGCACCAGCTTGACCGGCCAGGCCGGCTCGTGCGGGCACATCACCGACAGCGGCGAGAAGCAGCCATGGTCCAGCCCGCGGTCCTGGAAGAAGGACAGGTCGAACTCCTCGCCCATCAGCGACTGGCCGATGTGCGCGGCCAGCGCCGCATGGCCTTGCACCGGCGGCAGCTCGCGCGCGCCGCCGCCTTCGTCGGCAACCGCCCACTGCTCGCCGACGCCCAGTGTGAAGGCCGAGTAGTGGTCGAAGAAGAAGGACGTGACGTGGTCGTTGTAGATCATCAGCAGCACATCGGGCTGCTTGTCGGCGATCCACGCCTGCACGGGCGCGAAGGCCTCGAAGATCGGGGCCCACACCGGGTCCGCGCGCTTGTCGGCGTCGAAGGCGAAGCCGATCGTCGGGGTGTGGGAGGCGGCGATGCCGCCGATGATTCGCGCCATCGTATTCAGGCCCCGAAGCTGTGCACGAGCACCAGCGCGATCGACGGGAAGGCCAGCAGCAGCGCGATGCGCAGCAGGTCCGAGGCGAGGAAGGGCATCACGCCCTTGAAGGTCTCGGACAGCGGCACGTCGCGCGCGAGCCGGTTGATGATGTAGACGTTCATCCCCACCGGCGGATGGACCAGGCCGATCTCCACCACCATCAGCGCCAGGATGCCGAACCAGACGCTCTTGTCGGTGCTGCTGAGGCCGTAGAAATCGAGGCCCATCACGACCGGGTAGAAGATCGGAATGGTCAGCAGGATCATCGCCAGGCTGTCCATCACGCAGCCGAGCAGGATGTAGATGACGAGGATCGCGATCATCACCAGCATCGGGCTCAGCTGGCTGGCCTGCACCCAGGCGGCCAGTTCCACCGGCATCTGCGAGAGGGCCAGCGCGGTGTTCAGCATGTCCGCGCCGAGCAGCACGACGTAGATCATCGCGGTGGCCTGCGCGGTGCCGAGCAGGCTGGCCTTGAGCCCGCCGAGGTCCAGGTCGCCCTTGGCGATCGCCAGCAGCCCGCAGGCCGCCGCGCCGATGGCGGCCGCCTCGGTCGGGTTGGCCCAGCCGCCGTAGATGCCGACGATGACGACGACGAACACGCCCAGCACCGGCAGCACCTGGGCCAGCGCCTTCAGCCGATCGGGCCAGGGAACGACCGGGCCGGCTGGCGCGGCCAGCGGCCGGAAGGCCACGAACAGCCGCACCACGATCATGTAGCCCACCATCGCGATCACGCCGGGCAGCACCGCGGCCATGAACAGCTTGCCGATCGACTCCTGCGTCAGGATCGCGTAGATCACCAGCGGGACCGAGGGCGGGATCAGGATGCCCAGCGTGCCGCCCGCGGCCAGCGCGCCGGTGGACAGGCTGCCCGCATAGCCGAAGCGGCGCAGCTCGGGCAGGGCGACCTGGCCCATCGTGGCGGCGGTGGCGAGCGAGGAGCCGCAGATCGCGCCGAAGCCCGCGCAGGCCCCCACCGCGGCCATCGCGATGCCGCCGCGCAGATGGCCCATGAAGGCCGCGACGAAGCGGAACAGTGCCTTGCTCAGGCCGCCGTGCGTGGCGAACTGGCCCATCAGCAGGAACAGCGGGATCACCGCGATGTCGTAGTTCGAGAGCCGCGCATAGGCCAGTGTCTTCAGCGCCGCCAGCAGCCGCACCGTCTCGAAATCGCTGAGCGCCCAGTAGCCGGCCGCGCCCATCGTGAACATCGCGATGCCGATGGGCACGCGCAAGGCGAGCAACACCATCAGCGCGAGGAAGATCGTCGATCCGATCTGGATGCCGCTCATGCTCGTGCCTCCACCGCATGCTGCCAGGCGCGATACAGGCCGGCCAGCGCCAGCAGCGCGAAGCCCGGCACCATCGCCATCTGCGGCATCCACAGCGGCCAGTCGACCAGCATGCTGTGCTCGCCGGCCTCGCGCACGACCAGCGCGCCGGCGGCCGATCGCCACGCGATCACGGCGCCGAACAGCGCCACCAGCAGCGAGCCGAAGGCATCGAGCGCGTGGACGATGCGCGGCGACAGCTTGGCGGTGAAGAAGTCCACCTTCACGTCGCTGCCGCTCAGGTGGCACCAGGCAAAGAAGCAGGCGGAGGCGAAGGCCGCGCACATCTGCAGCATCTCCACGTCGCCGGGGATCGGCTGCGAGAACAGTTTGCGGCCGGAGATCGAGACCACGCTCATCACGACGATGGCGACGAAGACCAGCGCGCCGAAGATGGCGAAGGCGCGGCAGGTGGTGGCGAGGGCATGGCCCCATCGCCCCGTGGGCAAGGGCGGGGCGGCAATCGGTTCGGACATCGGAGGGCTCTTCTTCAGTTCTTCTGGTACTTCGCGATCAGCGCCTTCGCGCTGTCCAGCAGCTGCTGGCCGTTCATGCCCTTGGCGGTCGTCTCGGCCACCCAGGCATCGGTGACGCCCTGCGCCGCCTTCTTCCAGTTCGCCAGCTCGGCCTTGGGGATCACATTGGTCGTGTTGCCCTTGGTGAGCTTCTTGCCCTCGGCATCGGCCTGCACGAAGACGGCGCCGATGTGCGCTGACAGATCCGCGCCGCTGTTGGCGTCGATCACCTTCTTCAGCTCCGGCGGCAGGCTGTCGTAGCGCGCCTTGTTCATCGCGAACACGAAGGTGGAGGTGTAGATGGCCGGCTCCGACGGATCGGTCTCCGAATGGAACTTCACCAGCTCCTGGATCTTCACCGAGGGCACGACTTCATAAGGCACCAGCGCCCCGTCGATCACGCCCTTGGCCAGCGCATCGCCCACCTGCGGCACCGGCATCGCCACCGGCGTTGCGCCCAGGGCGGCCAGCAGCTTGTTGGTCTGCCGCGTCGGGGCGCGCAGCTTCATGCCCTTGAAATCGGCCAGCGTGCGGATGGGGTGGTTGACCATGTGGAACACGCCGTCGCCGTGGACGTGGAAGGCCAGCGGATGGACAGCCTTGAACTCGTCGGCGGCATTGGCCTGCACGTAGTCCCACAGCGCATGGCTGGTGGCCGAGGGGCTCTGCATCATGAAGGGCAGCTCGAAGGCCTCGATGCGCGGGAAGCGGCCGGGCGTGTAGCCGGGCAGGGTCCAGATCACGTCGACGATGCCGTCACGGAGCTGGTCCACCAGCTGCGGCGGCGTGCCGCCGAGCTGCATCGAGGGGTAGATCTGGCAGCGGATCTTCCTGGCCGACTCGGCCGCGATCTTGTCGCACCAGGGCTGGATGAACATCTGCTGCGCATAGGAGCTGGCCGGCAGGAAGTGGTGGACCTTCAGCACCACCTCGTCGGCTGCATGGGCCACGGGAACGGTGGCGCAGGAAGCGAACAGGCAGGCCAGGGCCGCGGCGCGGCTGAAGCGGCGCATCGTCATTCGGGTGTCTCCTCGTTGTGATGCGGCGCAGTCTAGGAATCGAGACACTTCTTAACGAGATGGCGGCGCTGCCGGCGTGATAACCCGTGGTTATCATGGTTGACCATGAGGCCCCCACGCTCACTCCATTCGCTGCCCCCCGAGGGGGCGCTCAGCGCCTTCGGGCGGCCGGGCGGCGCTGCATGAAACTGACGAACCTGCGCGCCTTCGTCGCCGCGATCGAGGAAGGCAGCCTGCGGGCCGCGGCCCGGCGCATCGGCGTCTCCCAGCCGGCGCTGACCAAGATGATCCGCGAGCTGGAGCGCGAGCTCGCCACCACGCTGCTGCTGCGTTCCACCACCGGGGTGCTGGCCACCGCGCAAGGCATGGTGTTGTACGAACGCGCCATCGCGGCGGACCGCGAGCTGGCCCATGCGGTCGACCAGATCCAGCAGCTCGGCGGCCGCATGACCGGCACGCTGGCGATCGGCGCGGTGCCGCTGGCGGTGATGCTGCTGGTGCCCGAGGCGCTGCGCACCTTCGGCCAGGAGTTCCCCGAGATCCAGCTGCGCATCATCGAGGAGCTCTACATCGCGCAGCTCACGCGGCTGCGCAAGGGCGAGGTGGACATCGCGCTGGGCCCGCTGCCCGAGCACCTGCCGCCGGGCGAGTTCATCGTCGAGAAGCTGATGCCGATCGACATGGTGATCGTCGTGCGCAAGGGCAACCCGCTGGCGCGCGCCCGCAGCCTGGCCGAGCTGGGCGATGCGCCCTGGGTCTACACCGGCGCCTCGGCCGATGCCGGCTACGCCAAGATGCTGTTCGAGACCCACGGCCTGAAGCCGCCGCCGGCCGGCGCGCTGGTCAACTCGACGCTGGGGCTGCTCTCGGTGATCGCCAGCGGCAATATCGTCGGCCTGCTGCCGCACCAGATCGCGGTGAACCCGTTTGCCATGCACCACCTGCAGGTCGTGCCGGTGGCCGAGGGGCCGTTGAAGCTGACACTGGGCGCGCTGGCGCGGGCGGAGACGGCGCTGAAGCCGAGCGTGCGCCACTTCCTGGCCCACCTGCACCGGGCCGCGCACTACCTCACCCGAACCGCCTGAGTCAGTCGACCGTCGGTTCCGACAGCAGCAGCCGTTCCATCAAGGCGCTGCGCTGCGCCTTCAGCTCGGCCGAGCCCTGGTGGGCCATCAGCGACTCGCCCAGCTCGTAGGCATAGAGCAGCTGCGCGCGCTGGCGCGCATCGGGGATGCTGAAGCCCAGCGCGCTGAAGCACTGGGCGATGTAGGAGACGCGCATCGCGTCGGCCTCGTCCACCGCGTGACGGGCCATCGGGTCGCGGCGCGCCCAGTCGCGGATCGCCAGCTCCACCCGCGCCGCGCGCAGCGCGGCCCGGCCGCGGAAGGGCAGGGACAGCAGCTTGTGGATCAGCTCGCGCGGGTCGGCGCTGGCGTCGGAGAAGCGCTGGTTGACCTGCACCGTGGCCAGCTCGCGCCAGGCCTGCAGCATGCGCTGCAGCAGCTCGTCGCGGTCCTTGAAGTGCCAGTAGAAGCTGCCGCGGGTGACGCCCAACTGCCTGGCGATCACGTCCACGCGGACATGCTCCGCGCCGCCGTCGACCAGCAGTTGCGTCGCGGCTTCGATCCAGTGCTCGGGCGTCAGCGGGTTGGGCATGTGATCGGCGTAAACCCCAGTTTCTTCGGTGCGGAGATTTTCTACCATTTGTCCATACACCGATGTATGGATGAGGAAAAATTCCGATGCCGCCCTTCCTGCTCGACCCGCGCCTGATGGCCCCGCCGCGCACGCTGCGCGAGGACCGCGCCGACGGCAGCTTCGTGCTGCGCGCGGCCGAGGCGCTGGTGCCGTACGAGCGCTGCGTCGGCGAATGGATCGAGCGCTGGGCGCGCGAGACGCCGGAGGCCATCGTGCTGGCCGAGCGCGTCGGGAAGGAGGGGGCAGACGGCTGGCGGCGCCTCAGCTGGCGCGGCCTGCGCGAGCAGATCGGCGCGGTCGCCCAGGGCCTGCTGGGCCTGGACCTGCCGCCCGGCCGGCCGCTGGCCATCCTCTCCGACAACGCGATCGAGCATGCGGTGCTGGCGCTGGCGGCCATGCACGTGGGCCTGGTGCCCTGCACCGTCTCCAGCGCCTACTCGCGGCTCAGTAAGGACCACGCGCGGCTGCGCGGCATCCTGCAGGCGCTGAAGCCCTCGTTGGTGTACGCATCAGATGCAGCGGTGTATGGAGCGGCGCTGGCCTGCTGCGACGCGGACGTGATCCGCGTCGTCGGCCGGGGCGCGGAGCAGGTGAAAGGCGCCTTGCCCTTCGAGGCGCTGGCCCGCACCCGCGAGACCCCGGCCGTGATGGAACGCTTCGCCGCGATCCGCCCCGACGATCACGCCAAGTACCTGCTCACCTCCGGCTCCACCGGCGTGCCCAAGGTCGTCATCAACACCCACCGGATGCTCTGCGCCAACCAGCAGATGATCGTCCAGGCCTGGCGCTTCCTGGCGCACGAGAAGCCGCAGCTGCTGGACTGGCTGCCCTGGAGCCACACCTTCGGCGGCAACCACAACTTCAATATGGTGCTGGCCCATGGCGGCACGCTGCATATCGACGACGGCCGCCCGATGCCGGGCCTGATCGATCGCACCTTGCGCAACCTGGCCGACTGCGCGCCCACGCTGCACTTCAACGTGCCCCGCGGGCTGGACATGCTGCTGCCGGCGCTGGAGCTTGACGAGGCACTGGCCCGTCGCTTCCTCTCGCAGCTGCGCGGCGTGTTCTATGCCGGCGCCGGCCTGCCGCAGGCCACCTGGGACCGGCTGCAGGGGCTGGCCACGCGATTGCGCGGCGAGCCGCTGTGGCTCACGACCTCCTGGGGCTCCACCGAGACCGCGCCGGCGATCACGATGGCCCACTTCTGGCTTGAGCGGGCCGGCTGCATCGGCGTGCCGCTGCCGGGCGTGGCGCTGAAGTTCCTGCCCAACGGCGGCAAGCTGGAGATGCGGGTCAAGAGCGAGGCGCTGTTCCCCGGCTACCGCGATGCGCCGGCGCTCACTGCCGAGGCCTTCGACGAGGAGGGCTACTACCGCATCGGCGATGCCGGCCGGCTCGTCGACGAGGCGCATCCCGAGCGCGGCGTGATGTTCGACGGCCGCGTGGCGGAGGACTTCAAGCTCGCCACCGGCACCTGGGTCTCGGTCGGCACGCTGCGGGTGCGGCTGTGCTCGGCGCTGTCGCCGCTGGCGCAGGACGTGGTGCTGACCGGCCATGACCGCAACGAGCTCGGCGCGCTGGTCTTCCTCTCCGCCGCCGGCCTGGCTCTGCCGCCCGAGCAACGGCGCGATCGGGTGCGCGCCGCGCTGCAGGCCTTCGCCGCGGACGGCGAGGGCGGCAGCGCCTCGCATCCCGTACGCGCCCTGCTGCTGGAAACGGGGCCGGTGATGGAGGCCGGCGAGATCACCGACAAGGGCTACATCAACCAGCGCGCGGTGCTGCAGCGCCGCGCGGCGGACGTCGAGGCGCTGTACGGCGAGGCCGACGACCCACGCAAGCTAACTCTGAAGTTCAACGCATGACCGATTCGTCTTCATTCGCCCCCGTCGAGGGGCCGCTGTCCCAGCTAGGCCTGCTGCGCGCCACGCAGGACGGCCACGGCGTCATGCACCTGAGCCTGGCCCGCCCGGCCAAGCGCAATGCGCTGAACGACGCGCTGATCGCCGAGCTGCACATGGCCCTGGCCGGCGCGCCGGCCGATGTGCGCGCCATCGTCGTCAGCGGGGAGGGCGAGCATTTCTGCGCCGGGCTGGACCTCTCGGACCTCAGCGAGCGCTCGGTGGCCGAAGGGGTGCTGCACTCGCGCAGCTGGCATGCGGCCTTCGACCAGCTGCAGTTCGGCCGCGCGCCGGTGGTGGTGGCACTGCAGGGCGCGGTGGTCGGCGGCGGCTTCGAGCTGGCCGCCAGCGCCCACATCCGCGTGGCCGACCGCACGGCCTTCTTCGCGCTGCCCGAGGGCCAGCGCGGCATCTTCGTCGGCGGCGGCGGCTCGGCGCGCATCCCGCGGCTGATCGGCGTGGCGCGGATGAGCGACATGATGCTCACCGGCCGCGTACTCGGCGCCGAGGAGGCGCTGGCCGCCGGTTGCTGCAGCTATGTGACCGAGCCCGGCGCGGCGCTGGACAAGGCGATCGAGCTGGCGCGCCGCATCGCCGCCAACGCGCCGCTGTCCAACTTCGCCGTGATGCATGCGCTGCCGCGCATCGCCGACATGGCGCAGGGCGAGGGCCTGTTCGTCGAATCGCTGATGGCCGCCATCGCCCAGGGCGACGAGGCGGCCAAGCAGCGCATCCGCGACTTCCTCGACAAGCGCGCCGCCAAGGTGGAAAGGCCGCAGCAATCATGATGTTCCAGCGCTTCGACGACGCCTGGCTGCTCGACGGCCTGCGCACCCCGATGGTCGACTACTGCGGCGCCTTCGCCTCGGTCAACCCGATCGACCTGGGCATCAAGGCCGCCCGCGCGGTGCTGGCGCGCAGCGGTGTGGCGGCGGCCGGCATCGACTCGGTCCTCGCCGGCAATATGGCGCCCGGCGGCTTCGACCAGTTCTACGTGCCGCGCCACATCGGCCTGTACGCCGGCGTGCCGCAGCAGGTGCCGGCGCTGATGGTGCAGCGCATCTGCGGCACCGGCTTCGAGCTGTTCCGCCAGGCCGGCGAGCAGATCGCCGCCGGCACGGCCCAGCGGGTGCTGCTGGTGGGCACCGAGTCGATGACCCGCAACCCGGTCGCCGCCTTCGACCACCGCCAGGGCTTCACGCTGGGCGCGCCGGTGGGCTTCAAGGACTTCATGTGGGAGGCGCTGACCGACCCGGCCACCGGCGTCTCGATGATCCAGACGGCCGAGAACCTGGCGCAGCGCTACGGCATCTCGCGCGAAGACGTGGATGCATTCGCTTCACGCTCCTTCGAGCGGGCGGTGGCGGCGCAGGAGGCCGGCTGGTTCGACGGCGAGATCGTGCCGGTCAGTAACGAGTCATTCGAGCTGACCGGCTTCAGGCCGCGTGGCATCCGCCTGGCCGGCAAGGTGGCGCTGGCCGACCGCGACACCCACCCGCGCCGCTCACCGCCCGAGGTGCTGGCGAAGCTGCGCAGCGTCTACCCGGGCGGCGTGCAGAGCGGCGGCAACAGCTCGGCGCTGACCGATGCGGCCGCGGCGGCCGTGCTCGTCAGCGGGGCGGCGCTGGACCGCGCGCCGCTGGCCCGCCTGGCTGCGGCGGCGGTGGTCGGCGTCGAGCCGGCCTACATGGGCATCGGCCCGGCGCCGGCGATCCGGCTGCTGCTGGAGCGCAGCGGCCTGCGGCTCGGCGACATCGCCCGCTTCGAGATCAACGAGGCCCAGGGCGCGCAGATCCTGGCCGTGCAGCGCGAGCTGGGCCTGGACGAAGAGAAGCTCAACGTTCACGGCGGCGCGATCGCGCTGGGCCACCCGCTGGCCGCCACCGGCGTGCGGCTCACCGTCAGCGTGGCCCGGCAGTTGAAGGACATCGGCGCGCGCTGGGGCATCGCCTCGGCCTGCGTCGGCGGCGGGCAGGGCATCGCCCTGCTGATCGAGAACCCACAACAAGGAGACAGGACGCGATGAACATCGATGCACAGGCCGCCATCGTCACCGGCGGCGGCTCCGGCCTCGGCGCCGCCACCGCCCGCGAGCTGGCCCGCCGCGGCGCGCGGGTGACGGTGCTGGACGTCAACGAGGCCCAGGCCCGCGCGGTGGCCGGCGAGATCGGCGGGCTCGCCGTCCGCTGCGACATCACCTCCGGGCCCGAGGTCGAAGCCGCGCTGGCGCAGGCCGAAGCCGCCCACGGCCCGGCCCGCATCGTGATGAACATCGCCGGCATCGGCACGGCCAGGCGGGTGATCGCCAAGGACGGCTCGCCAGCCCCGCTGGAGGACTTCGAGCGCGTCGTCAGGGTCAACCTGATCGGCACCTACAACGTGATCCGCCTCGCCGCCTCCCGCATGGCGAAGCTGGAGCCGCTGGAGGACGGCGAGCGCGGCTTCATGTTGATGACCGCCTCGGTCGCCGCCTACGACGGGCAGGTCGGCCAGCAGGGCTATGCGGCGAGCAAGGGAGGCATCGTCTCGATGACGCTGCCGATGGCGCGCGACCTGGCGCAGCACGGCATCCGCATCGTCACGATCGCGCCGGGCCTGTTCCACACGCCGCTGATGGAGACGCTGCCGCCCGAGGTGCAGGCC
>NZ_LYVQ01000148.1 GCF_001984095.1 Pelomonas sp. KK5
GTGCCGCAGATCGCGGCCATCGACTTCGTCGCCGGCGACGATGCGGGTGGTGCAGATCGAGCCCGGGCCGATGCCGACCTTGACGCCGTCCGCGCCCGCCTCGACCAGCGCCAGCGCGGCCGCGCCGGTGGCGATGTTGCCGCCGATGACATCGACCTGCGGATAGTTGCGCTTGACCCAGCGCACGCGCTCGATCACGCCGGCGCTGTGGCCGTGGGCGGTGTCGACGACGATCGCGTCCACGCCGGCCTTGACCAGCAGTTCCACGCGCTCCTCGGTGCCCTCGCCCACGCCGACGGCGGCGCCGACGCGCAGCTTGCCGTGGGCGTCACGGGCGGCATTGGGGAAGTTGGTCTGCTTGGTGATGTCCTTGACGGTCATCAGGCCGCGCAGCTCGAAGGCGTCGTTGACGACCAGCACGCGCTCCAGCTTGTGCTTGTGCATCAGCGCCTTGCCTTCGGCCAGCGTGGCGCCTTCCTTGACGGTGATCAGGCGCTCGGCCGGGGTCATGATCTCGCTGACCGGGGCGTCCATCTTGGTCTCGAAGCGCAGGTCGCGGCCGGTGACGATGCCGACGACGCGCTTGCCATTGAGCACCGGGAAGCCGGAGATGCCGTGCTGCTCGGACAGCGCCTTGACCTGGCGCACCGTGGTGTCGGCCGTGATCGTGATCGGGTCGCGCAGCACGCCGGACTCGTAGCGCTTGACACGGGCCACTTCGGCGGCCTGCTGTTGCGCGGTCAGGTTCTTGTGGACGATGCCGATGCCGCCCTCCTGCGCGATGGCGATCGCCAGGCGCGCTTCCGTCACCGTGTCCATGGCGGCGGAAACCAGGGGCAGGTTCAGGTGGATGTTGCGGGAAAGCCGGGTGGCGAGGCTGGTGTCGCGAGGCAACACCTGGGAGAACGCTGGCACCAACAGAACGTCGTCGAAGGTGAGCGCTTTTCCTAAAAGGCGCATGAGGGAAGCTCCAGTCGCAAAGCGGCATTATACGGAGTGCGGCATTACCCCTGCTTACCCAGGGCCCCGGTAGACTTTGCGGATGCTCAAGTTCCCGCCCTTGGCCCGTGTGGCCCTCGTCGTGCTAACGCTGTGCCTCAGCGCACAGGCGCAAGCCCAATGGAAGTGGCGCGACGCCGCCGGCAAGGTGCAGTACAGCGACCTGCCGCCGCCCTCCGGCGTCCCCGAGAAGGACATCCTCCAGCGCCCGCCGGGCCAGAAGCTTCAGGTGCAGGTCATCCCGCCGCCGGGCACCGCGCCCAGCGCCCCGCCGCCCGTAGCCGCCAGCGGCCCCAGCAAGGCCGAGCAGGACCAGGCGGCGAAGCAGAAGCAGCAGGAACTGGCCGACAAGCAGAAGCTCGCGGAACAGGAGCGCAAGAACGCCCAGATCCGCCGCGAGAACTGCGCCCGCGCCCAGGACAATATGCGACTGCTGCAGGACGGCAGGCGCCTGAACCAGCTCAACGACAAGGGCGAGCGGGTCATCATGGACGACGAGGCCCGCGCCGTGGAGCAGCGGCGCGTGCAGGAAACGATCAACAGCGAGTGCCGCTGACCTTTCTGCTGACCCTTCCGCTGAACTAACGAGGTATCTGGACGGGCCGGGCCAGTTCGTCCACCGAACCGCCCTGCGCGGCCAGCAGCTTCTCCAGCGCGGGCAGCAGCGGCCCGAGGCGCTCGTCGATCGCGTCGCGCACCGTGTCCACGAAGACCTGGGTGGAGCGCTCGATCTCGATGTTCAGCTCGGCGCCGACGCCCTTGTCGCCGAAGGTGGTCATGCGCAGCGTCTCGGGGATCAGCCAGACCTCGAACCAGCCGGCCTTGCGGTCGGCCTCGGCCACGGTCAGGCTGGCGCCGTTGATCGCGATATAGCCCTTGGCGAAGATGTAGCGCATCCAGGGCTGCGGCACGGCGATGCGCAGCACGTGATTGTTCTCGGGCTGGCGGATCGCCGCCACGGTCGCCTTGAAATCGATGTGGCCGGACAGCGGGTGGCCGCCGATCTCGGCGCCGTCCTTCGCGGCCCGCTCGACGTTGATCGGACTGCCTTCGGCCAGCGCGCCCAGGGTCGTGAGGTTCAGGCTCTGCTGCATCACGTCGAAGTCGGCCTGCGTGTCGCTGGTGAGCCGCGTGACGGTCAGGCAGACGCCGTCGCAGGAGACGCTGGCGCCGATCTCCAGGCCCGCGCAGAAGCCGGGCGGGAAGTCGAGCGTGAAGCTGCGCAGGCCGGGGCGGTCGGTGATGGTGGCGACCTTCGCCACGCCTTGGACGATGCCGGTGAACATGGTCAGTGTTTCCCTTCCCAGGCTTCGGGGGCGAAGCCGACGGTCAGCGAGCCGTCGGCCCATTCGACGATGGGGCGCTTGATGACGCTCGGATTCGCGGTTAGCACGGGCTCGGCGCTGGCCGCGTCGACGACGCCAGCCTTCGTTTCGTCATCCAGCTTGCGCCAGGCGGTGCCCGAGCGGTTCACGACCTTTTCCCAGCCCAACTGCGAAAACCAGCGGTGCAGATGATCGGCCGGAACGCCGGCCTTCTTGTAGTCATGAAATTCATAGGAAACGCCCTGCTCCGCGAGCCAGGCGCGCGCACGCTTGACCGTGTCGCAATTGGGAATGCCGTAGAGAATTGTCATGGGGTCGCACGCTACCATGGCTCGATGATCGACTGGCTCGACGAGGCTTCTCTCGACTTCCCCCCGACCTCCCGCGCGCTCGGCCCCGACACCGACGCGCCCGGCCTGCTCGCCGCCGGCGGCGACCTGACCCCGGAACGGCTGCAGGCCGCCTACTCGCGCGGCATCTTCCCCTGGTACGGCGCCGGCCAGCCGCCGCTGTGGTGGTCGCCGGAGCCGCGCATGGTGCTGCAGACGAAGGATTTCAAGCTCTCGCGCTCGCTGCGCAAGACGCTGAAGCATTTCATCGAGACGCCCGGCTGCGAGATCCGCGTGGACAGCGCCACGCCCGAGGTGCTGGCCGCCTGCGCCAACGCCCCGCGCGAGGGCCAGAACGGCACCTGGATCCTGCCCGAGATGCAGGCCGCCTACCTGGCCTGGCAGCAGCGCGACGGCGCGGTGCACAGCATCGAGACCTGGGTGAACGGCGAGCTCGCCGGCGGCCTCTACGGCATCAACCTCGGCCGCATGTTCTTCGGCGAGTCGATGTTCATGCGCCGCACCGATGCGTCGAAGATCGCGCTGGCGGCGCTGGTCTGCCTGTGCCGCGAGCACGGCATCGCCTGGATCGACTGCCAGCAGAACACCCGGCACCTGGCCTCGCTGGGTGCGGCAGAAGTCTCGCGCCGGGCCTTCGAAGCCCACCTGCGCGCCTCGGTGACGCAGGCGGCGCCGGACGATTGGTCCTATCATCGAAACCTCTGGTCCCACCTGCTCTCACCTGCCGCCTGAACGGACGTGACCTACCCGAAAGACCTCCCGCTGGCCGAGCTGCAGTTCTACGCGACTGCCGCCTATCCCTGCAGCTACCTGCCGCAGCGCCAGGCCCGCTCGCAGGTGGCCACGCCGAGCCACCTGATCCATGCGGACGCCTACTCGAACCTGGTGGCCGCGGGCTTCCGCCGCAGCGGGCTGTTCACCTATCGCCCGTATTGCGACAGCTGCAAGGCCTGCGTGCCGATGCGGGTGCCAGTGAACGAGTTCAAGCCCTCGCGCAGCCAGCGCCGCGCGCTGAAGCGCCACGAAGGCCTGCATGCGCGGGTGATGCGCCTGGGCTTCAGCCAGGAACACTACGAGCTCTACCTGCGCTACCAGGCCGGGCGCCACTCCGGCGGCGGCATGGACCAGGACAGCGTGGACCAGTACACCCAGTTCCTGCTGCAGAGCCGGATCAACTCGCGGCTGGTCGAATTCCGCGACGCCGCCGGCGTGCTGAAGATGGTCTCGATCCTGGACATCCTCAGCGACGGCCTCTCGGCCGTCTACACCTTCTACGAGCCCGAGGCGGGCCAGAGCTACGGCGTCTACAACGTGCTGTGGCAGATCGAGCAGACCCGCGAGCTGAAGCTGCCCCACCTGTACCTGGGCTACTGGATCGCCGAGAGCCCGAAGATGGCCTACAAGGCCGACTACCGGCCGCACCAGCTGCTGCGCGACGGGCGCTGGACCACGTCGGAGTAAGGCGTTACTCGCGCTGACTGCCCGCGTCGGGTTTGTCGGGAAGCAGGCAGGCGTCCGCCACCTGCAGGTTGTTGTCCCGGGCGAAGTTCATCACGAAGTCCCAGGCCATCGGCTCCAGTTCGCGCAGCGCCTCGTTGACGATGACGCACTTGACCCCGTTGATCACCCGCGGCACGCACAGCGGCGAGTAGCCGATATGGCCGCCCGGCCCCATCGGGGCGCCACCGGGGCGGAAGCAGGACATCACGCCGGCCAGCCGCTCCGACCAGTCGCTGGGCCTGAAGGTGCGCCCGTCCCGGGTCAGGCCCTGGATGAAGACTTCGCGAGGTTTGGCTGGAGGTGAGGAGGAACTCATGGATCGGCACGGCGTCGGCCCGGTCCGGTCGGACGCGACGGGCGCTATTGTGCCTTGCTTGTGTTGCGCCGCAGCACGCGGGCCGGAAATCACCATGCTGTCATGCGCGCCCGTAGAATCGTCGCGCGCGGATCGTCCTTTCGATGCCGCGTTTTTTAATCAACCCTCGATTTCAAGAAGGCTCCGATGAACGCTGTCCTCCCGTCCGATCCGCACGTGATGCAAACCTACGGCCGCCTGCCCGTCGCCCTGTCGCACGGCCAGGGCTGCTGGGTCTGGGACACGAACGGACGACGATTGCTGGACGGCCTGTCGGGCATCGCGGTCAACACCGTCGGCCACGCCCACCCGCGCCTGGTGCCGGCGCTGCAGGACCAGGTCGCCAAGCTGATCCACACCAGCAACTACTACCAGGTGCCGCTGCAGGAGAAGCTGGCCGCGCGCCTGGTGGAGATCTCCGGCCTGGCCAATGTCTTCTTCTGCAACTCGGGCCTGGAGGCCAACGAGGCCGCGCTGAAGCTGGCCCGCAAGTTCGGCCATGACAAGGGCATCGTCGCGCCGGAAGTGATCGTGTTCGAAGGCGCCTTCCATGGCCGCTCGATCGCCACGCTGTCGGCCACCGCCAACCCGAAGATCCAGGCCGGCTTCGGCCCGCTGGTGCCGGGCTTCGTGCGCGTGCCGCTGAACGATCTCGCCGCCGTCGAGGCTGCCGTCAAGGCGCATCCGAACGTCACCGCGATCTTCCTGGAGACCATCCAGGGCGAAGGCGGCATCAACCCGGCCCGCATCGAGTTCCTGCAGGGCCTGCGCCGCATCTGCGACGCGAACGACCTGCTGCTGATGCTCGACGAGGTGCAGTGCGGCATCGGCCGCACCGGCAAGTGGTTCGCGCACCAGTGGGCCGGTATTCAGCCGGACGTGATGCCGCTGGCCAAGGGCCTGGGCTCGGGCGTGCCGATCGGCGCGGTCGTGGCCGGCCCGCGCGCCGCGAAGATCTTCGGCCCCGGCAACCACGGCACCACCTTCGGCGGCAACCCGCTGGCGATGCGCGCCGGCGTCGAGACGCTGTCGATCATGACGGACGACGGCCTGCTGGCCAACGCCGCGGCCATCGGCAAGCAGATCGCCGACGGCCTGGTCGCCGGCCTCTCGGCCACGCCCGGCTTCGTCGAGGTGCGCGGCCAGGGCCTGATGCTGGGCGTGGCGCTGGACCGCCCCTGCGGCGCGCTGCTGGGCCAGGCGCTGGAGGCCGGCCTGCTGATCAGCGTGACGGCCGACAGCGTCGTGCGCCTGCTGCCCGCGTTGATCATGAACAGCGATGAGGCCAAGCATCTGGTGGACATCCTCGTGCCGCTGATCAAGAGCTTCCTGGCCTCGACGCCCAAGCCATGAAGCCGGGGAACTCTCTGATGCGCCACTACCTGCAGTTCAAGGACTTCCGGGCCGAGGAATACACGCACCTGTTCGAGCGCGCCTCGGCGATCAAGCGCCGCTTCAAGAACTACGAGAAGTACCAGCCGCTGCAGGACCGCACGCTGGCGATGATCTTCGAGAAGGCCAGCACGCGCACCCGCGTGAGCTTCGAGGCGGGCATGTACCAGATGGGCGGCTCGGTCGTTCACCTGACCACCGGCGACAGCCAGCTCGGCCGCGCCGAGCCGGTGGAGGACAGCGCCCGCGTGATCTCGCGCATGGTCGACATCGTGATGATCCGCACCTACGAGCAGACCAAGATCGAGCGCTTCGCCGCGCACTCGCGCGTGCCGGTCATCAACGGCCTGACCAACGAGTACCACCCCTGCCAGATCCTGGCCGACCTGTTCACCTTCATCGAGAACCGCTGCATGGACCGCCGCGGTGCGATCGACATGGACGGGCTCAAGGGCCGCGTGGTGGCCTGGGTGGGCGACGGCAACAATATGGCCAACACCTGGCTGCAGGCGGCCGAGATCCTCGGCTTCACGGTCCACGTCAGCACGCCCAGCGGCTACGAGATCGACGCCGCCGTGGCCGGCATCAAGGACAGCGCCTGCTACAAGGTCTTCAAGGACCCGATGGACGCCTGCCGCGGCGCGGACTTGGTCACCACCGACGTCTGGACCAGCATGGGCTACGAGGCCGAGAACGAGGCGCGCCGTACGGCCTTCGCGGACTGGTGCGTCGATGCGGAGATGATGGCCGTGGCCAAGCCGGATGCGCTGTTCATGCACTGCCTGCCGGCGCATCGGGGCGAGGAAGTGTCCGCCGATGTGATCGACGGCCCGCAGTCGGTCGTCTGGGATGAGGCCGAGAACAGGATGCACGTGCAGAAGGCCCTGATGGAGTACCTGCTGCTGGGCCGGATCGGCTGATCGTCACGCCACGGTTATCCTCTCGGCCATGAGCAAGATGGCCCTGATCACCGACGTGCATGCGAACCGCCAGGCACTGGAAGCGGTACTCGAACATGCGCGCGCGAACGGCGCCCGCGAATACGCCTTCCTGGGCGACCTGGTCGGCTATGGCTCCGACCCTGCCTGGGTGGTGGACACCGTGGCCGCCTACCAGGCCCAGGGCGCCGTCGTCATCATGGGCAACCACGACGAGGCCGCGCTGGCCGGCGACTCGGATGTCATGCACGAAGACGCCCGCCAGGCCCAGCGCTGGACCCACGCGCACCTCTCGCGCTCGCAGCTCGAGTTCCTCGCCAGCCTGCCGATGAGCGCCCAGCGCGGCGACTGCCTGTTCGTCCACGCCAATGCCTGGGCGCCCAAGGACTGGGGCTACATCACCGGCCGCATCGAGGCGATGCGCAGCCTGCACGCCACCACCGCCCGCTACACCTTCTGCGGCCACATGCACGAGCCGATGCTCTACCACCTGTCCGGCACCGGCAAGGCGGGCGACTTCAAGCCGGTGCCCGGCGTGCCGATCCCGCTGCTGAGCCACCGCCAGTGGCTGGTGATCCCCGGCTCCTGCGGCCAGCCGCGCGACGGCAACCCGGCCGCCTGCTACGCCCTGTTCGACCCGCGCAGCCAGGAGCTCAGCTTCGAGCGCGTGCCCTACGACGCCGAGGCCGCCGCCGCCGGCATCCGCGCCGCCGGCCTGCCGGAGCGCCTGGCCGATCGCCTGCTGGTCGGCCAGTAGATAACGACTTATGTCGACGGACACCGCCCCCGCCAGCGTCCTCGAACTGCCCCCGATGGCCACGCTGGAGCCGGGCATGGTGCTGGACGGCTTCCAGCTCGACGCACGCCTCCACCAGGGCGGCATGGCCCACCTCTGGGCCGTGACCCGCCTGGGCGACAAGCCGCCCGGCGAGGACTTCCCGCTGATCATGAAGGTGCCGCGCATCAAGGGCGGGGAGGACCCGGCCACCATCGTCGGCTTCGAGGTCGAGCAGATGCTGATGCCGGCGCTGACCGGCCCGCACGTGCCGCGCTTCGTCGCCCGTGGCGACTGGACCCGCCAGGCCTATGTGGTGATGGAGCGCATCGACGGCCCCACCCTGCGCCCGCGCCTGGACGAGGCGCCGCTGCCGCTGGACGAGCTGTGCGACCTCGGCGCCCGCGTGGCGCTGGCCCTGCATGCGCTGCACCGCCAGCATGTGGTGCACCTGGACGTGAAGCCCAGCAACATCATGTTCCGGCCCGACGGCACGATCGTGATGGTGGACTTCGGCCTCTCGCGGCACGACCATCTCCCCGACCTGCTGGAAGAGGAGTTCTCGCTGCCGATGGGCACCGGCCCCTACATGTCGCCGGAGCAGGTGCAGTTCGTGCGCAACGACCCGCGCAGCGACCTGTTCGCCCTGGGCGTGATGCTCTACCACCTGGCCACCGGCGAGCGGCCCTTCGGCCAGCCGACTTCGGTGCGCGGCCTGCGCCGGCGGCTCTATGTGGAGCCGGTGCCGCCGCGGGCCATCAACCCGGACATCCCGCCCTGGCTGCAGGAGATCATCCTGCACTGCCTGGAGGTCAAGCCCGAGCGCCGCTACCAGAGCGCCGCGCAGCTGGCGCTGGACCTGCGCCAGCCGCTGGGCGTGCAGCTCACGCGCCGCGCCGACAAGCTGGCCCGCAGCGGCGCGCTGGTGCGGCTCAAGCGCTGGTTCTTCGCCCTGGGCAGCGAGCCGGCTCCGCGCACGGAGCCCACCGCCCAGTCGACCACGCGCAGCCCCATCGTGATGGCCGCCGTCGACCTGGAAGACACCACGCCCGAATTGCTGGGGCAACTGCGCGAGATCGTGCGCCGCATCGTGCAGACCGAGCCCGGCGCCCGGCTGGCCTGCGTCAGCGTGATGCGCACCGCGCGGCTCGGCATCGACGAGCTGACCGACAAGGAAGGCCGCAGCCTGCATGTGAAGCAGCTTATCGGCCTGCAGCACTGGGCGCGGCCGATCAGCCGCGAGCTGAAGCTGGAGGACGGCCGGCTGACCTTCCACGTGCTGGAGGCCCCGGACACCGGCGACGCGATCGTCGAGTTCGCCAACAAGAACGGCATCGACCACATCGTGCTGGGCGCCCGCGCCACCTCGACGCTGCAGCGCTACCTGGGCAGCGTGTCCTCGCAGGTGTTGAACGAGGTCGGCTGCACGGTCACGGTCGTGCGCGAGACCCCGTCCACGTAAGCCGTTACTTACTTGCCCAGGGCGCGCGCCTCGGCCTTCACCTCGACCGTCTGACGCTTGCCGCCCTTGCCCTCGAAGACCAGCGTCAGCGGCACCGCATCGCCCGCCTTGATGGGCGCTTTCAGGTCCATCATCATCACGTGATAGCCGCCGGGCTTGAGCTCGACGGTCTTGCCTGCGGGCAGCGGCAGGCCCGTTTCCAGCTCGCGCATCTTCATCACGTCGCCCTGCATCGCCATCTCGTGGATCTGCACCATGCCGGCGGCGGGCGAGCTGACGCTGAGCAGCTTCGCGTCCTCGGTGGAACGCAGCGTGAAGAAGGCGCCGGTGGCCTTCTGCTGCGCGACCGTGGCGCGGACCCAGGGCTTGTCGACGGTGACCTGGGCGTGGGCGGCGAGCGTGGCCAGCGCCAGCGCGAAGGAGGTGATCAATGTCTTCATGCACCACATCTTAGACTTGCGCCATGTCCACCAATCCCTGCACCGCCTGCGGCGCCTGCTGCGCCAGCTTCCGCGTCGACTTCGCCCGCGAGGAACTGCAATCCGAGGGCGGCTGCGTGCCGGACGGCCTCACGGTCGAACTCACCGGCACGCTGGCCCGCATGCGCGGCACCGACCATGCGCAGCCGCGCTGCGCCGCGCTGACCGGCACGGTGGGCGTCAAGGCCGGCTGCGGCATCTACGAGTGGCGGCCGGCGCCCTGCCGGGAGTTCGGCCTGCGGGCGCCGATGGGCTTCGGCGACGAGGCCTGCGCGCGCGCCCGGGCGCGGCACGGCTTGCCCCCACTCAGCGGACTCAGTGGATGAAGGTGCCGCTGGTGTTGCGCTTCTGCGCGTTCAGCCACTCCAGCTTGGCGGTGTAGAGGTCGCGGTCCCGGGTCGTCGTGCTGTTCTCCAGCGCCAGCGCGATTTGCTTGCGCGCCTGCTTGACGTCGCCGAGGCCGTAGTTCGCCAGCGCCAGCCAGAAGTGGAACTCGTGGTAATAGGCCGAGCGGTCGACTTCCTTGCTGAAGTAGTCGCGCGCGTTGGCGTAGTCGCCCGCCTTCATCGCGGCGATGCCCAGATCGAAGTATCGGAACGGTGGATAAGGCTGGAGGTTGTCCAGCTTGGCCTGCAACTGCACGGCTTCCTGGCCGCGGTGCTGGTCCTTCAGCACCAGGATCAGGTTGGACATGGCTTGCGTGTTGGCCGGTTCGTTGTCCATCACATAGCGCAGCGCCCGCTCGGCCGCCTGCGTGTTGCCGTGCCGCCGGTAGATCACGCCCAGCGTGTTGTATCCGCTCAGGTACTTGGGATCCTGGCGCAGCGCCTCCCGGACCCAGGCGTAGGCCTCGTCGAGCCGGCCGTCGTTGAGGTTCTCGGCGGCGCGGTTGTTCATGTACATCGCCACGATGGTCGACTCGCCGATCTCCATCGCCCGCTGGTTGCGGATCAGCTCGCTGGGCAGGAAGTCGATCGTCATGCCGTCGGCCATCAGGTTCTTGCCCTGCACCGCCTTCGGGTCCTCGCCCAGCGTCAGGTTCACGTGGCCGGACAGGAACAGGAACTCGTCGCTGCGGCTCCAGGTGGGCTCCACATAGACGTTGCGGTAATGGACGTTCAGGCCCATCTCCTTGGCGAAGGCCGCGGTCATCAGCACCAGCGACATGCAGTTGCCCGATCGGGCCGCGAAGGCCTCCGACGCGGTGCGCGTGGTGCCCGAGTCGTACTCCAGGCGCAGCGACTTGCTGCTGTTCAGCGCATCCACCAGCGCCTGGCGCGGATCCTTGTGGAAGTTCTGCCGCGCCAGGTCCTTCCTGATGAATTCGTGCATCGCCGGGCTCAGCTCGAATACCTCGGTGGCCGAGATGTGCTGGGTCGCCGGCGCGAAGAGCGCGTCCTGGAACATGTCGGTGGGCACCGGCGTGGCCGGTGGTGTCAAGGCGCAGGCGCCGAGTAGCGAAGCCAGCACCAGCAGCGGGATCGAACGGCGGGCTCTCATGTCGAACTCCTAACGGGCAATCCGCGCGGCATACACACGCGCGCATGCCGATGCTAGTCCCAATCAGGCAGCCATGCCGCTCGTCACCCCCCGCGCCTGCATTGCTGCTCTGCAGCATCGCAGCCCTCTGCAATTCGCATAGGATGGGCCGACCCCGGCCAGACACAGGAGCTCCGATGACCAGCCTCACGACGACCACCCCGACCGGCACTCTGGCCCGCCAGGACGGCATGCAAAGGCTTCAGCAGGCGGCGCAACAGGCCGCGGCGGCGCGCAAGCCGCTGGCGGTGCTGACGCTGGACCTGGACCACTTCAAGCCCTTCCACGACGAGGTCGGCGAGCCGCGCGCCGCCGAGGTGCTGGAGGAACTGGCCGCGGTGACCGGCCGCACGCTGCCGGCCGGCACCGCGCTGGCCCATCTGGGCAGCGACGAGTTCTTCGCCGTCCTGCCCGACACCACGCTGGCTGCCGCACAGGCAATGGCCGAGCGCCTTCGAACAGCGATCGAGCAAGGCCTCTCCGGCTTCGACGCCTCGCCGCGGCTGACCGCCACGATCGGCGTCGCCGTCAGCCCGGCCGAGGGCAGCTGGAACGGCGACGACCTGCTGGCCCTGGCCGACATGCGCATGACCTTCGCCAAGCGCCGCCTCACCCCCCATCACAACCTGGTCTGGGCCGGCACCCTGCCCTCGGACTGGTACACCCGCCTCGATCTCGACCCGGCCCGCTGGCCGGCTCTCTGAACGCTCAGAACGCGGCGATCCCGGTGATCGCGCGGCCGAGGATCAGTGCGTGGATGTCGTGGGTGCCTTCGTAGGTATTCACGACTTCCAGGTTCACCAGATGGCGGGCCACGCCGAACTCGTCGCTGATGCCGTTGCCGCCCAGCATGTCGCGCGCCACGCGGGCGATGTCCAGCGCCTTGCCGCAGGAGTTGCGCTTCATGATCGAGGTGATCTCGACCGAAGCCGTCCCGTCGTCCTTCATCCGGCCCAGCCGCAGGCAGCCCTGCAGGCCCAGCGTGATCTCGGTCTGCATGTCGGCCAGCTTCTTCTGCACCAGCTGGTTGGCCGCCAGCGGCTTGCCGAACTGCTTGCGGTCCAGCGTGTACTGGCGCGCGGTGTGCCAGCAGTCCTCGGCGGCGCCCAGGGCGCCCCAGGCGATGCCGTAGCGGGCGCTGTTGAGGCAGGTGAACGGACCCTTCAGGCCGCGCACCTCGGGGAAGGCGTTCTCCTCGGGGCAGAAGACCTCGTCCAGCACGATCTCGCCAGTGATCGACGCACGCAGGCCCACCTTGCCGTGGATGGCCGGGGCGCTGAGGCCCTTCCAGCCCTTCTCCAGCACGAAGCCGCGGATCTGCCCGCCGTCGTCCTTGGCCCAGACGACGAACACGTCGGCGATGGGCGAGTTGGTGATCCACATCTTGGAGCCGCTGATCGAATAGCCGCCGTCGACCTTGCGGGCGCGGGTGACCATCGAGGCGGGATCGGAGCCGTGGTTCGGCTCGGTCAGGCCGAAGCAGCCGATCCACTCGCCGCTGGCCAGCCTGGGCAGGTACTTGCGCTTGGTCTGCTCGTTGCCGAACTCGTTGATCGGCACCATCACGAGCGAGGACTGCACGCTCATCATCGAGCGGTAGCCCGAGTCCACCCGCTCGACCTCGCGGGCGATCAGGCCGTAGCAGACGTAGTTGAGGCCGGCGCCGCCGTATTCCTCGGGGATGGTGGCGCCGAGCAGGCCCAGCTCGCCCATCTCGCGGAAGATGGCCGCATCGGTCTTCTCGTGCCGGAAGGCCTCGGTGACGCGGGGGCGCAGCTTGTCCTGGCAGTAGGCGCGGGCGGCGTCGCGGACGGCGCGCTCGTCCTCGGTCAGTTGCTGGTCCAGCAGCAGCGGGTCGTCCCAGTGGAATTGCGGTTTGCTCATGATGTCTCTCTACTCAATGGGGCACGACGGCCGTGACCTCGATCTCGACCTTGGCCCGATCCTCGATCAGGCCGGCCACCTGCACCGCCGTCATGGCGATGCCGAATTCTCGCCCCAGCACCTCGCGGTAGGCGGCGCCGACCTCGCGGCCGCGCTGGACGTACTCGCGCTTGTCCAGCAGATACCAGGTCATCCGCACGATGTGCTCGGGCGCGGCGCCGGCCTCGGCCAGCACGGCCTTGATGTTGGCCAGCGCCTGGCGAACCTGGGCGACGAAATCATCGCTCTCGAACTCGCACTGCGCGTTCCAGCCGATCTGGCCGGCGACGAAGACCTGCCGGCCCGTGGCGGCCACGCCATTGGCGTAGCCGCGCGGCATGGCCCAGCCTTCAGGCTGCAGGATCTGCTTGTCGTCATTCATGGGTGCATAACTCCAAGGCTGCACGGAGGTCGTCGGGGAAAGGGATGGGCTGGTGGGTCTCCAGCGAGGTGCAGACCAGCACCTGCTCGAAGGCGGCGCGCAGGCCGTCGTCCCCATGGAACTCGACCTTCAGGACCAGCGAGGTGCGGCCCAGCTTTTGTATCTCGATCCGCTGCGCCAGCACGTCGCCCATGCGACTGATGCGCTTGAAGTCGGTCTTCAGCTGGATGGTCGGCATGCCGGTGCGGCGCGGGCCGAGCAGCGTGGCGTAGTCGACCTTCAGGCCGAGGTTGAACCAGTCCTCCATCACCTCGTGCAGCATCTCGAAATAGCGCGGGTAGTAGACGATGCCGGCGGGGTCGCAGTGGCCGAAGCGCACGCGCTGTTCGCGTTGGAATGCAATCTTCACTGCGGGGCCTCCTGGCGCAGACGGAAACGCTGGAGCTTACCGGTCTCGGTGCGCGGCAGGCTGGGCCGGAACTCGATCGCCCGCGGGTACTTGTAGGGCGCGATCATGGCCTTCACGTAGTCCTGCAACGCCTTGGCCATCTCCGGCCCGGCCACCCGGCCCTCGCGCAGCACGACGAAGGCCTTGACGATCTGGCCGCGCTCCTCGTCGGCCACGCCGATCACGCCGCACTCGGCCACGGCCGGGTGCGTCAGCAGGGCCGACTCCACCTCCGGCCCGGCGATGTTGTAGCCGCCGGAGATGATCATGTCGTCGGTGCGGGCCTGGTAGACGAAGTAGCCGTCCGCGTCGAGCAGGTAGGCGTCGCCGGTCAGGTTCCAGCCGCCGCTGACGTAGTTGCGCTGGCGCTCGTCGTCGAGATAGCGGCAGCCGGTCGGGCCCTTGACGGCCAGGCGGCCGACCTTGCCTACAGGCAAGACCTGGCCCTCGTCATCGAGGACGCAGGCCTGGTAGCCGGGCACCGCCTTGCCGGTGGCGCCGGGGCGGGCGTTCGATTCGTCGTGCGAGATGAAGATGTGCAGCATCTCGGTGGAGCCGATGCCGTCGATCATCTCGATGCCGGTCGCCTCCTTCCAAAGCTTGCGCGTGGCCGCGGGCAGCGCCTCGCCGGCGCTGACGCACTTGCGCAGGCTCGACAGGTCATGCTCGCCCGCCTTCGCCGCCATCGCCCGGTAGGAGGTGGGCGCGGTGAAGCAGACGCTGGCGCGGTACTTCGCAATCGCCGGCAGCAGCACCTCGGGCGCCGCCTGCTCCAGCAGCACGGTCGAGGCGCCCACGCTCAGCGGGAACAGCAGCAGGCCGCCCAGGCCGAAGGTGAAGGCCAGCGGCGGGCTGCCGATGAACACATCGTCGGCCGTGGCACGCAGGCAGTGCACCGGCCAGCAGCGGCAGGCGGCCAGCACGTCGCGGTGGTTGTGCATCGTGCCCTTGGGCTGGCCGGTCGTGCCCGAGGTGAAGGCGATGATGCAGCAGTCCTCGGCGGCGGTATCCACGTTGGCGAAGTGCGCGGACTTTCTCTCCGACAGCGATTCCAGCCCGTCCGCCGCCGTGCTGCGGTAGTGGACGACACTGCGCAGCGTCGGGCACTGCTCGCGCGCCTTGTCCAGTTCCTCGGCCAGGCGCTCGTCGCACAGCGCATGAGTGACGCGCGCTTTTTGAACCACCTGCGTCAGCTCCTTGGCGCGCAGCAGCGGCATCGTGCCGACCGCAATCGCGCCGGCCTTGATGATGGCGAACCAGCAGGCCGCCATCTGCGGCGTGTTGGCGCCGCGCAGCAGCACGCGGTTGCCGGGCTGCACACCCAGGTCGTCCACCAGCACGTGGGCGATGCGGTTGGCTTCGGCTTGCAGCTGGGCGTAGGTCCAGACCTCGCCGGAGCCTCCGGCGATCACGCAGGGCCGATTGCCGTGGCCGGCGGCGACCCACTGGTCCAGCAGATCGTGGGCGCAATTGATCCGCTCGGCGAACTGCAGTTCCGGGAGATCGAAGACCAGTTCCGGCCACTGCTCGCGTGGCGGCAGGTGGTCGTTGGCAAAGGTGTCGATATGGGCTGATTTGCTCATCTCAGAAGGTCTTTCCCGATGATCAGTTGCTGCACTTCGCTGGCGCCTTCGTAGATGCGCAGCGCGCGGATCTCGCGGTAGAGCGACTCGACCACTTCACCGCTGCGAACACCGCGGCCGCCATGCATCTGCACGGCCGCATCGATGACCTGCTGCGCGCCCTCCGTGGCCATCAGCTTGGCCATGGCCGCCTCGCGGGTCACGTTCCTGCCCTGGTCGCGCTGCCAGGCTGCGCGATAGACCAGCAGCGCCGCGCCGTCCACGGTGCAGGCCATGTCGGCCAGCTTGGCTTGCGTCAGCGGCATGTCGGCCAGCGTGCCGCCGAACATCTTGCGGCCCTTGGCCTGCTTCAGCCCCTCGTCCAGCGCGCGGCGGGCGAAGCCCAGCGCGGCGGCGGCCACCGAGGTGCGGAAGATGTCCAGCGTACGCATCGCCAGCTTGAAGCCCTGGCCGGGCGCGCCCAGCAAAGCGCTCTTCGGCACGCGGCAGTTCGTGAACTTCAGGCGGGCCAGCGGATGCGGCGCGATCACCTCGATGCGCTCGGCGATCTCGAAGCCCGGCATGCCGGCGTCGACAATGAAGGCGCTGATGCCACGGCTCCCGGGCGCTTCGCCGGTGCGGGCGAACAGCACGTAGAAGTCGGCGATGCCGCCGTTGGAGATGAAGGTCTTCTCGCCGTTCAGGACATAACCGTCACCTTCGACGGTGGCGCTGCACTGCATCGCCGCCACGTCGGAGCCGGCCTCGGGCTCGGTCAATGCAAAAGCGGCTAGCGCCTCGCCGCGGGCCACGCGCGGCAGGTAGCGCTCGCGCTGCGCGGGCGTGCCGTCCAGCGAGATGGCGCCGGAGCCCAGGCCCTGCATCGCGAAGGCGAAGTCGGCCAGGCCGTCGTGGCGGGCGAGGGTCTCGCGCAGCAGGCAGATGGCGCGGGTGTCGATGCGTTCGCCGACGGCGTGATGGAGCCAGCCGCCATCGCCCAGTTGCTTGACCAGCGTGCGGCAGGCGCCGTCCACGTCCGCATGGTCGACATGCGCCAAGTGCTCGCCGCACCAGTCATTCAGCCGCGCCGCCAGTTCGCGGTGGCGGTCTTCGAAGAAGGGCCACTCAGTGTGATTCATGAAATACCTTTCGCATCGATTCGGCTGAGCCACGGACCATGGGCGGAGCCGTCCACTCCGTGTCCTCCGACCGCTCCGCGGTCTCCCCCTTTTACCTGCGTGGCCGGCTCCGCCCATGCTCCGCGGCCGCCACCAGCACCGAAGCGCGGCGAAAGCTGAGCGGTGGGGCGCCCCATGGCGC
>NZ_LYVQ01000149.1 GCF_001984095.1 Pelomonas sp. KK5
CGCGATGGCGGCCGTCAGCGTGGTCTTGCCATGGTCAACGTGACCGATGGTGCCGACGTTCACGTGCGGCTTGGTGCGTTCGAATTTACCTTTTGCCATTTGGAATCTCCAAAGAAAGAGCAATACCCGTCTATTGGTTTAGCGTTTCCGCAGCGTCCTTTGACCCCACCGACGGGCAAATGGGAGGCGCGCTGCGAAGACGATTCAGTGAGCTTAAGTAACGTTTACTTGGCTGCGCGAGCGGTGATGATCGCGTCGGCCACGTTCTTCGGAGCTTCGCTGTAGTGCTTGAACTCCATCGTGTACGTGGCACGGCCTTGCGACATCGAACGCAGGGTCGTCGAGTAGCCGAACATTTCCGACAGCGGGACTTCGGCCTTGATGACCTTGCCGCCGCCGACCATGTCGTCCATGCCCTGCACCATGCCGCGACGGCTGGACAGGTCGCCCATCACGTTGCCGGCGTAGTCTTCAGGCGTCTCGACTTCCACGGCCATCATCGGCTCGAGGATGACCGGGCTGGCCTTGCGGCAGGCTTCCTTGAAGCCCATCGAGGCGGCCATCTTGAACGCGTTTTCGTTCGAGTCGACTTCGTGGTACGAACCGAAGGTCAGCGTGACCTTGACGTCGACGACCGGGAAGCCGGCCATCACGCCGTTCGGCAGCGTGTCGATGACACCCTTCTCGACGGCCGGGATGAATTCGCGAGGAACCACACCGCCCTTGATGGCGTCGACGAACTCGAAGCCCTTGCCCGGCTCCTGCGGCTCGACGGTCAGCACGACGTGGCCGTACTGGCCCTTGCCGCCGGACTGGCGAACGAACTTGCCTTCCACATCGGTGGCGGTCTTGCGGATCGTCTCGCGATACGCGACCTGCGGCTTGCCGACGTTGGCTTCCACGCCGAACTCGCGCTTCATGCGGTCGACGATGATTTCCAGGTGCAGTTCGCCCATGCCGGAGATGATGGTCTGGCCCGATTCTTCATCGGTGCGCAGACGGAAGGACGGGTCTTCCTTGGCCAGGCGGCCCAGGGCGATACCCATCTTTTCCTGGTCGGCCTTGGTCTTCGGCTCGACGGCCTGCGAGATCACCGGCTCCGGGAAGACCATCTTTTCCAGCGTGATGATGGAGTCCGGATCGCACAGCGTTTCGCCGGTCGTCACGTCCTTCAGGCCCACGCAGGCGGCGATGTCGCCGGCCAGAATTTCCGAGATTTCTTCACGCTGGTTGGCGTGCATCTGCAGAATACGGCCGATACGTTCCTTCTTGCCGCGGATCGGGTTGTAGACGGTCGAGCCCGACTGCAGCACGCCCGAGTACACGCGAACGAAGGTCAGCTGGCCGACGTACGGGTCGGTCATCAGCTTGAAGGCCAGGGCAGCGAACTTGGCGCTGTCCGACGCTTCGCGCGTCACCGGCTGGTCGTCTTCGTCCGTGCCCGGAACCGGGGGAACGTCGATCGGCGAAGGCATGAAATCGATCACGCCGTCCAGCATGCGCTGCACGCCCTTGTTCTTGAAGGCGGTGCCGCAGAACATCGGCTGGATTTCAGCGGCGATGGTGCGGGTGCGGATGCCGCTGATGATGTCTTCCTCGGTCAGTTCGCCCGACTCGAGGTACTTGTTCATCATGTCTTCGCTGGACTCGGCGGCGGCCTCGACCATGTTGTCGCGCCACTTCTGAGCATCAGCCAGCAGTTCAGCCGGGATGTCGCGGTAGTCGAACTTCATGCCCTGGGAAGCGTCGTCCCAGATGATGGCCTTCATCTTGATCAGGTCGATCACGCCGGTGAAGTTTTCCTCGGCGCCGATCGGCAGCACGATGGGCACCGGGTTGGCCTTCAGGCGCAGCTTCATCTGGTCGACGACCTTGTAGAAGTTGGCACCGGTGCGGTCCATCTTGTTCACAAAGGCCAGACGCGGCACCTTGTACTTGTTGGCCTGACGCCAGACGGTTTCCGACTGCGGCTGCACGCCACCCACGGCGCAATAGACCATGCAGGCGCCGTCCAGGACGCGCATCGAACGCTCGACTTCAATCGTGAAGTCCACGTGTCCGGGCGTGTCGATGATGTTGATGCGGTGCTCGGGACGGGCGAGGTCCATGCCCTTCCAGAAGCAGGTCGTCGCGGCCGACGTGATCGTGATGCCGCGCTCTTGTTCCTGCTCCATCCAGTCCATCGTGGCGGCGCCATCATGCACTTCACCGATCTTGTGGTTCACACCGGTGTAGTAGAGGATGCGCTCGGTCGTCGTGGTCTTGCCAGCATCGATGTGCGCCGAGATACCGATGTTGCGGTAGCGCTCGATGGGGGTCTTGCGTGCCATGAGATAACTCCAAAAGGCAGGAGCCGCCAACGGGTTGGTAGAAACCCGAGGCGGCCGGAACGAGTGAGTTTAGAAGCGGAAGTGCGAGAACGCCTTGTTCGCTTCGGCCATGCGGTGGACTTCGTCACGCTTCTTCATGGCGCCGCCACGGCCTTCCGAGGCCTCCAGCAGCTCGTTGGCCAGACGTTGGGCCATCGACTTCTCACCGCGCTTGCGGGCCGATTCCTTCAGCCAGCGCATGGCCAGGGCCATCCGGCGGACGGGGCGAACTTCCACGGGAACTTGGTAGTTCGCACCGCCGACACGGCGGGACTTCACTTCGACCATGGGCTTCACGTTGTTCAGCGCGATCATGAACACCTCGACCGGATCCTTGCCGGCCTTGGCTTCGATCTGCTCGAGGGCGCCGTAGATGATGCGTTCTGCGACTGCCTTCTTGCCCGATTCCATGATGACGTTCATGAACTTGGACAGATCGACGTTGCCGAACTTGGGATCCGGCAGGATTTCGCGCTTGGGTACTTCGCGACGACGTGGCATGGGAATCTTCCTTCTGCTTCAGTTGGCTCGAGCCTTTTGACTCTGGCCTTGGACGACCACCGCTGTTGGGGCCATCCACTTACTCGGTTCAGTGAACCGCAAAAAATCTCGGCTTCGGCCTAACGCCAAAACCAGACTGACTTGAATTACTTGCTGTTCTTCGGACGCTTGGCGCCGTACTTCGAACGCGACTGCTTGCGATCCTTGACGCCTTGCAGGTCAAGCGAACCGCGCACGATGTGGTAACGCACACCGGGCAAGTCCTTCACACGACCGCCGCGAACCAGCACGACGCTGTGTTCCTGGAGGTTGTGGCCTTCACCGCCGATGTACGAGATGACCTCGAAACCGTTGGTCAGGCGGACCTTGGCGACCTTACGCAGCGCCGAGTTCGGCTTCTTCGGGGTCGTGGTGTAGACGCGGGTGCAGACGCCGCGGCGTTGCGGGCAATTCTGCATTGCCGGCGACTTGGACTTGGTGACCTCGGCTTCGCGGCCGTGGCGCACCAACTGATTGATGGTTGGCATAAGTGACTTGTTCCCGTTTGAAATCACACTGCTTCTAGCTCGCCCGAAGGGGCTCAGCGGCAAAGCATGCGCGAACGCGCGCACCTCTGCCGGCAGAAGAGCCCGCGATTGTAGGCCGGACGGGGGTAAACACGCAAGCGGCCGGGGATTTCGCAGTATTCTGCGCGGCCATGTTCGAGCCACTCCCGCCCCCGCCCCGCCTGGTGATCGACACGCAGGTCGTGATGGACTGGCTCGTCTTCAAGGATCCGCGTGCGCTGCCGCTGGCCGATGCGCTGCTCACCGGTCGTATCCGCTGGATCGGACAGTTGGCAATGCTGGCCGAGTTGAAGCACGTGCTTGGCCGCGGCGTGGCCGCCGCTTACGCACCGGATCTGGACCTGATCGAGCGTACCTTCGCCGAGCGCTGCGAGATGATCGAACGTGAGCCAGCACCCGCCGTGCGCCTGGTCTGCCGCGACAAGGACGACCAGAAGTTCATCGACCTGGCCATCGCCGAGCAGGCCGCCTGGCTGATTTCCCGGGACCGTGCAGTCCTGGCCTTAGCGAAGCGCGCCCGCGCACACGGGCTTGCGATCGGCACGCCCGAAGCCTGGCTGAAATCGCAGCAGCCATGAAAAAGGGCCACCCGAAGGTGGCCCTTGTCGCTATCAGCTAACTCCGAGATTACTCGGCAGCCGAATCGCCCGAGTCGACGCTGGCCATCTGCGCGGCAGCCAGTTCCTCGGCTTCCTGGATGGCGATGGAGCGGCGCTCGGCGTCGTCCATCTCTTCCTTGGCCTTGCGGGCCACGTGGAAGGCCATGCCGGTACCGGCGGGGATCAGGCGGCCGACGATGACGTTTTCCTTCAGGCCGCGCAGCTCGTCGCGCTTGCCCATGATGGCAGCCTCGGTGAGCACGCGGGTCGTTTCCTGGAAGGAAGCGGCCGAGATGAAGGAGTCGGTCGACAGCGAAGCCTTGGTGATACCGAGCAGCACGTCAGCATGGGTGGCAATCAGCTTGCCTTCCTTGCGCATGCGGTCGTTGGTGTCCAGCAGCTCCGAACGCTCGACCTGCTCGTTCAGGATGTAGTGCGTGTCGCCCGGGTTGGTGATGGTCACGCGACGCAGCATCTGGCGAACGATCACCTCGATGTGCTTGTCGTTGATCTTCACGCCCTGCAGACGGTACACGTCCTGCACTTCGTCGACGATGTAGCGCGCCAGTTCCTCGATGCCCAGCAGGCGCAGGATGTCCTGCGGATCCGCTGCGCCGTCGACGATCAGCTCGCCCCGGTTCACCACCTGGCCTTCGTGCACCAGGATGTTCTTTTCCTTGGGCACCAGCTCTTCGTGCTTCTTGCCGTCCGGATCGGTGATCTCCAGGCGAACCTTGCCCTTCGTCTCCTTGCCGAAGGACACCGTACCGGTCTGCTCGGCCAGCACGCCGACATCCTTCGGCGAACGGGCTTCGAACAGCTCGGCGACGCGCGGCAGACCGCCGGTAATGTCGCGGGTCTTCTGGCCTTCGATAGGAATGCGCGCCAGCACTTCGCCCGGGGCCAGATCCTGGCCGTCGCGCACCTGGATCAGCGAGCCGACCGGGAAGCCGATCGTCACCGAGTGGTCCGTACCCGGGATCTTCACCTCGTGGCCGTTGGCATCCAGCAGCTTGACCTGCGGGCGGATGACCTTGGCGGCACCGCGGCGCTTCGGGTCGATGACCACCAGCGTCGACAGGCCGGTCACTTCGTCCACCTGCTTGGCCACCGTCACGCCTTCTTCGACGTTCTCGAAGGTGGCGCGGCCGGCGAACTCGGTGATGATCGGACGGGTCAGCGGGTCCCAGTTCGCCAGCACCGTGCCAGCCTTGATGGTCTGGTCGGCCTTGATCGACAGGATCGCGCCGTACGGCACCTTGTGGCGCTCGCGCTCGCGGCCGTGCGGGTCGGAGATGATGATTTCGCCGGAACGGGAAATCACCACCAGCTCGCCCTTGCCGTTCGTGACGTAGCGCATCGTGGCGTTGAAGCCGATATTGCCGTCCGACTTGGCATCGACGCTCGAGGCGATCGCTGCACGCGACGCCGCACCACCGATGTGGAAGGTACGCATCGTCAGCTGGGTACCCGGCTCACCGATCGACTGCGCGGCGATGACGCCGACAGCTTCACCGACGTTCACCAGGCCGCCACGGCCCAGATCGCGGCCATAGCACTTGGCGCACAGGCCGAAGCGCGTGGCGCAAGTCAGCGGCGTGCGGACCTTGATCTCGTCGACACCGGCCTGCTCCAGCATGTCCAGCAGGTCCTCGTCGAGGATCTTGCCGGGCGTGACCAGCAGGGCCTGCGTCTCGGGGTGCAGCACATCGATCGCGGTCACGCGGCCGAGCACGCGGTCGCGCAGCGATTCGATCACTTCACCGCCTTCGACCAGCGCGCGCATGGCGATGCCGTTGTCGGTGCCGCAGTCGTCCTCGGTCACGACCAGATCCTGCGTCACGTCCACCAGACGACGGGTCAGGTAGCCGGAGTTCGCGGTCTTCAGCGCCGTGTCCGCCAGGCCCTTACGAGCACCGTGGGTGGAGATGAAGTACTGCAGAACGTTCAGGCCTTCGCGGAAGTTCGCCGTGATGGGCGTCTCGATGATCGAGCCGTCCGGCTTGGCCATCAGGCCCCGCATGCCGGCGAGCTGGCGAATCTGGGCCGCGGAACCGCGGGCGCCGGAGTCGGCCATCATGTAGATGGAGTTGAAGGACTCCTGCTCCACTTCCTTGCCGTTGCGGTCGATGGTCTTCTGCTTGGAGAGCTGGGTCATCATGACCTTGCCCACCTCGTCACCGGTCTTGCCCCAGATGTCGACGACCTTGTTGTAGCGCTCGCCGGCGGTCACGAGACCCGAGATGTACTGCTGCTCGATCTCCTTGACTTCCTTCTCCGCGCGGTCGATCAGCTCGTACTTCTGCTTGGGCACCAGCATGTCGTCGATGGCGATCGAGATGCCGGCGCGGGTGGCGAGCTTGAAGCCGCTTTGCAGCAGCTTGTCGGCCAGCACCACGGTCTCCTTCAGACCGCACTTGCGGAAGGACGTGTTGATCAGGCGCGAGATTTCCTTCTTCTTCAGCGCCTTGTTGATGTTCGAGAACGGCAGGCCCTTGGGCAGGATCTCGGACAGCAGCGCGCGGCCGACGGTCGTGTCGACCAGCTTGGTCTCGGGCACCCACTCGCCGTTCTCGCCCTTGCTGTACTCGGTCAGCAGGATCGAGATCTTGGCGGTGATCTCCACCGCGCCGTTTTCCAGCGCACGGATCATCTCGGGGATGTCCGTGAAGATCATGCCTTCGCCCTTGCCGTTGATGCGCTCGCGGGTGGCGTAGTACAGGCCCAGCACCACGTCTTGCGACGGGACGATCGACGGTTCGCCGGAGGCCGGGAACAGCACGTTGTTGGAGGCCAGCATCAGCGTGCGGGCTTCCATCTGCGCTTCGATGGACAGCGGCACGTGGACGGCCATCTGGTCACCGTCGAAGTCGGCGTTGAAGGCCGCGCAGACCAGCGGGTGGAGCTGGATCGCCTTGCCTTCGATCAGCACGGGCTCGAAGGCCTGGATGCCCAGACGGTGCAGCGTCGGCGCGCGGTTCAGCAGAACCGGATGCTCCTTGATGACCTCTTCCAGGATGTCCCAGACCACCGGCGTGCCGGATTCGACTTCCTTCTTGGCAGCCTTGATCGTCGTCGCGATGCCCATGGCTTCGAGACGGCTGAAGATGAAGGGCTTGAACAGCTCCAGCGCCATCAGCTTGGGCAGGCCGCACTGATGCAGCTTCAGCGTCGGGCCGACGGTAATCACCGAACGGCCGGAGTAGTCGACGCGCTTGCCCAGCAGGTTCTGACGGAAACGACCGCCCTTGCCCTTGATCATGTCGGCCAGCGACTTGAGGGCACGCTTGTTCGCGCCGGTCATCGCCTTGCCGCGGCGGCCGTTGTCCAGCAGCGAGTCGACGGCTTCCTGCAGCATGCGCTTTTCGTTGCGCACGATGATTTCAGGAGCCTTCAGCTCGAGCAGGCGGGCCAGGCGGTTGTTGCGGTTGATGACGCGACGGTAGAGGTCGTTCAGGTCGGAGGTCGCGAAGCGGCCGCCGTCCAGCGGGACCAGCGGACGCAGGTCCGGCGGCAGCACCGGTAGCACTTCCATGACCATCCAGTTCGGCTTGATGCCGGACTTCTTGAAGGCCTCCATGACCTTCAGGCGCTTGGAGTTCTTCTTGACCTTCAGCTCGGAGCCGGTCATGTCGTTGCGGAGCTTGTCGATCTCGATGTCGAGATCCATGTCCTCCAGCAGCTTCTTGATGCCCTCGGCGCCCATCAGCGCGACGAACTCGTCGCCGAACTCGGCGCGCTTCGCGTCGTAGTCGTCCTCGGTCATGATGCCGAACTTCTTCAGCGGGGTCATGCCCGGGTCGACGATGACGTAGGCCTCGAAGTACAGCACGCGCTCGATGTCGCGCAGCGTCATGTCGAGCACCAGGCCCAGGCGCGACGGCAGCGACTTCAGGAACCAGATGTGCGCGCACGGAGCCGCCAGGTCGATGTGACCCATGCGGTCACGGCGGACCTTGGTCTGGGTCACTTCGACGCCGCACTTCTCGCAGATCACGCCGCGGTGCTTCAGGCGCTTGTACTTGCCGCACAGGCACTCGTAGTCCTTGATCGGGCCGAAGATCTTGGCGCAGAACAGGCCGTCACGCTCGGGCTTGAACGTGCGGTAGTTGATGGTCTCAGGCTTCTTGACTTCACCGAAGGACCAGCTGCGGATCTTCTCCGGGGAGGCCAGGCCGATCTTGATGGCATCGAAATGCTCATCAGGGGTGAATTGCTTGAAAAGGTCGAGTAGTCCCTTCATGCAGCGTCTCCTTAATTACGTTCCAGTTCGATGTCGATGCCAAGGGAGCGGATTTCCTTGACAAGAACATTGAACGATTCCGGCATGCCGGCTTCGATGGCGTGCTCGCCCTTGACGATGGACTCGTACACCTTGGTACGGCCGTTCACGTCGTCGGACTTCACGGTCAGCATTTCCTGCAGGATGTAGGAGGCGCCATAAGCTTCCAGCGCCCACACTTCCATCTCACCGAAACGCTGGCCGCCGAACTGCGCCTTGCCGCCCAGCGGCTGCTGGGTGACGAGCGAGTACGGGCCGGTCGAGCGGGCGTGCATCTTGTCGTCCACCAGGTGGTGCAGCTTCAGCACGTGCATGTAGCCGACGGTGACCGGGCGCTCGAACGCCTCGCCGGTGCGGCCGTCGTGCAGGGTGGCCTGGGTGCGCGTGGCGGTCAGGCCCTTCTTGGCGGCGATGTCGTCCGGGTAGGCCAGCTTCAGCATGCCGCGGATTTCTTCTTCCTTGGCACCGTCGAAGACCGGCGTCGCGAAGGGCACGCCCTTGGACAGGTTCTGCGCCATCTCGATGACTTCGGTGTCCGTCAGTTCGTCGACGTTCTCCGTCTTGCCACCGTTCTGGTTGTACAGCTCATCCATGAACTTGCGCAGCTCGCTCACCGCCGCATGCTGCTGGAGCATGTCGCCGATGCGCTGGCCGATGCCCTTGCCGGCCCAGCCCAGGTGCACTTCCAGGACCTGACCCACGTTCATCCGCGAGGGCACGCCCAGCGGGTTCAGCACGATGTCGGCAGGCGTGCCGTCGGCCATGTAGGGCATGTCTTCGATCGGGACGACCTTGGACACCACACCCTTGTTGCCGTGACGGCCGGCCATCTTGTCGCCAGGCTGCAGGCGGCGCTTGACGGCCAGGTACACCTTGACCATCTTCAGCACGCCGGCCGGCAGCTCGTCGCCTTGGGTCAGCTTCTTGCGCTTCTCTTCGAAGGCCAGGTCGAACGAGTGACGGGTCTGCTCCAGCGCGTTCTTGATCGACTCGAGCTGGTTGGCCACGTCGTCTTCGGCCGGGCGGACATCGAACCAGTGGAACTTCTCGACGCCAGCCAGGTAGTCCTTGCTGATGACGGTGCCCTTGGCGATCTTCTGCGGGCCGCCGTTGGCGACCTTGCCGACCAGCAGCTTCTCGATACGGTCGAAGGCGTCGGCCTCGACGATGCGGAGCTGGTCGTTCAGGTCCAGGCGGAAGCGCTTCAGCTCGTCGTCGATGATCTGCTGAGCGCGCTTGTCGCGCTGGATGCCTTCGCGGGTGAAGACCTGCACGTCGATGACCGTGCCCTGCGTGCCCTGGTCGACGCGCAGCGAGGTGTCCTTCACGTCGGAAGCCTTCTCGCCGAAGATCGCGCGCAGCAGCTTCTCTTCCGGGGTCAGCGTGGTCTCGCCCTTCGGCGTGACCTTGCCCACCAGCACGTCGCCGGGGTTCACTTCAGCGCCGATGTAGACGATGCCGGACTCGTCCAGGCGGCCCAGTTGCTGCTCGGACAGGTTCGGGATGTCGCGGGTGATTTCCTCGGAGCCCAGCTTGGTGTCACGCGCGTTGACCACCAGTTCCTCGATGTGGATCGAGGTGTAGCGGTCTTCGGCGATCACGCGCTCGCTGATCAGGATCGAGTCTTCGAAGTTGTAGCCGTTCCAGGGCATGAACGCGACCAGCATGTTCTGGCCCAGGGCCAGTTCGCCGATGTCGGTCGAGGCGCCGTCGGCAATGATGTCCTCGGAGGACACCTTGTCGCCGCGCTTCACGATCGGACGCTGGTGGATGTTCGTGTTCTGGTTCGAACGCTGATACTTGATCAGGTTGTAGATGTCCACGCCGACTTCGCCGGCCACCGTCTCGTTGTCGTTCACGCGGATCACGATGCGGTTCGTGTCCACGTAGTCGACCACGCCGCCGCGGCGGGCGGTGACGACGGTGCCCGAGTCCTTCGCGGCCACGCGCTCGACGCCCGTACCCACGAAAGCCTTCTCGGGACGCAGCACCGGCACGGCCTGGCGCTGCATGTTGGCGCCCATCAGCGCGCGGTTCGCGTCGTCGTGCTCCAGGAACGGCACCAGCGAGGCAGCGACGGAGACGATCTGCGTCGGCGCCACGTCCATGTACTGGATGCGCTCCGGCGAGGTCAGCACCGATTCGCCGTTCTCACGGGCGGAGACCAGCTCGTCGACCAGTTCGCCTTCGGTGTTCAGCGAGGCGTTGGCCTGCGCGATCACGTACTTGCCTTCTTCGATGGCGGACAGGTAGTCGATCTGGTCGGTCACCTTGCCATCGACCACGCGGCGGTACGGCGTCTCGAGGAAGCCGTACTCGTTGAGCTGGGCGAACAGCGCGAGCGAATTGATCAGGCCGATGTTCGGGCCTTCCGGCGTTTCGATCGGGCAGACGCGGCCGTAGTGGGTCGGGTGCACGTCGCGGACTTCGAAGCCGGCGCGCTCGCGGGTCAGACCGCCCGGGCCCAGGGCGGAAACACGACGCTTGTGCGTGATTTCCGACAGCGGGTTGGTCTGGTCCATGAACTGCGACAGCTGCGACGCACCGAAGAACTCCTTCAGCGCCGCGGAGATCGGCTTGGAGTTGATCAGGTCGTGCGGCATCAGCGCTTCGGTCTCGGCCTGGCCCAGGCGCTCCTTGACGGCCTTCTCGATACGAGCGAGGCCCGAGCGGTACTGGTTCTCGGCCAGTTCGCCGACGCAACGCACGCGACGGTTGCCCAGGTGGTCGATGTCATCGACTTCGCCGCGGCCGTTGCGCAGCTCGACGAGGATCTTGACCACGTCGAGGATGTCCTCGTTGGACAGCACCATCGCGCCTTCCGGCGTGTCGCGGCCCACGCGGGCGTTGAACTTCATGCGGCCCACGCGCGACAGGTCGTACGTGTCTTCGCTGTAGAACAGGCGATTGAACAGGGCCTCGACGGCGTCTTCCGTCGGCGGCTCGCCGGGGCGCATCATGCGGTAGATGGCGACGCGGGCAGCCAGCTGGTCGACGGTCTCGTCGGTGGCCAGGGTCTGGCTGATGTAGGCGCCTTCATCCAGCTCGTTCGTGAACAGGCACTGGATGTCCTTGATGCCGGCCTGGCGCAGCTTCTTCAGCAGCGAGTCGGTCAGCTCGTCGTTGGCCTTGGCGATGATCTCGCCGGTGTCGCCGTCGACCATGTTCTTGGCCAGCACGCGACCGACCAGGAAGTCCTCAGGCACCGTCACATGCTGCGTGCCGGACTGCTCCAGCTGGCGCGTGTGGCGGGCGGTGATGCGCTTGTCCTTCTCGACGATGACATTGCCCGACTTGTCGGTGATGTCGAAGCGCGCGACCTCGCCCTTCAGGCGGTCGGCCACGAACTCCATCTGCGCGCCCGAATCCATCAGGCGGAAGTTGTCGAAGACGAAGAAGTGGGCCAGGATCTGCTCGGGGTTCAGGCCGATGGCCTTCAGCAGGATCGTGACCGGCATCTTGCGGCGGCGGTCGACGCGGAAGAACAGGATGTCCTTCGGGTCGAACTCGAAGTCCAGCCAGGAGCCGCGGTAGGGAATGATGCGGGCGCTGAACAGCAGCTTGCCGGACGAGTGGGTCTTGCCCTTGTCGTGCTCGAAGAACACGCCGGGCGAACGGTGCAGCTGCGAGACGATGACGCGCTCGGTGCCGTTGACGATGAAGGAGCCGTAGTCGGTCATCAGGGGCACTTCGCCCATGTAGACCTCCTGCTCCTTGATCTCCTTGACGGTCTTCGCCTGGGGCGATTCACGGTCGTAGATGATCATCTGCAGGCGCGCGCGGACGGCAGCTGCATAGGTCAGGCCACGCTGCTGGCACTCGCGGGTGTCGAACGGCGGCTTGGCGATGTTGAATTCGAGGAACTTCATCTCCACGAACCCGTTGTGCGACACGATCGGGAAGGCGGAGAGGAAGGCGGCCTGCAAGCCTTCGGGCTTGCGCTTTGCCGGGGGAACGTCCTTCTGCAGGAAAGCGACGTAGCTTTCCTTCTGCATGGTCAGGAGGTAGGGAACGTTGAGAACGCTCGCGCGCTTGCCGAAGCTCTTGCGAATCCGCTTGCGCTCGGTATAGCTGTAGGGGGTTGTTTGCGCCATAAACACTCCGTGTCGAGAGCCCATCCCTGGCCGTGGGACGGGCTTCGTCGGCGACTGGCTGCTCGAGCTGCCCAGGTCAGGCAGCCCGATGTGTTTGGTGGTTGGCCACTACCAACCGCTGGCGGACAACCTCGGCATTGCACCGGGTCCGACCAAACCGGTTCCCTGCAGTCGGATCAGAGAACACTTGAAAGAACCGCACATGATACCGCATGCGACGCTTTCAGATGCACTCAAGGGTAAAAACCCTCATTGAAACGGCAAAAGGGACGCCGCGGGGCGTCCCTTTCACTGAAGGAGACGCCCTTGCGGACGCTCCTTGCTGCCGTGAGGCAAAACCAATTACTTGATTTCGGCCTTGGCGCCGGCTTCCACCAGCTTCTTGACAGCGGCTTCGGCGTCGGCCTTGGCGATGGCTTCCTTGACGTTCTTCGGAGCGCCGTCGACCAGGTCCTTGGCTTCCTTCAGACCCAGACCGGTGATTTCGCGGACGGCCTTGATGACGGACACCTTGTTGGCGCCGGCTTCCAGCAGGACGACGTTGAATTCGGTCTTCTCTTCAGCAGCAGCAGCAGCGCCGCCGCCAGCGCCGCCAGCGGCGGGAGCAGCCATCGAAGCGGCGGACACGCCGAACTTCTCTTCAATTGCCTTGACCAGATCGTTCAGTTCCAGAACGGTCATGCTGTCCAGAGCGGACAGGAAAGCGTCTTTGTCGAATGCCATGATGTATTTCCTAAAAACAGATTGGATGCGTGATACGCGGTAGTTCGTCGATCAGGCGGCAGCCGGGGCTTCGGCGGCTGCGGGAGCAGCACCTTCACCACGTTGTGCAGCCAGGGCAGCCAGCACGGCCGCGGTGCGTTGCACCGGCGACAGCAGCAGGCCGGCGATCTGCGACAGCAGGACTTCCTTGGACGGGACGGAGGCCAGAGCCTTCACGCCATTGACGTCCAGAGCCTTGCCACCGTAGGCACCACCCTTGATGACGAGCTTGTCGTTGGTCTTGGCAAAGTCAGCGATGACTTTGGCAGCCGCGACAGCGTCTTCCGAAAAGCCGTAGATCAGCGGACCGACCATGGCATCCGAGGCAGCTTCGAACGAAGTGCCGGCGACGGCGCGACGGGCCAGGGTGTTCTTCAGCACGTGAAGATAGACACCCTTGGAACGTGCGTCGACGCGCAGCTTGTTCAAGGCTTCCACGGTGAGGCCACGGTACTCGGCCAGCGCCAGCGTCTGGGCCTTGGCAGCTTGCGCTGCCACTTCCGAGACAACGGCTGCCTTCTCGTTGCGATTGAGACTCAAGGTCTACTCCTCACATTACGCCCCTTGGGTCTCGCGACCGTCCGGGGCACCGGATTCAGCGACCTTCTGTTTCAGGAACGGAATTCCTTAGCAGCGGGTTCGCCATCTGCGCTGACTGAAGAGCTGTTGCTAACTCTTTGATTAAGCGGCGCCCTCAGACTGAGGAGACGCCGCGCCAGCGGTCTTGGATGACGCGCGGAGGTCTTGCGACTTCCACGCCCCACCAATTCATCGGCACGCTGCCAGACTCGCGGCGCGCCTCAAACTGAATGCGCCGGGATTTAAGCGGCGGCTTGCGCGTTGATCGTCGAGATGTCGACGCGGGCGCCGGCGCCCATCGTCGAGGACACGGCGACCTTGCGCAGGTAGATGCCCTTGCTCGTCGCCGGCTTGGCCTTGTTCAGGGCCTCGATCAGCGCGCGCAGGTTGCCTTCCAGCTTGTCGGTGTCGAACGAGCGACGGCCGAGCGTGCCGTGGATGATGCCGGCCTTGTCAACGCGGAACTGGACCTGGCCAGCCTTGGCGTTGCGAACGGCTTGGGCGACGTCCGGGGTCACGGTGCCGACCTTCGGGTTCGGCATCAGGCCGCGCGGGCCCAGGATCTGACCCAGGGTACCCACGACACGCATCGTGTCGGGCGAGGCGATGACCACGTCGAAGGGCATGTCGCCAGCCTTCACGCGCTCTGCCAGGTCTTCCATGCCGACCACGTCGGCGCCGGCGGCCTTGGCTTCTTCAGCCTTGGCGCCTTGGGCGAACACGGCCACGCGCTTGGTCTTGCCGGTGCCGTTGGGCATCACGACAGCGCCACGAACCACTTGGTCCGACTTCTTGGCATCGATGCCCAGCTGCACGGCCACGTCGATCGATTCGTCGAACTTGGCGGTGGCCAGGCTCTTCACCAGGTCCAGGGCGGCGGTCAGGCCGTACAGCTTGGTCGTCTCGACCTTGCCAGCCAGGGCCTTTTGCTTCTTCGTCAGCTTAGCCATGATCAGACACCTTCCACGATGATGCCCATCGAGCGGGCCGAGCCGGCGATCGTGCGAACGCCAGCGTCCAGGTCAGCAGCGGTGAGGTCCTTCTGCTTGGTCTTGACGATTTCTTCCAGCTGGGCGCGGGTCAGCTTGCCAACCTTGTCCAGGTGAGGACGCTGCGAGCCCTTCTCGATCTTGGCAGCCTTCTTCAGCAGCACGGTCGCCGGCGGCGACTTGATGATGAAGGTGAAGCTCTTGTCGGCGAAGGCGGTGATCACCACCGGCAGCTTCATGCCCGGCTCGAAGCCCTGCGTCTGGGCGTTGAACGCCTTGCAGAACTCCATGATGTTCAGACCACGCTGACCCAGCGCGGGACCGACCGGCGGCGAGGGATTCGCCTTGCCAGCCGGAATTTGCAGCTTGATGAAGCCGATAATTTTCTTGGCCATGTTTTCTCCTACAGCGTCATAGCCGGCCGGCCACAACGCCTGAGTGCTAACGCAAAGGGCTGGTTACCTTTGCTCCTCTTGTCCGCATCTCGTCGCAGACTGACTACGGACAGACCAGGTGTCTGTCAGACCGAAACTCAAACCTTCTCGACCTGGGCGAAGTCCAGTTCCACCGGCGTCGCACGACCGAAGATCGTGACCGAGACGCGCACCTTGGACTTGTCGTAATTGACTTCCTCGATCGCGCCGTTGAAGTCCGTGAACGGGCCTTCCTTGACGCGCACGATCTCGCCCACCGTCCACTCGACCTTGGGCCGCGGCTTCTCGATGCCTTCCTGCATCTGGTTGACGATCTTCATCACCTCGGCTTCCGAGATCGGAGCCGGGCGGTTCTTGGCGCCACCGATGAAGCCGGTCACCTTGGAGGTGTGCTTGACCAGGTGCCAGGACTCGTCGTCCATCAGCATCTCGACGAAGACATAACCCGGGAAGAAGCGACGCTCGGAGACCGACTTCTTGCCGTTCTTCAGCTCGACGACTTCTTCGGTCGGCACCAGGATGCGGCCGAACTTCTCGCCCATGCCGGCGCGGTCGATGCGCTCGCGCAGATTGCGCTCGACAGCCTTCTCCATGCCCGAATAGGCATGCAGCACATACCAGCGCTTGGGCAGGCCGGTCGGCACAGCCGGTGCGGCGTCAGCGGCGGGGACGTTCACTTGCTCTTCGCTCATCGCTTGTTTCCTTAGTGCGTCCAGCCGAGGATCAGGTCGTACAGCGCCCATTCGAGCGTCTTGTCGGTGATCCACAGGAACAGGGCCATCACGACGACGAAGGCAAAGACGTAAAGCGTCATCTGCCGCGCTTCCTTGTGCGTGGGCCAAACGACCTTGCGCACTTCCTTGACCGAGTCGCGGCCATAGGCCACCAGCGACTTGCCCGACTCCGACGCGAAGAAGGCAGCCACGGCGCCGGCCAGCAGCACCAGCAGCGCCGCCCACTGGGCGATCGCGCCCTGCTTCTGCAGCGCGTAGAACGCCACCAGGCCTGCGATCAGCAGCACCACGGCGCCACCGATCTTGGCCTTGTCGGCGCCGGTCGTCACTGTTTCAACTTGAGGAGTGGTGGACATGTACTTTTCAACAATCACTTCGGTGGATGACCCACCAGCAGCAAAGCCCGCCGGGAGGACTCCCGCGGGCTGGTTGCCTGGCCTTCTAAGAATCAACTACTGCAATCGGTGGACGACTACCGGTAGTTGGCAGGGGCAGAGGGTCTCGAACCCCCAACCTTCGGTTTTGGAGACCGACGCTCTGCCAATTGAGCTATGCCCCTGCGGCCGAAAAACAAACAGTTT
>NZ_LYVQ01000150.1 GCF_001984095.1 Pelomonas sp. KK5
AGTCGGTGTCATGCACGACCTGGCGGCGCTGGCGCACCAGCGGCCAGACGGCCCGGTCGTCGGCGCGCATCAGCTCGTCGCGCGAGCCGTAGAGATTGCCCTGCAGCAGCATCAGCCGCGAGCGCTCCAGCCGCGCGCTGGCCACCAACCGCGGCAGCACGCGGTGCTGGCCGAACTGCTCCAGATTGATCAGGTGCTGGAAGGCCTTGTCCACATCCCCGCGGGCGAAGGCGATGCGGGCCAGCATGCGGTAGCTGCTGATCAGCCGGTCGGCCAGGCCGATCGTGCGTGTCAGAGGCAGGTAGACGCTCAGCAGCTGCTCGGTCTCCTCCAGCTGGTCGACCTCGTACAGCACGTCCGCATAGAGCACGCAGGCCCAGGCGTTGCCGTTGCCCAGGCCGTGCGAGGCCGAGCTGTTGCTCTCGGCCACCATGCGCAGCCGCGCGGTGGCCTGGCGCAGCCGGCCCTCCTGCAGGTCGAGAATGCCGGCCAGCAGATCGGCATACATCCGGTTGAAGGCGCTGTCGGGGTCGGCGGCGTGGGCCATCTCGATCAGGCGGCGGGCCTCGGCCTGGTCGCCCATCTGCGAGGCCAGCGCGGACATCGCGTTGACCAGCACCGAGTCCGCGAAGGAACTGCCGGTGGGCAGCAGGGCCAGGCTCTGGCGGCCGGTCTCGTAGGCCTCGGCATGGCGGTCCATCATCTGTAGCAGCATCGGCACCAGCGAGTTGACATGGGCGCGCAGCAGCGGATCCTCGCTCGCGGCCAGGCCCGCCTCCTCCAGCTCCTTCATCGCCGCCCAGGCGCCCTTGGTGAAGACGGTGGACCAGATGCGGGCGGCGCGCAGCTCGGGCCAGGGCTGCAGTTCCGCATCGTCGATGCCCGACAGCCACTGGTGCAGCAGCCGCATGCGGCCGTGCTTGAGGAAGTCACCCGCGTGCTGGGCCAGCAGGGCCAGCGCGTGGGGATTGTCGCCACCGGCGATGGCGTGGTCGATCGCGGGCACCGGGCGGCCGCGCGATTCGAACCAGCCGGAGGCCGTGAGGTGCAGGCGGTCGATGTCGTCGGGCTGCTCGCGTTCGAGCTGGGCGCGGAGGTAGTCGGCGAACAGCGGGTGGTAGCGGTAGGAGGACTCCTCGCGCACGATCGGCGTGACGAAGACCTGGCCTGCGGCCAGGCTGGCCAGGATCTCGCCGGCATCGTCCCGCTTGCTGACCGCGCGGCACAGCGAGGGGTTCAGGTGCCGCAGGATGCTGGTGCGCAGCAGGAAGTCGCGCACATGGGGCGGCTGGCGCGAGAGCACGTCCTCGGCCAGGTAGTCGGACACGGCCTGGTTGGAGCCGGAGAAGCGATCGATGAAGCCGCTGGCGCCGGCCGGGTCGCGCGCCAGCATCGAGGTGGACAGCCACAGCGCCGCCACCCAGCCGTCCACCTTGCGGTGCAGCCGCATCAGGTCCTCGTCGGGGATCGAGTCCAGCTCGCGTCGGCGGAAGAAGTCCACCGTGTCGGCGAAGGCGAAGCGCATCTGCTCGCTGTCGATCTCCAGCAGCTGGCCATGCACCCGAAGCCGGCCCAGGCCCAGCTCGGGCAGGTTGCGCGAGCCCAGCACGATCTTGCTGCGCCGGGGCAGCCGCTCGATGATCTGGCGGACCAGGTGGATCACGTCCGGGTCCTTGATGACCTCGAACTCGTCGATGAAGAAGGTCAGCGGGTTCGGATGGGCGGCGAGCATGTCCATCGCCTCCATCGTCGAGGCGTCGGCGCCGGGGTCGGGCCGCAGGTGCGAGATGGCGGCGGTGAGGCTGCCGAGGAAACGCAGGGTGTCGTTGTCGGCCGGGTCGAGCGCCAGCCAGGCGGTGTCCACGCCGGCCTCCTCCAGCCGCGCGCGGGCATGCGCCATCAGCGTGGTCTTGCCGAAGCCAGCGGGCGCGCTGAGCAGCACCAGCGAGGCTGCGTTGGCATTGCAGATCTGCTCGCACAGCGCCAGGCGCGGCACCAGGCCCGCTGGCAGGACCGGCGGGCGGATCTTGGCCGCGTAGGCGGGCGACAGGGAACTTGGCTTGAGCATGAGCGACGGCAGGGCGGGAGCTTGTCTCATTATGCGGATGCCCGGCCCGCGCTCAGGGACTGTCCAGATGCCGCTCCAGGATCTCGTAGAAGACGGGGATCTGCGCCTCCAGCCCGCCATAGGTCATCTCGTCCAGCGCGCCGGAGGCCAGGCCCGCCTGCGAGATGCAGGCGGCGCGGAAGTCCTCGTTGCCGAACACGTTCAGCACCATCTCGTAGGAGCGGGCGAACAGCTCGCGGGCCTTGTCGTTGTCGGCCCGGTCGCGGGTCAGCATGTAGTACTGGACGACGCTGCGGTCCGCCGCCGCCGGCTGGATCAGCATCACGCTGACGTAGTACGGGCTCGTGATCACCGAGACGTTCGGGAAGGCCAGGTAGGTGATCGTGATCGTCTTGTGGACGCTGGCGCCGGGGACGTCGAGCTGGGCGGGCTCGAAGTCCGCCTTGCCCGAAACCTGGCGCACATGGTCGCCGCCGAGCACGCTGGAGACGGTCGGCACGTCGGCGAACAGCGGGCCGACGGTGGCCGCGTGCAGGCGCTGCACGTGGTAGCCCTCCAGGAAGGGCTCGATCACGAGCTTCCAGTTGGCGTCCAGCTCGAAGGTCTTGTGGCCGTACAGGTGCAGGCGCGGCAGGTTCAGCGATTCCCAGTCCTCGACCAGCGCGTCCAGCTTGCTGAAGTCGGGCGTGGCATGGCGGTCCAGCATCGCCCAGATCAGCCCGCCCTTCTCCTCGGCCGGCAGCCGGGCCAGGCCGTGCTGGGCCTTGTCGAGATCGGCGAAGCTCTCCTGGCGCGGCACGCCGACGAGCTTGCCGTCGACGCTGTAGGTCCAGGCGTGGTAAGGGCAGCTGAAGCGGCCGGCCTTGTGGGCGTCGCAGCGCTCCACCAGCATCGAGCCCTTGTGCTGGCAGGCGTTCAGGAACACCTTCAGCTCGCCGGTGGCATTGCGCGTGAGCAGCAGCGGCAGGCCGTAGGCCTTGACCGCCTGCACCATGTTCGGCTCGGGCAGTTGCGCGGACACGCCCACCGGCACGGCGTGGCGGCGGAAGATGGCACGCTGCTCGCGCGCGAAGTGGGCCGGGTCGGTGAAGATGCTGGCCGGCCGGCGCACGCGCAGCGGTTGCGGGGCGCGCGCCTGGTCGTGGCCGGGGATGCGGCGGATGGCGGCGATCAGGTCGGGGCTCAGCGAATCGAGCGTCTGGACGGTCGGCTGCTTGATCGCCTCGGCCGGCGGGGCTTCGGGGGTGGTGGTATTCATCGTCTCCGTCCTTCTTTTTGTTTGCTTGTCTGATGCTGTTCAGCGGACGCGTTGCAAGGTCTCGTGCGCCTTCTCATAGCGCCTTCGCAACTCGATCTTCGACAGCTTGCCCGTCGCCAGCCGCGGCAGCGGCTCCGCCGACTGCACCAGGTAGCGCGGCACCTTGAAGTCCGCCAGCCGGGCATTGCAGTGGGCCACCAGCGCCTCCAGCGCCACCGGCGCGCTCGCGTGGAAGATCGCCATCGGCGTCTCGCCGAAGCGGGCATCGGGGGCGGCGATCACCACCACCTCCTCGATGCCGGCATAGGCCAGGATCGCGCGCTCCACCTCGGCGGCCGAGATGTTCAGACCGCCGGAGATGATGATGTCCTTCTTGCGGTCGACGAAGGTCAGCAGGCCTCGCTCGTCGACCGTGCCGATGTCGCCGGTATGCAGCCAGCCGCCGCGCAGCACCTGGGCGGTGGCCTCGGGGTTGTTCCAGTAGCCCTGCATCATCGCGGGGCCGCGCAGCAGGATCTCGCCGGCCTCGCCGGGCGCGGTGTCCCGGCCGTCGTCGGCCACGACACGCAGGTCGCTGAAGATGCCGCCGCGGCCGCATTTCTGCGGGGATTCGACGGCGTCCGCCTCGGAGATCAGCGTCGCGTAGCCGCCGCATTCGGTCTGGCCGTACATCTGGCGCAGCACCACGCCCTTGGCGCGCCACTGCGTCATCAGCGCATGCGTCACCGCCGCGCCACCGGCGGTGGCCAGCCGGATGCTGGACAGGTCCGCCGCCTCGAAGCCCGGGCAGGCCGCCATGCGCTCGAAGAAGATCGGCGCGCCGGCCAGCACATTGATGCCCTCCTGCTGCACCAGCGCCAAGCAGCGCTGCGCGTCGAAGGCGGACTCGATGTGCAGCGTGCAGCCCAGCACCGAATAGGTGACGAACTGGCTGAAGCCGGCCGAGGTGCTCAGCGAGGGAAAGGTGACCGTGCGCGTGCCGGGGCCGAAGCAGTGCGGCACGTGGACGGCGAACTCGGCCGCCGCCGCCGTCATCGAGCGGTTCGTGAACACCGCGCCCTTGGGCCGGGCGGTGGAGCCGCTGGTCATCATGATGCCGACCGGCGCGTCGGGCTGCGGGTCCACCGGCATCGCCACCGGCGCGCCTTCGCGCAGCCGGTCAAGGGCGGACAGCTCCAGCGTCGCCTCGCGGCGGCCGGCCAGCTTGCCGAGGTTGGCGGCATCGGCCAGCGCCAGCGCGGGGGCGAGGTCGTCCAGCATCTCGCCGATCTCGTGGGCGGTCAGACGGGTACTGATCGGCACGACGATGGCGCCCGCGCGCATCGTGCCCAGCATCGCGGCACAGAAGGCCAGCGAGTTGGCGGCGCAGATGCTCACCCGGTCGCCCGGCGCCACGCCGCGGCCGGCCAGCTCGACGGCCACCCGGCTGCCCCAGTCGTGCAGCTCGCGGTAGCTCAGGCGCTGCGCGTCGATCACGAGGGCCGTGTTGTCCGGCGTGTTGGCGGCCCACCACTGGATGGCGCTGCTGATGGTCTGGCTCATGGGGGTCCGTCGAAGTACAGGGTTAGCACCAGGGAGACAGGCTCGATTCTCGTCCCGGTGGAACCCCGGGCATCGTCGCTTCCGACGAATCCCGCCTTCGCCCGGTCGACACCGAATCGTCGCTACCGACGAAGACCCGAAACGGTTCGAAACCTACTCTTTCGTCAGAGCCCTGGAGAAGCCCATGTCACAGACGAAGCTGGACGTCCGCGTCGACCCTGAGATCGTTCAGGCGATGATGACGCACCTGCGCAACGAAACAACGAACCTGGCGGCCAGTGACATCCATGTCCCGGTCGACCACTTCGTCAACCCCGAGCGCGCCCGCGCCGAGATCGCGCTGATGAAGACGCTGCCGCTGGCCGTGGCCCACGGCAGCGAGCTGGCCGAGCCGGGGGACTTCATCACCCGGACCATTCTCGGCATGCCGCTGATCCTGTCGCGCCAGGCGGACGGCACGGTGCAGGCCTTCCTGAACATGTGCAGCCACCGCGGCGGGCGGGTGGAGGTCGAGGAGAAGGGCAAGCGCCGCGTCTTCAGCTGCCGCTACCACGGCTGGTCCTTCGACGCCAAGGGCGGCGGCCTGCGCACCGTACCCTTCCAGAGCTCCTTCGACCCGATCGACCGCGACAGCCACGGCCTGGAACGCTTCAAGACCGAGCAGCGCCACGGCCTGGTCTGGGTGGACTTCTCCAACAACACCGCCCGCAGCGTGGCCGACTACCTGGGCCCGGAGGTCGATGCGCAGCTGGAACCCTGGCAGCTCGAGCAGTCGGCCATCGTCATCGACAAGACCTTCACGCTGGACGTGAACTGGAAGCTGGTCATCGACGGCGCCACCGACATCATGCATCCGCAGTTCCTGCACCCGGGCGGCGTGGGCGACCTGATCGAGAGCAACCTGGGCGTGGACCGCGACTACGGCCGCCACGTCCAGCACTTCGGCGCGCGCCGCAAGCTGCGCACGCTGGTCGAGCAGGGCGGCGCGCCCGAGGCCGGCAGCCGCTACATCGCCTCCAACCTGGTGCTGTTCCCGAACGTGCTGGTGATCACCGCGCCCGAGCACGTCGAGTGCTGGACCGTCTACCCGCACGAGGACCCGCACAAGTCGACCGTCAATATCCGCTTCTACGTGCGCCGCAGCATCCTGAGCCCGGAGATCGAGGCCCGCGTGCACAAGAGCTGGGAGATCCTGAGCCACGCCGCCGGCAAGGAGGACTGGCCGATGGAGGAGTGGATCCAGCAGAACGCCAAGGCACAGCCGCGCGGCACCTTCCGCTATGCGCGCAGCGATGTGACCTGCCAGCACCTGCACCGGCAGCTGGCGCGTGAACTCGACGGGATCGAATTGTGAGCAAGCTCGACATCCGCATCGCCCCCGAGGTCGTGCAGGCCATGCTCGCCCACCTGCGCCACGACACCACCGACCTGGCCGCGCAGGACATCCACGTCCCCGCCGAGCACTTCACCAGCCCCGAGCGCGCCCGCGCCGAGATCGCGCTGATGAAGACGCTGCCGCTGACCGTCGCCCACGTCAGCGAACTGCCCGAGCCGGGCGACTTCATCACGCGCGAGGTGCTGGGCACGCCGCTGATCCTCTCGCGCCAGGCGGACGGTACGGTGCAGGCCTTCCTGAACATGTGCAGCCACCGCGGCGGCCGGGTCGAGGCGGAGGACAAAGGCACGCGCCGCGTCTTCACCTGCCGCTACCACGGCTGGTCCTTCGACGCGAAGGGCGGCGGGCTGCGCGCCGTGCCCTTCCAGAGTTCCTTCGAGCAGATCGAGCGCGAGAGTCACGGCCTGGAGCGCTTCATGACCGAGCTGCGCCACGGCTTCGTCTTCGTGGATTTCTCCAACAACACCGCCCGCAGCGTGGCCGACTATCTCGGCCCAGAGGTCGATGCGCAGCTCGAACCGTGGCAGCTCGAGCAGTCGGTGATCGTCATCGACAGGACCTTCACGCTGGGCATCAACTGGAAGCTGCTGGTCGACGGCGCGATCGACGTGCTGCATTCGCAGTTCCTGCATCCGGGCACCGTCGGCGAGCTGTTCGAGACGAACATCGGCGTGTTCCGCCAGTACGGCCGGCACGGCCAGCTCTTCACTGCCCGCAAGAAGCTGCGGACCCTGCTCGACAGCGGCCAGGCCGCCGACATCGGCACGCGCTACATGGCCTCCAACCTGGTCGTCTACCCCAACCTCTCGCTGATCGCCGCGCCCGAGCACATCGAATGCTGGAGCGTCTGGCCCGATCCGCAGGATCCGGGCAAGGCCACCGTCAACATCCGCTTCTACGCCCGCAAGGCGGTGCTGACGCCCGAGATCGAGCAGCGCGCGCAGAAGAGCTGGGCGATCCTGCATGACGCCGCCAGCAAGGAAGACTGGCCGATGGAGGAATGGATCCAGCAGAACGCCGCGCTGCGGCCCGGGCGGACCTTCCGCTACGGCCGCAGCGAGATCTCCGCGCAGCACCTGCATCGCCAGCTCGCGCTCGACCTGGACCACTGAAGGAAGCACCCCACCATGTCCGGATACGACTTTCTCCATGGCATCCGCGTGCTCGAAGTGGCGCAGCTGGGGCCGTCCAGCCTGGGCGGCCTGCTGGCCGACATGGGCGCCGAGGTGATCAAGGTCGAGGGCGCCGACGGCGACCCGATCCGCGCCACCAGCGAGCCCGCCGTCGGCTCCACGGCCGGCCCGAGCTTCCTGCACCTGCGCTGGAACCGCGGCAAGAAGAGCCTCGGCCTCGATCTCAAGAAGCCCGAGGGCATTGCGCTGTTCAAGCGCCTGGCCGCGCAGTCCGACGTGGTCATCGAGGGCATGCGCGCCGGCGTGCTGGACCGCCTGGGCCTGGGCTACGAGACGCTGAAGGCCGGCAATCCGAAGCTGGTGTTCTGCTCGATCTCGGGCCTGGGCCGCAGTGGTCCCTACAGCAGTCTCGGCTCGCAGGGGCCGTCCTTCGACGCGTTTGCGGCATTGGCCGCGATCAACCCGGCCAACCTCACCGAGGCCGAGCGCCAGGCCACGCCCTGGACGCCGATCGGCATGTACGCGATGGGCCTGTTCGGCGCCCTGGGCACGCTGGCCGCCATCGTCAAGGCGCAGCGCACCGGCGAGGGCGCGCTGATCGAGGTCAGCGGCGCCGAGTCGGCCGCGCACTGGCTGCCCGAGGGCGTCAACAAGGCGCTGAACCCGGGCCTGATGCATCCACGCCCGGGCTTCCGCAACGACCAGGGCCGCATGGCACGCTGGCCGCGGCTGCAGGCCTACGAGACCGGCGACGGCCGGCGCGTCCTGTTCCAGGGCTTCTACGACAAGTTCTGGCAACGCTTCTGCGCCTTCGTCGGACGGCCGGACCTGCTGGATCCGTCGTTGGCCGATGCGACCCTGCACGGAGAGCTGGTGCAGATCTTCCGCAGCCGCAGCCACGACGAGTGGATGCGCGCCTTCCTGGAGAACGACATCGCCGGCAGCCCCGTCAACACGCTGGAGACGCTGGCCGCCGACCCGCACTTCCTGGCCCGAGACAACGTCTACGAGGCCGAGCATCCCGGCATCGGCACGCTGCGGCTGACCAGCACGCCGGTGAAGACACCCGGCCAGCACTTCAAGGCCGCACCCGCGCCGGAGCAGTGGGCCCACAGCGCCGAGGTGCTCGGCGAGTGGCTGGGCCTGGGGAGCGACGAGTTGCAGCGGCTCAGCGAAGCCGGCGCCGTGATGCTGAAGGGGAGCCCGGCACGATGAACCTCGCCAACTACTGCGCCTACTGGGCGAACATGCGCGGCGACCAGCCGGCCGCCGTCTTCAAGGGCCGCACGCTCACCTGGGCCGAGCTGGACCGGCAGGCCGATGCCGTCGCCGCCAGCCTGCAGCAGCTCGGCACCGCGCCCGGCGACCGTATCGGCTGCCTCCTGGACAACGGCCTCGAATGGGTCGTGACCTGGGCGGCCGTGCACAAGGCCGGCGGCATCCTCGTGCCGCTGAACCCGCGCTATGGGGACGTGGAGCTGGGCGAGATCGCCAAGCTCGTGGACTGCACCGCGCTGGTCTCCACGGCGACCCAGGCCGCCCGGCTCGACAAGCGCTTCGCCGTGCCCGCGGGCAGCCCGCAGCCGGTGTGCATCTTCCCGCTGCGCAGCGCCCAGGCACCGCTGGCCTTCGAACGCGCCATCGCCACCGCCGCGCGCCCGACGCCGACCGAGCGCGGCGGCGACGACGTCGCGCTGATCACCTTCACCTCCGGTTCCACCGGCCGGCCCAAGGGCGCCGTGCTGACCCACCGCGCGATCGACACGATGGCCTTCGGCATGACGCTGGCCTTCCGCTACACCAGCCGCGACCGCATGCTGCTGCTGGCGCCCTTCGCCTTCACCGGCGGCCTGGTCTGCGTCTACGTGCCGGCCTACATCCTGGGCGCCTGCATCCACATCGAGGACACGCTGGACGCGCCCCGCGCGCTGGCCACCATCGAACGCGAGCGCATCACCGTGATGATGGGCGTGCCCATCCTGTGGGAGCGCATGGCCGCCTCGCCCGGCTTCGCCGCCGCGGACCTCGGCTCGCTGCGCACCGCCACCACCGGCGGCGCCCCGGTCTCGCAGGCGCTGTTGAAGCAGTACGTGGACAAGGGCGTGGGCATCGTGCAGACCTATGGCTGCACCGAGGCGGCCGGCTTCATCGCCATCCCCTCGCCGGCCGCGGGCGCGGCCAAGCCCTGGGCCTGCGGCGGTCCGGTGCCCTCGCTGCAGATGCGCGTCGTCGACGAGGAGCGGCAGCCCTGTGCGGCGGGCGATGTCGGCGAGATCCAGCTGCGCGGCGGCCAGATGTTCGCCGGCTACTGGAACGACGCGGACGCGAGCGCGGAGGCCTGGACGCCCGACCGCTGGTACCGCACCGGCGACCTGGGCCGCCTCGACGAGGCCGGCCATGTGCAGATCACCGACCGCAAGAAGAACATGGTGATCAGCGGCGGCGTCAACGTCTACCCGGCCGAGGTGGAGCGCACGCTGGGCCACCTGGCCGGCGTGGACGAGGTGCTGGCCTTCGGCGTCCCGGACGCGCAGTGGGGCGAGCGGCTGGTCGCCGTGGTCCACGGCGGCGCGGCGCTGGACCTGCCCGCGCTGATGGCCGAGGCTCGCACCGCGCTCGGCGCCTACAAGACGCCCAAGGAAATCCTGCGCAGCCCCGAGCCGCTGCCGCGCACCTCCACCGGCAAGCTGCTGCGCGCGCAGCTCCCTGCGCTCTACGAGCGCCTGACCGCTCCAAGGACCGACTCGCCATGAACCTCGCCCGCTACGTCGACTACTGGGCCGGCCTGCGCGCCGACGCGCCGGCCGCCGTGTTCGGCGGCCGCACGCTAAGCTGGGGCGAACTGAACCGCCAGGCCGATGCGATGGCCGCCACCTTGCAGCGCCTGGGCGTGGCCAAGGGCGACCGCGTCGGCTGCCTGCTGGACAACCGCCTCGAATGGCCGCTCGCCTGGTGCGCCGCCTTCAAGGCCGGTGCGATCCTGGTGCCGCTGAACCCGCGCTACGGGGACTTCGAGCTGCGCGAGATCGCTGCCCTGGTCGAGTGCCGCGTGATCGTCTCGCTGGCTCCGCACATCGCGCGGCTGGACGCCGCGCTGGCCGCCCGCGTGGCCGACCCGCAGGCGGTGCACCTGTTCGCGATGGACGGCAGCCACGCGCCCGTGGCCTGCGAGGCTGCCGCCGCCGGCCACGACCGGCCCGCGCCGGTCGAGGTCAGCGGCGAGGACATCGCCGTCATCACCTTCACGTCCGGCTCCACCGGCCTGCCCAAGGGCGCGATGCTGAGCCACGGCGCCATCGGCGCGGTGGACGCGTCGATCATCCGCGCCTATGGCTACACCTGCGAATCGCGCGTGCTGCTGCTGGCGCCGTTTGCCTTCACCGGCGGCGTGATCTCGGTGTTCTCGCCGGCCTATATCGCCGGCGCCTGCACGTACATCGCCGCCTCGCCGGACCCGGAAGCCGCGCTGCGCACCATCGTCGACGAGCGCATCACCGCGCTGACCGGCGTGCCCATCCTGTGGGAGCGCATGGCCGCCTCGCCGGCCTTCGAGGCCGCCGACCTGGGCTCGATGAGCTCGGCCGCCACCGGCGGCGCGCCGGTGCCGCAGTCGCTGCTGCAGCGCTATCTCGACAAGGGCGTGCGCATCCGCCAGGTCTACGGCTTCACCGAGGCCAGCGGCCTGATCTCGGCGCCCAGCGAGGACCAGGCGCTGGCCAAGCCCTGGGCCTGCGGCACGCCGCTGCCTTCGGTGCAACTGCGGGTGGTGGACGGCGATGGCAAGACCTGCCCCCCCGGCGAGGTCGGCGAGTTCGTCGCCCGCGGCGACCAGATGTTCTCCGGCTACTGGCGAAATCCGGAAGGCACGGCAGAGGCCTGGCGGCATGGGTGGTATCACACCGGCGACCTGGGCCGCATCGACGCGGACGGCCATGTGCAGGTCACCGACCGCAAGAAGAACATGGTGATCAGCGGCGGCGTGAACATCTACCCGGCCGAGGTCGAGCGGGCGATGAGCGCGCTGGCTGGCGTGGCCGAGGTGCTGGCCTTCGGCGTCCCCGATGCGGACTGGGGCGAGCGACTGGTGGCCGTCGTCCATGGCGATGCGGCGCTCGCGGTGGAGCCGCTGATGGCCCAGTGCAAGACCGCGCTGGGCGCCTACAAGACGCCCAAGGAGATCCTGGTCAGCCACGAGCCGCTGCCGCGCACCTCCAGCGGCAAGGTGCTGCGCGCCGGGCTGCCGGGCCTGTACGAGAGGCTGCGCGCCGAAGGGCGGCCGCAATGACGATGCTGCTCGAAGGCAAGGTCGCGCTCATCACCGGCGCCAGCTCGGGCCTTGGCGCCGCGATGGCGCTGCGCTTCGCGGCCGAGGGCGCGCAGGTGCTGGCCGTGGCGCGGCGGCTGGACAAGCTGGACGAGATCGCCACGCAGGCGGCCGGCATGCCGGGCGCCGTCGCCGCATTCAAGGCCGACGTGAGCCGCGCGGACGAGGTACGCGCCGCGGTGGCCGACGCCGTGGCGCGCTTCGGCCGGCTCGACATCCTCGTCAACAACGCCGGCATGAACGACAACTTCGCTGCCGTCGGCGAGATGGACGAAGCGCTGTGGCGGGAGGTGCTGACGCTCAACCTCGACGCCGCCTTCCACGCCAGCAAGGCCGCGATGCCGCACCTGCTGGCCGCGCAGGGCAACATCGTCAACATCGCCTCGATCGGCGGCACCGAGGGCGCCCGCTCGGGCGTGGCCTACACGGTCTCCAAGCACGCGCTGGTGGCGATGACGAAACACACGGCCTTCAGCTACGCCAAGGCCGGCGTGCGCTGCAACGTGATCTGCCCCGGGCCGGTGGAGACACCGATGGTCCAGGCCGCGATGCGGCTCGACCCGAGCCAGATCGACATGGACGGGGCGCGCCGCTGCAACTCGGGCATGAAGAACCTGCCGAGGATCGGGCAGCCGGAGGAGATCTCGAACGTCGCCTGCTTCCTGGCGTCGGCGCAGGCGAGCCTGCTCAATGGCGCGGTGGTCGTGGCCGATGCGGGCTGGACCGCGTACTGAGATGCCTCCCCTCTCCGTCCCCGCGCTGCTCGCGCAACGGGCCGAAACCAGCCCTGATGCCGTCTTGATCGAGGAAGTCGGCCTCGGCCCCTGCAGCAATGGAGAGTTCCATCGCCGCGCTCTGGAACTGGCCGATGCGCTGGCGACGCTGGGCGTGCGGGCCGGCGACACCGTCGCGGTGATGCTGGACCCGAGCACAGCGGCCCATGTCTGCTGGATCGGCACCGCCTGGCTGAAGGCACTGGAGGTGCCGATCAACCCCGAGTTCCGCGGCGCGACGCTGGTCCACGCGCTGAACGAATCCGGCGCCCGCTGGCTGATCACGACCGCGCCGCTGCTGGAGCGGATTGCGGCGGTGCGAAGCGAACTGCGCTCGGCGCCGCAGGTATTCACCCTCGACGATCCGGCGCTGTCCGGCGGACAGGCGCGGCCGCGCGAGGTGCCCGCCGTGACCGATCCGTACGCCGTGATCTTCACCTCCGGCACCACTGGGCCTTCGCGCGGCGTCGTCGTGCCCTGGGCCAATATCCAGGCCTCGATCGCCCAGCAGTTCCCCGGCGACGAGAACGCGGCCTACGCCGATCCCGCGTTCTACTGCCCCTGGCCCACCTTCCACGCCTCGGGCAAGGTCGGCCTCGTGTTCGCCGCGGTACGCGGCGCGCGGCTGGTGCTGCGCCAGCGCCTGAGCATCAGCAGCTACTGGGATGATGTGACCGCCCACCGCTGCACCCACACGCAGATGATGGGCCTGGCCGGCCTGCTGATGGCGCAGCCGCCCTCGCCCGCCGACGGCCGCTCGCCGCTGCGCCGCGTGCTGATGAACCCGGTGATCCCGGAGTTCCGCGCCTTCGAGCAGCGCTTCGGCGTGCGGGTATCCACCGGCTGGGGCGCCACCGAGATCGGCTTCCCGGTCGCCGCGTCGGACATCCCCGACGCCCGCACCTGCGGCCAGCTCTCCCCGCTGTACGAGGCCCGTGTCGTCGACGAGCAGGGCCGTGACGTGCCCGATGGAGAAGTCGGCCAGATGATGATCCGCGGCCGGCAGCCGGGCCTCCTGATGCGCGAGTACCTCGGCCGCCCCGAAGCCACGGCCAAGGCCTGGCAGGACGGCTGGTTCCGCACCGGCGACGCGATGCGGCGCGACGCCGACGGGTATTGGTACTTCATCGACCGCGCCGCCGACTACCTGCGCGTGCGCGGCAACAACGTCTCGTCTTTCGAGGTCGAGCGCGAGGTGCAGTCGCATCCGCAGGTGCTGGCCTGCGCGGCAGTGGCCGTGCCTTCCGGTGGCGCGGTGATGGAGGACGAGATCCGCGTGTTCGTCATGGCCCGCCCCGGCTCGGAACTCTCGCATGCGGCCTTGCTGCGGCATCTCATCGACCGCATGCCGCGCTACATGGTGCCGCGCTACATCGAGTTCACCGACGAGCTGCCGCGCACGCCCACCGGCAAGGTGCAGAAGAAGCTGCTGCGCGAGCGGCCACTGAGCAAGGCCACCTGGGACCGCGCGGCCGCCGGCATCGAACTTACTCGCTAGCCATGTACTTCAGCCCCGAACGAAACACCCGCCTGGCCGAGCGCCTATTCGCGCACGCCCGCGCCGGCACCACCGACCGGGCCGCTGCGGCGATGAGCTACCCGCTGTCCGTCTACGCCGACCCGGCCATCGCCGCGAAGGAGCGGGAGCGCATCTTCCAGGCGCTGCCGATGATGGCCGTGCACGCCTCGCAGCTGCCCGAGCCCGGCGACTTCGCCACCGTGCAGCTGAACCGCACGCCGGTGCTCGTCTCGCGCCAGAAGGACGGCCGCGTGCGCGCCTTCGTCAATGCCTGCCGGCACCGCGGCAGCACGCTGGTGCGCCAGGAGAGCGGGCGCCGCCACCTGTTCAGCTGCCCGTACCACGGCTGGAGCTACGGCAGCGACGGCGTGCTGAAGGCCCTCACCTTTCCCGAGACCTTCGGCCCGGTACCCGAGGACCTGCGGCTCGTCGAACTGCCCTGCGAGCAGCGCCACGGCTTCGTCTGGATCGTCGAGGACCCGCAGGGCCGCATCGACCTGGATGAGCATCTCGGGCCCGGCATGGACCGGCTGCTGGCCGAGTACCGGCTGGAGACGTACCACGTCTGGCGCAGCGAGACCTTCGAGTTCCCGCAGAACTGGAAGATCATGCTGGAGGGCGTGCTCGACGGCTACCACGTCTCCTTCGTGCACGGGGCGACGATCAAGCCCTACTTCTACCTGAACATGATGGTGATCGAGGACTTCGGCCGCCATCACCTGACCGGCACGCCACGCCGCACCATCGACACGATCCTCGACACCGAGGCCCCCGGCCAATCGGCCCTCGACGGCTATGCCGTCTTCGGCAACCTGGTCTCGCCGAACACCAGCTTCGTCCTGCACCCGCACCACATCGAGCACTGGACGCTGTACCAGCACCCGAGCGACCCGGGCGCCTGCCGCGCCGTGCTGCGCATCCTGACGCCGAGCAAGACGCTGGACGAACGGGGTCAGGTCTTGATGGAGAAGAACTGGAAGATCGCCTGCGCGGCCATCGTCAACGAGGACGTGCCGGTCGGCAACGGCATCCAGGCGTCCGCCCGCAGCCCGCATGCGGGCGTGGCCCTGCTCGGGCTCAACGAGGTCGGCAACCAGGTCTTCCACCGCGCCTGGCGCCATTACATGCGGGAGTGAGCCCCGGGGCGCGATTTCGTCGGAAAGGACGATGAGCACGCCCCGTCGGCGACGCTAGCGTCGGGCCCTCCGACAACAGGGACCGACCACCGTGCCAAGAGAACCCGATGCCTTCATCGAAGCGGATTACGTCATCGTCGGCGGCGGCAGCGCCGGCTGCGTGCTCGCCCACCGCCTGAGCGCCGACCCGTCCACGCAGGTCGTCCTGATCGAGGCGGGCGGGGAGGCCGATGCCTTCGCCGTGCGCATGCCGGCCGGCATGGCCACGCTGATCGGCAACGCGAAGTTCGACTGGCGCTACCCGAGCGAGCGCGATCCGTCGATCGCCAACCGGAGCTTCGTGTGGTCGGGCGGCAAGATGCTCGGTGGCGGCAGCTCGATCAACGGGCAGGTCTACATCCGCGGCTCGCGCCACGACTACCAGCGCTGGGTGGACCTGGGCGCGCGAGGCTGGAGCTTCGACGACTGCCTGCCCTACTTCCGCCGCGCCGAGGACTTCACCGGCACGCCGATGGACTCGCACGGCCGCGGCGGGCCGCTGAGCGTCTCCGAGCAGCGCGACCCGCATCCCTCCGCGGCGCGCTTCATGGCCGCCTGCGCGGAGCTGGGCCTGCCGACGCTGGACGACTACTGCGCCGGCAACCAGGCCGGCGCCTTCATGTCGCTGGCCACCCAGCGCGAGGGCCAGCGCTGCAGCACGGCGGCCGGCTATCTGGCGCCGGTGCGCAAGCGGCGCAATCTGCAGGTGCTGACCTTCGCGCTTGCCGAGCGCATCGTCTTCGAGGGCCGGCGCGCGGTGGGCGTGCGGGTGCGTCAGCAGGGCCGCAGCGTGCTCGTCAAGGCGCGGGCCGAGGTGATCGCCGCGTCCGGCGCGATGGGCTCGCCGGCGCTGCTGATGCGCTCGGGCGTGGGCCCGGCCGATCACCTGCGCGGCCTGGGCATCGAGGTCGTGGCGGACATGCCCGGCGTCGGCAGCGAGCTGCAGGAACACGTCGGCGTGGGCATCAACAAGGTCGTCAACCTGCCGACCTACAACAGCCAGGTCTCGCCGCTGCACATCGCAGGGCACCTGGCCAGGTACCTGCTTAGCAAGAAGGGCCCGATGGCCACGCCGGCGGTGCAGGCGATGGCCTGCGCCAGGACCTCGCCGGCAC
>NZ_LYVQ01000151.1 GCF_001984095.1 Pelomonas sp. KK5
AGCTCACCGTGCTGGACTACGGCAAGCCGATCGCGCAAGGCACGCCCTCGGAAGTGCAGGGCAACGAGAAGGTGATCGAGGCCTACCTCGGCGCAGGACACAAGGCGCACTGAACATGACAAACGCAAACAACATCCTGCTCGAAGTCAAGAACCTGAAGGTCGCGTACGGCGGCATCCAGGCGGTCAAGGGCGTCAGCTTCGAGGTGCGCCAGGGCGAGCTGGTGAGCCTGATCGGCGCCAACGGCGCCGGCAAGACGACCACGCTGAAGGCGGTCACCGGCATCCAGCCGGCGGCGGAAGGCGACATCCTCTACCTCGGCAAGCCGATCAAGGGCCAGGGCGCCTGGGACCTGGTCAAGCAGGGCCTGGTGATGGTGCCGGAAGGCCGCGGCACCTTTACGCGCATGACCATCACCGAGAACCTGCAGATGGGCGCCTACATCCGCAACGACAAGGCGCAGATCGCGGCCGACATCGATCGCATCTTCGGCATCTTCCCGCGCCTGAAGGAGCGCCGCGCCCAGCTGGCCGGCACGATGAGCGGCGGCGAGCAGCAGATGCTGGCGATGGGCCGCGCGCTGATGGCGCAGCCCAAGGTGCTGCTGCTGGACGAGCCCTCGATGGGCCTCTCGCCCATCATGGTGGACAAGATCTTCGAGGTGGTGAACGACATCCACCAGCAGGGCGTCACCGTGCTGCTGGTCGAGCAGAACGCCAGCCGCGCGCTGCAGCTGGCCAATCGCGGCTACGTGATGGAGAGCGGCGAAGTGACGATGACCGGCGAGGGCCAGGCCTTGCTCAACGATCCGAAGGTGAGGGCGGCCTACCTGGGCGAGTGAGGTTCCGGGGCTCAGGCCCCGGGCACGCACACCATCGCGATGCTGACCCAGACGCCGAAGCTGAAGTACGGCGTCAGCCACAGCGCATCGGCCTTCCATGCCGCCCAGCTGCCGCTGGGCACGCGGCGCTGCCAGGCGTCGCGCGCGCCCTGGTGCAGCGGCATGTAGGCGAGCCCGTGCGCGCGGCCGTGCTGGTAGCGGCGCCAGTACATCGGCACGTCCACGCGCAGCACATAGGCGACGAAGGAGATCGAGGCCAGGATGCCGAAGATCGCCAGGGCATGGATCCAGCCGCTGCTGTTGAGCGCGACGACGCCCAGCAGGATCGCGATCCACGAGAACCCCGCCGCCCAGAGCGAGGATTCGACGGCCTGGGTGATGTGGTTCAGGGTCAGCACGCTGTGCCAGCAGAAGCCCTGGGCCACGATCATGAACACCGGCACCGCCCACGCCGCCTTCTGCACCCAGGGCAGGCTGGCATGCACGCCCAGCTGATGCACCAGCAGCCCCAGCTGCAGCGCAAAGCAGATCTCGGCCACCGTGGCGGCGGTACGACCCAGGAAGATGCTGGACAGGTGCGTGTCCACGACCACCAGGCGCTCGAGGTCGACCCGCGGCAGCACCGAGCGGTAGGCGCACACCAGCACATAGACGCCCGAGAGGACCAGCTGCAGCTCGCCATGCGCACCGCTGACGGGGCCGAAGTTCAGCACGGCCAGCCACAGGAGGATGTTCGTCACGGCCAGCACGCGCAGGGCGCGCCACCAGGACAGCACCTTCGGCTCGAACTCGGCGATGCTTATCGGATCTTCATGACGAACTGATGACATATGGCGACGAGGGTAACCGCGACCCGATCGCCGAGGCAAGCGCTTCGCTCCGGTCGCCGTGTTACCTTCGACCGGATGAGTACCGATATTTCCGACAACGAATCCAGCATCATCCAGGAGCCCCGCCTGTGGCGCGACGAGCGCTGGACGGCCCAGGTCATCAAGAACGAAGACGACGAGGGCTGGGCCGTGGCCATGACCCTGGTCGGCGAGTCCGAGCCCGCCCTGGTCGGCCCCTGGACCATGGGGCGCGACAAGAAGAACCCCAAGCCGCTCGACGCCGCCGCCTTCCACACGCTGGTGAAGACCGCCTCCGAGGTGCTGCGCCGGCATGAGCAGCAGTTGCATGCGCAACTGCACAAGAGCCTCAAGCTGGACACCGAGGCGGGCCGCCTGCAGATCCTGCTGGACATCGTGCCCGACGAGGACAACCCCTATGCGCTGCTCAGCGCACGCAATGAGGACGGCGAGCAAGTGGCCCAGGTGCGCGTGGCCGCGAATTTCCGCTTGAGCGAGACCAGCGCCGCCGCCTGGGTGGCCAACGAGTTCCAGCGCCCGTAGCCGCCGCTCTTAGCGAGACCCGACATACATGTTGAAGGACTCGATGTCCGCCAGGCACTCCGCCATCAGGTCGACGAAGGCCCGCAGCTTGCGGCCCATGTAGCGCTGCCGCTGGTAGGCGCAGTAGATGCGGCGCTGCTCGGGCTTCCAGTCCGGCAGCACCGGCTGGAGGATCCGGCGCTTCACCTCGGGCCGGGCGAAGAAGTCCGGCAGCAGCGCGATGCCGAAGCCGTCGATGCAGAAGGTCTTCAGCGTCCAGTAGTCGTTGCTGAGGATGGCCGGCGTCGCGGCCAGGCCGGCGGGCGCGTCGCGGCTGATGATCATCTGGTGGCGCGCCAGCCCGGCCGGGCTGTCGGGCAGGCCGTGGCGGTCCAGGTAGACCGGGCTGGCGTAGAGCCCGTAGTCCAGCCGGCCCAGCGGCTTGGCGATCAGGTTGGGCAGGTCGGGCGGCTGTTCGCACACATAACAATCTACTTGAGCGGCATCCGGTGCGTGCTGCTGACCGGCCACGTCGAGCTGGCAATGCAGCTTCGGGTGCTGCTCAAGGAACAGCCGCGTCACGTGGCAGACGAAGGTGGTGCTGAACTGCGGGTCGGACAGCACGCGCAGCGTGCCGGCGGTGCCGGCGTGCAACTGCTGCACTTCGGTGTGGGCCGCCTCCAGCCGGCCGCTGACCTCGGCCAGCAGCGTCTCGCAGTGGGCGTGGAAGGCGCGGCCGGCCTCGGTCAGCTGCAGCTTGCGGGTGGTGCGGCTCAGCAACTGCGCGCCCAGTTGCTGCTCCAGCTTCACCAGTGCACGGCTCAGCGTCGCCTTGGACTGGCCGCTCTGCGCCTCGGCCTGCGTGAGGCTGCCGCTCCGCACGATCAGGTGGAAGGCTTCGACGAGCTTGAGGTCGATGGGCATGGGTCGCGATTGTTTCAGAAATGGAACGGAGCATTTCAGCCGGCCACTTACGCCGGCGCGGGCGTCTCGCTATCGTTTCGCCTTTGGCTTTCTGGAGTGGCTGCAAATGCGTCGGTTCATCATCAAGGCGGCGGCTCTCGCATTCGCATGCGGCGCCGGTTTCACGGCGGTGCAGGCGGCCGAGCCGATGAAGATCGGCTTCGTCTATCTCGGCCCGGTCGGCGATACCGGCTGGACCTACCAGAACGACCTCGGCCGCAAGGAAATGGAAGCGAAGCTGGGCGGCAAGGTGCAGGTGCGCGCGGTGCCCAACGTCAACGCCGGCCCCGATGCCGAGCGCGTTATCCGCGAGCTCTCCAACGACGGCAGCAAGCTGGTCTTCGCCGTGTCCTTCGGCTTCATGCAGCCGGCGATGAAGGTCGCGGCCGACAACCCGGAGAAGTTCTACTCCACCGCCAGCGGCTACCTCACCGCGCCCAATGTCGGCGGCTATAACGCCAAGTGGCACGAGGGCGGCTACCTCGCCGGCATCGTCGCGGCCAGGACGACGAAGAGCAAGGTGCTCGGCTTCGTCGGCGCGCTGCCGGTGCCCGACGTGGTCTGGGACCTGAACGCCTTCACGCTGGGTGCGCGCAGCGTCGATCCGAAGATCCAGGTCCGCACCGTCTTCGTCAACTCCTGGTACGACCCGACCCGCGAGCGCGAGGCCGCGCTGACGCTGATCAACGCCGGCGCCGACGTCGTCACGCACTTCACCGACACACCCGCCGTCGTCACCGCCGCCGAGGAGCGCGGCGTGGCCAGCATCTCCTTCCATTCGGACATGCGCAAGTACGCGCCGAAGCACTACCTGACCGGCATCACCCACCACTGGGGCGACTACTACACACAGGTGGCGCAGCAGGTGATGGCCGGCACCTGGAAGGGCCAGCTCTACTTCGGCGGCCTGAAGGAAGGCACGATCCAGATGGCGCCCTTCGGCCCGAGCGTGCCGAAGGCGGTGCAGGAGCTGATGCTGGCGAAGCAGAAGGACATCGTCAGCGGCAAGCTGAAGGTGTTCGCCGGGCCGATCAAGGACCAGCATGGCGTCGTCCGCGTCGCGGCGGGTGCGAGCTATCCCGACGCCGATCTCGGCAAGATGGACTGGTTCGTCGAGGGCGTCGTCGGCGGCCCGACGCATTGAGCGAGCGATGAGCTGGCATCCTGTCCTGCCCTCGCAGGCGATTCGCGCCGCGAACGACATCGTCGCTGGCTTCCTGCACGGCGAGGAACTCGCGCTATGGCGCTCGGTCGACGGTGTCGCCCAGGCCTGGGAGAACCGCTGCCCGCACCGCGGCACGCGGCTGACGCTGGGCCGCATCCTCGATGGCAAGCTCTCCTGCGCCTATCACGGCTGGGAGTTCGAGGCCGACAGCGCGGCGTGCAGCCGCATTCCCGCGCAGCCCGATGCGGCCGTGCCCCAGGGCGTCTGCGTGAAGACCTGGCGGGCTGCGGAGGTGCAGGGCATGGTGTGGGTGTCCTCGCGGGCGATCGAGACGGCGGCGCCGGTGCTGGCCGAGCGCGAGGAGCAGCAGTTCTGCCGTTCGCTGTCGGTGCGTGTCACGGGCGAGGCCGGGAGGCCGCGCCTGCTGGCCCAGGGCTTTGTCGCGGCTGAGCCTGGCGTCTGGCGGGGTGTGCTCGCCGATGTGCCGGTCCTGATCTATCTGAACGAGGCCAGGGCCGACTGGTCCATGCTGCACCTGTTCACGCGCCGCGCCGACGATGTGGCCGCCGTGGTCAAGGCCTCGCGCCGCCTGCGCGGGACGATGGAGGAGGGCGCATGAGTTTCAACACCACCGACCCGAACATGCTGGCCGACTGGCTGACCGTCGGCCCCGCCTCGCGCCTGGCCCGCGGCGCCCATGAGACGACACTGCTCGGCAGCCGCGTGCGCCTGTGGCGTGACGAGGCCGGCAGGGTGCAGGCAGGCGCCGCCGATGGCCGCATGCTTCGCGCCCAGGAACGCTACGGTTACTTGTGGGTCTGCCCCGGCGAGACCGCCGAGCCCAAGCCGCTGTTCGCCTTCCCCGAGTTCGACGAGCCCGGCCGCCGCATCGTCGACTGCGACGGCATCGGCGTGAAGGTCTCGGGCCTGCGCATGGTCGAGAACTTCCTCGACATGGCGCACTTTCCCTACGTCCATTCGCACTTCCTCGGCGAGGTGCCGCATACCGAGGTGGCGCCGTACAAGGTCAGCATCGACGAGGAAGCCGACGAGATCTGGGCCACCGAGTGCCGCTTCTACCAGCCGCGCACCTCCGGGGCGGCCACCGAGGGCGTGGAGGCGCAGTACCGCTACCGCGTGATGCAGCCGCTGACGGCGATGCTCTACAAGACCTCGGTGCCGCGGCCCGGCGCGCAGGATGCGATCGGCCTGTTCGTGCAGCCGGTCGACGAGGAGCACATCATTGCCTACTGCCTGCTCGCCTATTTCGACGACGAGTTGAGCGATACCGACCTGATCGGCTTCCAGCACACGATCTTCGGCCAGGACAAGCCGATCCTCGAGAACCAGAGACCTAAGAAGATGCCCTTGGTGGCCGGCTACGAGACGCCCACGCGCTGCGATGCGATGTCCGGCGCCTACCGCCGCTGGCTGAAGAAGCGCGGCATGACCTACGGGGCGATCAACGCATGATCAAGCTGTACGACTACGAACTCTCCGGCAACTGCTGGAAGGTGCGCTACCTGCTGAATGCACTGGGGCAACCGTTCGAGAAGCACGCGATCAACTTCCATCCGGGCCGCGAGCACAAGGCCGCGTGGTTCATCGACGAGGTGAACCCGCTGGGCCAGATCCCGGTGCTGCAGGACGGTGAGCTTCTGCTGCGCGATGCCCAGGCGATCCTGGTGTATCTCGCCAGCGCCTACGACCGCGGCGAGCGCTGGTATCCGGCCGGCGCGCGGGTCCGTGGAGAGATCCAGTTATGGCTGGGCGTGGCGGAGGACATCACCCGCAGCGCCTCGGCGGCGCGTCTGCATGACGGCTTCGGCTTTGCCCAGATCGACGTCGACGCGGCGCGCCGGGCTGCGCACGCACTGTTCCGTCAACTCGATGACCACCTTGCCGGCCATCGGTGGCTCGCCTCGACCGAGCAGTCCACGATCGCGGACCTGGCCTGCTTCCCCTACGCGGCGCTGGCGCCTGAGGGCGGCATCCCGCTGGACGAATACCCGGCGCTGCGCCGCTGGGTCTGGGACTTCCGCCACCAGCCCGAATTCATCGGCATGCCCGGGATCCTTGCCCCGGGCCTGTGACGATCAGGCGGCTTTCTTCCTGATCGTCGGCAGCAGCGCCGCCGCGATGCCCAGCAGCGGCAGCCAGGCGATCGTCTCGTAGACGAAGTCGATGCTGGTGCGGTCGGCCACCAGGCCCAGCACCGCGGCGCCCAGGCCGCCCATGCCGAAGGCGAAGCCGAAGAACAGGCCCGAGACCATGCCCACCTTGCCCGGGATGAGTTCCTGCGCGTAGACCAGGATGGCCGAGAAGGCCGAGGACAGGATCAGGCCGATCGCGATCGTCAGCGCCGTGCTCCAGAACAGGTCGGCATGCGGCAGCATCAGCGCCAGCGGCGCGACACCGAGGATCGAGAACCAGATGACCGGCTTGCGGCCGATGCGGTCGCCGATCGGGCCGCCCGCCAGCGTGCCCAGCGCCGAGGCGAACAGGAAGATGAACAGGTGCATCTGCGCGCTCTGCACCGACACGTGGAACTTCTCCATCACGTAGAAGGTGTAGAAGCTCGACAGGCCGGCGATGTAGAAGTACTTCGAGAAGATCAGCAGCAGCAGCACGCCGACGACGAAGGCCGTCTTGCCGGGCGGCAGCGGCGCCTTGGCGGCCGGCTTGGCCGGCTTGCCCTTGGCGGCCAGGTGCTGGTGCGCATACCAGCGGCTCACCTGGCTCAAGAGCGAGATGCCCACCAGCGCCACCAGCGCAAACCACGCGACGCTGCGCTGGCCGAAGGGCTCGATCACCAGCGCGGCTACCAGCGGGCCCAAAGCGCTGCCGGTATTGCCGCCGACCTGGAACAGCGATTGCGCCAGGCCGTGGCGCCCGCCCGAGGCCATCCGCGCCACGCGCGACGATTCCGGATGGAAGACCGAGGAGCCGGTGCCGACAAACGCGGCAGCCAGCAGCACCGTGCCGTAGTTCGGCGCAAAGGCCAGCAGCAGCAGGCCGCACAGCGTGAAGCCCATGCCGATCGGCAGCGAGTAGGGCGTCGGCTTCCTGTCGGTGTACAGGCCGATCAGCGGCTGCAGCAGCGAGGCGGTGAGCTGGTAGGTCAGCGTGATCAGGCCGACCTGGGTGAAGCTCAGCGAGAAGGTGCCCTTCAGGATCGGATACATCGCCAGGATCAGCGACTGCATCATGTCGTTGATCATGTGCGAGGCGCTGATGAAGCCGATGACGCGGAAGGCGGTGCGGTTCGGCGCACCGCTGGTGGGGAGGGAGGCGGGGATGGCGGACATGGTGCGTGGAGGATAAGGGTTAGTATTTATGTCCGTCTCGCGCCATCCGGGCGACAACAATCGCCAAAAGGACATGTCTTACCCCGTTCCCTCGCTTCCCGAACGCCTGCTGGACATCGACGCCACGACGCTGCCCGTCTTCGGCAAGGCCACCGACTACCCGCGCGGCCATCGGGTCGCCCGCCACTCGCACAACAAGGGTCAGCTGATCTACGCCGTCAGCGGCGTGATGGTGGTGACCTCGGACGAAGGGCAGTGGGTGGTGCCGCCGACCCGCGCGATCTGGATGCCGACCGGCTTTGTCCACGGCATCCGCTGTGTCGGTGACCTGCAGATGCGCAGCCTCTACGTGCGGCCCGATGTGGCGCCGCAGTTGCCGAGCGAGCCGCAGGCGGTGGGCGTCTCGAGCCTGCTGCGCGAGTTGATCCTCGCGGCGATGAAGCTCGGCGGGGACTATGCGCCCGACTCGCGCGACGGACGCCTCGCCGCACTGATCCTCGACGAACTGCAGGCCCTGCCGGTGCTCCCGCTGCACCTGCCGCAGCCCAGCGACGCGCGGCTGCAGCGGATCTGCGAGCGGCTTCAGCAGCAGCCCGACGACCCGGCCACGCTGGAGCAATGGGCGCAGGAGCTCTCGGTCGACGTGAAGACGCTGCAGCGCCGCTTTGCAAAGGAGACCGGCATGACCTTCGGCCAGTGGCGCCAGCAGTCGCGGCTGCTGCACGGGCTGGAACTGCTGGCCGGCGGCGAGAAGATCATCAGCGTCGCGCTGGCACTGGGCTATGCGAGCCCGAGCGCGTTTGCCACGATGTTCAAGCGCCAGTTCGGGCAGACACCCAGCGAGTTCTTTGTTCAGTCCGCGGTCTGACCCATGCGGCGGGACGCATCCAGCCGCTGCGCGAACTCCTGCCGCAGCTGCTTTCTCACCAGCGCCGCGGCATAACGCCGTTCTTCATCGGCGCCCTCCGGCACCAGCCTGGGCACCGGCACCGGCTTGCGCTCGTCGTCCACCGCCACCATCGTGAAGAAGCAGCTGTTGGCATGGCGGACTTCCTGGGTGCGGATGTTCTCGGTCTGCACCTTGATGCCGACCTCCATCGACGAGGTGCCGGTGTAGTTGATCGCGGCCTTGAAGCTGACCAGTTCGCCGACGTGGATCGGCTGGCGGAACATCACCTGGTCGACCGACAGCGTCACCACGTAGCGACCGGCATAGCGGCTGGCGCAGGCATAGGCCACCTGGTCGAGGAACTTCAGGATCGTGCCGCCGTGGACATTGCCGGCGAAGTTCGCCATGTCGGGCGTCATCAGCACGGTCATCTCGAGTCGATGCTTGGGGGAGTCCATGGTCACTCGATGTAGATGGCGCGGAAGTCGTTGACGTTGGTCAGGGTCGGGCCGGTGATGATCGAGTCGCCGAGCGACTGGAAGAAGCCGTGGCCGTCGTTGTTGTCGAGGCTGGCGCGCGGATTGATGCCCTTGGCCCAGGCGCGTTCCAGCGTGTCGGGCGTGCAGATCGCGCCGGCGATCTCCTCGGCGCCGTCGACGCCGTCGGTGTCGCCGGCGGCGCCGTAGACGCCCTTGAGGCCGTTCAGCGCCACGGCCAGGCTCAGCAGGAACTCGACGTTACGTCCGCCGCGGCCGGTGCCCTTCAGCGTCACCGTGGTCTCGCCGCCGGACAGCAGCACGCAGGGGCGCTTGAAGGGCTGTTCGTGCACGATCACCTGCCGGGCGATGCCGGCCATCGCCAGGCCCAGGTCGCGCGCCTCACCTTCGAGGCTGTCGCCGAGGATGTAGGGCGTGATGCCGGCGTCCAGCGCCACCTGCGCGGCAGCGACCAGCGCCATCTGCGGGGCCGTGATCATGCGGGTCTCGGCGCGCGCCAGGCGTGGGTCGTCGGGCTTGACGGTCTCGCCTTCGCCGCTTTCCAGCCGTGCGCGCACGGCGCCCGGGATCGCGATGCCATAGCGGTCGATGATGGCGAGCGCGTCGGCGCAAGTGCTGGGGTCGCCCACCGTCGGGCCGGAGGCGATGTCGACCGGATCATCGCCCGGTACGTCCGAGATCAGCAGCGTCACCAGCCGCGCCGGATGGCAGGCGGCAGCGAGGCGCCCGCCCTTGATGTCGGACAGGTGCCGGCGCACGCAGTTCATCTCGGAGATCGTCGCGCCGCTGGCCAGCAGCGCCTTGTTGACGGCCTGCTTGTCGGCCAGGGTCAGGCCTTGCGCCGGCGCCACCAGCAGCGAGGAGCCGCCGCCGGAGATCAGCGCGATGACCAGGTCGTCTTCGGTCAGGCCGCTGACCTTGTCGAACAGGCGCTTCGAGGCCTGTTCGCTGGCCGCATCGGGCACCGGGTGGGCGGCCTGGATGATCTCGATCCGCTCGCAAGGGACTTCGTAGCCATAACGCGTTACGACGACGCCATCGATGGCACCCGGCCAGTGCTTCTCCATCGCCTGCGCCATCGCGGCCGATGCCTTGCCGGCGCCGATCACGACGGTCTTCCCCTTGGGCGGCTGCGGCAGGTGCGCGGGCAGGCACAGGGCCGGCTGGGCAGCCGCGACGGCGGCATCGAACATCGAGCGGAGCAGGGCGCGGGGATCGGTCATGACGGATGGCTTCTCTTCGAGCAGGGCGGCGTGCGCACGAACCATAACAGCGGATGCGCAAGCCATTCTTCGTCAGAATCGAAGTAAGCTCACGCGGTTTCAGTATTCAATCTCACTTTTCACATTGCAGGAGTGCCCGTCCATGTCCGCCTCGCAACAGCGCTTCGACAACTACATCAACGGCGAATGGGTGCCCGGCGCCAGCTACGCACCGAACATCAACCCCTCGGACCTCAGCGACGTGCTGGGCGAGTACGCCCAGGCTGACGCCGCCCAGGTCGAGGCCGCCGTGCAGGCCGCCCGCGCCGCCTTCCCGAAGTGGAGCACCGGCGGCATCCAGGCCCGCGCCGACGCGCTCGACAAGATCGGCACCGAGATCCTGGCCCGCCGCGACGAACTCGGCCGCCTGCTGGCCCGTGAAGAAGGCAAGGTGCTGCCCGAGGCGATCGGCGAGGTGGTGCGCGCCGGCAACATCTTCAAGTTCTTCGCCGGTGAATGCCTGCGCCTGGCCGGCGAGATCCTGCCCTCGGTGCGGCCTGGCATCGGCGTGGAAGTGACGCGCGAGCCGATCGGCGTCGTCGGCATGATCACGCCCTGGAACTTCCCGATCGCGATCCCGAGCTGGAAGATCGCGCCGGCGCTGGCCTACGGCTGCTGCGTCGTGCTGAAGCCGGCCGACCTGGTGCCGGGTTGCGCCTGGGCGCTGGCCGACATCATCTCCCGCTCGGGCATCCCGGCCGGCGTGTTCAACCTGGTGATGGGCCGCGGCAGCCTGGTCGGCAACGCGATCGTCACGAACCCGCAGGTGGATGCGATCAGCTTCACCGGCTCGGTCGGCGTGGGCCGCCAGATCGCCCAGACGGCGGTGGCCTCCGGCAAGAAGGTGCAGCTCGAAATGGGCGGCAAGAACCCGCAGGTGGTGCTGGACGACGCCGACCTGAACGCGGCGGTGGAGCTCTGCGCCAACAGCGGCTTCTTCTCGACCGGCCAGCGCTGCACCGCGTCGAGCCGCCTGATCGTCACCGAAGGCATCCACGACGCCTTCGTCGCCGCACTGGCCGAGCGTACGAGGAAACTGAAGGTCGGCGCCGCGCTGGCCGCGGGCACGGACATCGGCCCGGTCGTCTCGCAGGCGCAGCTGGACCAGGACATGAGCTATGTGACGATCGGCCAGGAAGAGGGCGGCCGCGTTCTCGCCGGTGGGTCGCTGGTCGAATACGAAACGAAGGGCTTCTTCATGGCCCCGACGCTGCTGACCGAGACGACCGCCGCGATGCGCATCAACCGCGAGGAAGTCTTCGGCCCGGTGGTCAGCGTGATCCGCGTGAAGGACTACGACGAAGCGCTGGCGATGGCCAACGACACGCCGTTCGGCCTGTCGGCCGGCATCGCCACCACCTCGCTCAAGTACGCCACGCACTTCAAGCGCCATGTGCAGGCCGGCATGGTGATGGTCAACCTGCCGACGGCGGGCGTGGACTATCACGTGCCCTTCGGCGGCCGCAAGGGATCGTCCTACGGCTCGCGGGAGCAGGGCCGGTACGCGGCCGAGTTCTTCACGACGGTGAAGACGAGCTATACGCTGGCATAAACGGTTACTTGTGGAGGCCCTGGGATAATCCCTAGATGAGCGCCTCCACAGATCGTCCGTTTTCGACCCTTCCTCTCTCCGCGCCGATGCTGGCCAACCTGGCCCAGCTCGGCTACGAGCAGATGACGGCCATCCAGGCCGCCAGCCTGCCGCCGGCCCTGGCCGGCCAGGACCTGATCGCCCAGGCGCAGACCGGCAGCGGCAAGACGGCGGCCTTCGCCATCGCGCTGCTGCACCGTCTCGACGCGGCCGATTCGCGCACGCAGTCGCTGGTGCTGTGCCCCACGCGCGAACTGGCCGAGCAGGTCACGCAGGAGATCCGTCGCCTCGCCCGCGCGGCCGACAACATCAAGGTGCTGACCCTCTGCGGCGGCAGCCCGATGAAGCCGCAGATGGAGAGCCTGGCCTTCGGCGCCCACATCGCCGTGGGCACGCCCGGCCGGGTAATGGACCATCTGGAGCGCGGCAGCCTCGATCTCTCCGCGCTGAACACGCTGGTGCTCGACGAAGCCGACCGCATGCTCGACATGGGTTTCTTCGACGACATGGTGGCGGTGGTCAAGCGCACGCCGAAGAGCCGCCAGACCCTGCTGTTCTCCGCCACCTACCCGGAAGACATCGACAAGCTCGCGCAGCAGTTCCTGCGCGATCCGAAGCGCGTGGAGGTGGCGAGCGCCGCGCCGGCGCAGATCCGCCAGTTCGCCTACGAGGTGGCCGAGGAACAGCGCCTGCATGCGGTGTCCACGCTGCTGAACCACTACCGCCCGGCCAGCACGATCGCCTTCTGCAACACCAAGCGCCAGTGCGACGACCTGGTGGACGTGCTCAACGCGCAAGGCTTTGTTGCGATGGCGCTGCACGGCGACCTGGAGCAGCGCGACCGCGACCAGGTGCTGATCCAGTTCGCCAACCGCTCCTGCTCGGTGCTGGTGGCCACCGATGTGGCCGCGCGCGGCCTGGACGTTGCGCAGCTCGAATGCGTCATCAACGTGGAGGTGACGCCGGACACCGAGGTGCACACCCACCGCATCGGCCGCACCGGCCGCGCCGGCGCCGAGGGGCTTGCGCTGACGCTGGCCAGCCTGGACGAGATGGGCCGCATCGGCCGCATCGAGCAGATGCAGGGGCGTGAGACGACATGGGGCAAGCTGGACGAACTGCAGCCCGCGGCCGGCGGCCCGCTGCAGCCCGCGATGGACACGCTGCAGATCCTTGGCGGCCGCAAGGACAAGATCCGCCCCGGCGACATCCTCGGCGCGCTGACCGGCGAGGCGGGCTTCACCGCCGCGCAGATCGGCAAGATCAACGTGACCGATTTCCACAGCTATGTGGCGGTGGAGCGCGGCATCGCTCGCGAGGCGGTGAAGCGGCTTTCCAATGGCAAGCTCAAGGGCCGCAAGGTCAAGGTGCGGCGCATGGCGGACCTGGCTTCGTCCGCTGCGTGATGGATGTCACGTCAACGGTCAGTCGGTACAAGACGTTAGACGCGCACTATTCCGCGATCCCCGTGTCCACGGGGGGAAGCCCCTAACTGTGGGTAGTTTCCGCGACGTTTGCACGCATCATCGGAACGAACGCGTCCTAAATTGAAGGTACCGGGCCAGCAAGGCCGGATGCAGGAGCAGTCGCCATGAATGCCATCGCCATCGGTGTCCCAGTCAGCAGCAAGCAGCAGCGCCAGCCTTCCAGGTTCGAACTGCGCTTCCAGTCGCTGTTCCACAGCGGCAAGGCGCTGATCTTCCCCTGCGATGAACACGGGTCCGTGTTCCTGGATCTGCTCAGCGAGAAGGCGCGAGCCAACTATCTGTTCGCCCGCGCCGTCGTCGGCCACGAGTACGCCAATCCGGTCGTCCTCGCGTCCGACTGAATCAGCTGCATCGTTTTATTTAGCCCAATTGCTGTCGCGCAGGCCCGTGATCTTGTTGAAGACCGGCTTGTCCGCGCGATGGTCCACCCGATCCGTCACGAAGTAACCGTGGCGTTCGAACTGGAAAGCGGTAGACGCTGCCACGTTCGCCAGTGAGGGCTCCAGCCAGGCCTGGACGACCTTCAAGCTGCCCGGGTTCAGCACCTCCAGGAAATCCCGCCCGCCCGCATCGGGCTGCGCCTCGGTGAAGAGGCGGTCGTACAGACGCACCTCGGCCGCGACGGCATCCTGCACACCGACCCAGGTGATCACGCCCTTGACCTTGATCGCATCGGCGCCCGGCGTGCCGCTCTTGGTGTCGGGCACGATGGTCGCCAGCACGGCGGTGATGTTGCCTTCGGCATCCTTCTCGCAGCCGGTGCACTCGACCACATAGCCGTACTTCAGGCGCGTCTTGTTGCCCGGGAACAGGCGCTGCCAGCCCTTGACCGGCACTTCCAGGAAGTCATCCCGCTCGATCCAGACTTCGGAACCCATGCGGATCTCGCGCGTGCCCAGCTCGGGCAGGTGCGGGTGGGCCGGGGCGGTGGTCGTCTCGACGTGGTCGGCGCTGCCGAACAGCTCGGTCCAGTTGGTGAACTTCAGCTTGACCGGGTCCAGCACCGCACAGGCGCGGGCGGCCTTGCCTTCGAGGTCGGCGCGCAGGTAGCCGTCGAGCACCGAGTAGTCGATCCAAGAGTTGCTCTTGGTGACGCCGCTGGAGTCCACCATCGCGCGGATGCTCTCGGGCGTGTAGCCGCGGCGGCGCATGCCGACGAGCGTGGGCATGCGCGGGTCGTCCCAGCCGCTGACGTGCTTCTCCTCCACCAGCTGGCGCAGCTTGCGCTTGCTGGTGACGACGTAGCTGAGGTTCATCCGCCCGAACTCGTACTGCTTGGGCAGCGGGTGCGCCAGCAGGCCACCGGCCGCGAGTGATTCCAGCAGCCAGTCGTAGAACGGACGCTGGTCCTCGAACTCCAGCGTGCAGACGCTGTGGGTGATCCGCTCCAGCGCGTCCTCGATCGGATGGGCGTAGGTGTACATCGGGTAGATGCACCACTTGTCGCCGGTGTTGTGGTGGGTGGCGCGGCGGATGCGGTAGAGCGTCGGGTCGCGCAGGTTGATGTTGGGCGAGGCCATGTCGATCTTGGCGCGCAGGACCATCGCGCCGTCGGCATGCTTGCCGTCGCGCATCTCGCGGAAGCGGGCGAGGTTCTCCTCGGGCGTGCGGGCGCGGAAGGGGCTGTCGGTGCCCGGCGTGGCGAAGTCGCCGCGGTTCGCGCGCATTTCCTCGGGCGTCTGCTCGTCCACGTAGGCGAGGCCGGCGCTGATCAGGTATTCGGCCGCCCGGTACATGAAGTCGAAGTAGTTGCTGGCGAAGAACAGGTGGGAGGTGCCGTTGGCGTCCCAGCTCCAGCCCAGCCAGTGGACCATCTCCTCGATGGCGTCCACGTACTCCTGCTCTTCCTTCTCCGGGTTGGTGTCGTCGAAGCGCAGGTGGCAGACGCCGCCGTAGTCGCGCGCCAGGCCGAAGTTCAGGCAGATGCTCTTGGCGTGTCCGACGTGCAGGTAGCCGTTCGGCTCGGGCGGGAAGCGCAGCCGCACGCGCGCCGGGTCGGGCTGGCCCGCCTGGTGGTGGGCGGCGTCGCCGGGCGTGCCGGCGAAGTTGCGACCGGCGTTGGTGCCGGCCTCCAGGTCGCCTTCGATGATGTGGCGAAGGAAGTTGCTGGGTTTGACGCTGTCGTCGGGCGCGTGGGACATCGGGTGCTGAATGTGTCAGTGTGTTTGCGCGATTATCTCCGCCGCAGCCGCTCGACTTCCCGGTCCACCATCGTCTCGCGCAGGTCGGTCAGCGAGAGCCAGGTCACCAGGCCGTGGATCGCCAGCCCCAGGCCCCAGCCCAGCAGCGGGAACTGGTGCCAGCGGATGCCGTGGCCGTCGATGCTGGCGGTCCAGAGGTTGACGGCGTAGAGGCCGGCATTGACCAGGACGTAGACCAGCAGGTGGATGTAGAAGCCCGTCTTGCGGGCGACGCGGCGGCGGGCGATGCGTTGGATGTCGTCGTCTTCGGTTCTCATGGCGGGCTCCGTGGGTGGGGAATGGAGCCATTGTGAAAACGCGAGCCTGGCCCGCCCATCACGATGCGACGAGCCGCCGCGCGGCGGCGCGAACGGCAGCCTCAGTGCGCGAGCCGCTGCGCGCAGCCATCCCAGGCGGCCACCGCCAGCAGCACCACGACGATGCCGGCGCACAGCGCCAGCAGGCTCCAGCCCAGCGCGGCAGCGACAAACGCCACCGCGGCCAGCCCCAGCACGCCCGCCACGTGTGAGGCCGGCACACGGCCGTAGACCACGCGCCGGAACAAGGC
>NZ_LYVQ01000152.1 GCF_001984095.1 Pelomonas sp. KK5
CCCGAGTGCAGCGCCCCGATCCGTTCGGGCTGAGCCTGTCGAAGCCCTCGTCGTACACGGCCCTTCGACAGGCCTGTCCTGAGCTTGTCGAAGTGGCTCAGGGCGAACGGCCGGGGGCGTGTTTCATGGGTCGCGGGACGCTCGCAGCGCGGTGGAGCAACTGAAATGAGGCATGCGCGCGGACAGCGACTTCCGATTTCAGTGTTACGGGTCACTAGCTGCTGACGCGCAGGCGCGCAAAACTCGCCAGCGCCGCCAGGCCGGACGTGACGGCGCCCAGCGCCAGCGCGACCGAAGGCCCGTGCTGCAGCCCGGCGAGGTGGAAGCACAGCGCCACCAGCGCCGCGCCGCTGCTCTGCCCCAGCAGCCGGCACACGCCGATCACCCCGCTGGCGCCACCGCTGCGATGCGGCGGCGCGCTGGACATCAGCGCCTTCAGGTTGGGCGCCTGGAAGAAGCCGAAGCCGGCGCCGCACAAGGCCATCCACCCGACGATCGCGACGAGAGAGGGCTCCGCCGGCAGCAGCGCCAGCGCCGCCATGCCGGCCGCGAGCAGCGCCATGCCGATGCCGCCCAGCAGCCCCGGCGGATGGCGGTCCGACAGGCGGCCGGCCAGGGGCGCGGCCAGCGCCACGATCACCGGCCAGGCGGTCATCAGGTAGCCCGCGTGCGCGGCGTCGCGATGCATCACCTGCTCGAAGAAGAAGGGCAGCGAGACGAAGGCCAGGCCCTGGGTGGCGAAGGCGCACACCGCCGTCAGCGCCGACAGCGCGAACATCGGCCGGCGCAGCAGGTCCACCGGCAGCATCGGCGCCGCGTGGCCGCGCTGGCGGTGCAGCAGCGCCGCGCCGGCCGCCAGCGTCACCGCGATGGCCGGCAAGACCTGACCCCATGAGGCGAGCTGCGCCATCGAGCCCAGCGCGAAGATCAGCGCCGCGAAGCTGGCGGCCGTCAGCGCGGCGGTGATCGGGTCGAAGCCGTGCGGGCGCGGGGCGCTGGCCGGCAGCGCGGGCCAGGCGCAGGCGATCGCCAAGAGGCCCAGTGGCACGTTGATGCCGAACAGCCAGGGCCAGCTCGCCACGGACAGCAGCAGCGAGGCCACCGTCGGCCCGACCGCGAAGCCGATGCCCACCACCAGTGCATTCATGCCGACGCCGCGCCCCAGCCGCTGGGGCGGGTAGATCTGCCGGATCAGCGCGATGTTGACGCTCATCATCGCCCCGGCGCCGATGCCCTGCAGCGCCCGCGCCGCCGCCAGCAGCGTGACGCTGCCGGCCGCCATGCACAGGCCCGAGGCCACGGTGAACAGGGCGATGCCGCCGAGGAACACCCGGCGCGGGCCGACGACGTCGCCCAGGGCGGCGAAGGGCAGCATCGTCGCGACCACCGCAAGCTGGTAGGCATTGATGACCCAGATCGCGGCAGCGGCGGGCGACTGCAGGTCGGCGGCGATCGTCGGCAGCGCGACGTTGGCGATGGCCGTGTCCAGCGTGGCCAGCACCACACCCATCAGCACGGCCACCAGCGCACTGCGCTCGCGTGCGCTCAAGCCCAGCCCTGCTTCATCTTCCAGTTCCTCGCGCGACGACAACAACATCGATCCGGCACCCAAAAAGTCCAGCATCTTGCCGCGCCGTGCGCCGGCCCGCCCGCAGGCCGCACAACGACCTTCCGCCGCCATCGGGCATCGCTCCGCAGAGCGCCCTTTCGGACCCGATTCCTGCATCGAAGCTGACTGGAAGCCGACCAGCAAAGGTTAAGAAGTTCGACAGAAATGCGAAGGGTTCGCCCAGCGCCCGCACGATTCGTGACGCTTGTCACGGTCACGGCGTTGACATGGCCCGTCGAGAGACTGCGCCGCGTCGCGATGCATGCATCCGGCTCCAGGCAGCAACTCCTCGAACACGACACGTCGAAAGGTCGACCATGAAAAAACTGATCCTCGCCTCCGCGGCCCTGATGGCGGGCCTGCTGGCATCCGTCGGCGCCCAGGCCACCACCTTCAACTTCAGCTACAGCTTCGACGCCGCCAACACCGGCAACGGCGCTCCGGTGACCATCACCGGCAGCTTCGACGGCGACCTGGTCGGCAGCCTGATCTCCCAGATCAGCGATGCCAAGGTCTGGATCAACGGCACCGCCTTCGGCGGCCCGCTGCTGGTCGGTGGCGTCAATTCCACGACTGGTGCATTGGAAGGCGCCGCGGTGATCTCCACCGACGTGGCCAAGTCGAACTTCGCCATCCTCGACGGCGACAGCAACACCTACAACAACCTCTTCACGATCGCCGGCGGCCAGGCCTACGCCATCAACTACAACCTGCCGGACGCCCTGGGCAACCCGGTCAGCGGCGCCGAGACCGCCACCAACGCCCACTGGACCGTGACCGCCGCCGCCGTGCCCGAGCCCGCCAGCTACGCGCTGATGGCCGCCGGCCTCGTCCTCATCGGCGCCACCTCGCTGCGCCGCCGCAAGATCTGACCCCGGAGCCCGTCATCATGATGAAAAAGCACCCCCAGCTCGCCGCCGTCTCCGCCGCCGTCGCCCTGCTCGCCGCCTGGATGCCGGCGCAGGCCGCCGTGTCCGTCAAGGGCATCGTCGCCGGCACCTTGTTCACCGCCCCGGTGATCGCCGACAGCCCGGCCCAGGCCACCAGCGGCCAGACCGCCGCTTCCGTCTACGCCGGCGCCACCGTCTGCTTCGACGCCAACAACAACGGCGTCTGCGATGCCGGTGAAGTCTCTGCCATCACCAAGGCCGACGGCAGCTTCCTGATCTCCAGCCGCGTCGCCGCGCCGCTGATCGCCGACATCTCCACCGCCGCCACCAACAACGGCAAGCCGGTGACCCAGCACCTGGTGCTGCGCGTCGCCGCCGACCAGATCGCCGCCGCCACCAAGAGCCCGCTGCTGCCGGCCGCCGTCGCCGTCACGCCGCTGTCCACCGAAGTGGTCCGCATGATGGAAGCCAACGGCACGAACTACGCCGCCGAAAGCACGGCGCTGGCCGGCCGCCTGGGCCTGTCCGTGGCCGAGGCGCTGGCCGACCCGGCCACGCTGGCTGGCAGCGCCCAGACCGCCGTGATGCAGGAATCGGTCGCCCTGACCAACCGCTGGGCCTATGCCTCCAAGCTGGTCGACCGCGGCGATGCCGCCTCCGTGCCGGCCGCCGAGCAGGTCGCGATGAACGTGGAAGGCATCCCGCGCTACGACCACATCTTCGTCGTGATGCTGGAGAACAAGGCCACCCTGTCGATCAAGGGCTCGGCCTACGCGCCCAACATCAACAAGTACCTCAGCGAAGGCAACCAGTTCACCAGCTACTTCGCCACCGGCAACCCGAGCGAGCCGAACTACACGGCCCTCGGCGGCGCCGACGACTGGGGCATCACCGACGACAACCAGTGGAACTGCGGCGCCACCGGCGCCAACGCCGTGCAGGACCTGCCGACGCCGGACAAGACCCAGCCGGGCCTGGCCAACTCGCCCTTCACCGCCACCTGCGCGCAGGCGACCAACCACAACATCACCGGCCGCGCCAACATCTTCAACGCGCTGTCCAAGGCCGGCCTGCAGTGGCGCACCTACAGCGAGTCGATGAACCCGGGCCAGGACTTCCGCACCGACTCGATCGCCGACAGCGCCGTCACCGCGATGGACTATGTCTACGCGCCCGGCACCGCCGGCAACAACAGCGCCGCCATCGGCAACCCGAACCTGCAGCTGCCGCTGCCCGCCGGCCTGTACAAGACCAAGCACCACCCGGGCATGGCCTACCAGAACGTGCGCAGCGAGCCCGGCTTCAAGGCCAACAACCGCACGCTGGGCGGCGGCCAGTGGGATGGCGCCATGCTGGCCGGCAGCAAGTACGCGATCCCGGCGGGCTATGACCTCGACCAGTTCGGCACCGACCTGCTCAGCGGCGACGTCGGCCAGCTGAACTTCGTCGTGCCCGACCAGTGCGACGACATGCACGGCATCAGCGTCCCCGGCACCGACAAGAGCACCGGCAAGGCCGGCACCGCCAGCGACTGCTCGAGCGTCTCCAACGCGGTCTCGCCGACGGCCGTCTCGCCGATCATCACGCGCGGCGACAACTACGTGAAGGTGCTGGTCGACAAGATCCAGGCTTCGCCGCTGTGGCGCAACCCGAACAAGCGCGTCGCCATCGTCATCATGTTCGACGAAGGCAACGCCACCTCGGGCTTCAACTCCTGCTGCGGCTGGAACCCGGTCAGCACGAACGTGGACGCCCCGCTGGTCAACGGCGGCGGCGCCACCTCGCGCGACGCCACGATCGCCGGCTACGGCTCGGGCAACAAGGGCCACGGCGAGTCGATCTTCGGCCTGCTGACCAACCAGGCTTCGGCCCCGAAGGGCCTGGTGGACAGCGACTACTACAGCCACTTCTCCTTCGTGCGCACGCTGCAGGACATGTTCGGCCTGGCCGATCCGGCCGATCCGTTCTCGTACATGAACCGCTCGAAGTACACGCAGGCCTTCATCGCGTCGAACCTGGCCCTGCTGCCGGAATACGCGGGCAGCGCCGACGCGCACTTCGACTCGGTCCGTCCGATGAACCACAGCTACGTGTTCCCGACGACCTACACGCAGCGCCAGTCGGGCGACGTGAACACCGCCGCCCAGACGGGCCCGGATGCGACGCAGGTGAACCTCTGGTCGCTGAAGTAATCCGTTAGTCGTACTGACGGCCGGCGCCTCGTCCGAGGCGCCGGCTTTTCGTCATTGAGGAGTCCAGGAAATGATTCGCAGCCTGTTGCTGCTTGCCCTCGCGGCGATCTCCACGCTCTGCCATGCGCAGGCCCCGCTGAGCATCCAGGCCCAGGTCGGCGCCCTGATGTTCGTCGACAAGTCGCTCTCGGGCTCGGGAAAGATGTCCTGCGCGAGCTGCCACGACCCGGCCAACCACTACGCCCCAGCCAACGACCTGCGCGTGCAGCTCGGCGGCCCGCACCTGAACAAGCCCGGCACGCGCGCCGTGCCCACGCTGACCTACAAGAACTACACCCCCGCCTACGCCGACCTGGCCGACAACCCGGACGGCGTGAGCCCGCCCGGCCCCGGCGGCGGCTTCGCCTGGGACGGCCGCGCCGGCACGCTGGCCGAGCAGGCGCAGATCCCGCTGCTGTCGCCGATCGAGATGGCGAACCGCAGCGCGGCCGATGTCGTTGCCAAGCTGAGGAAGTCGGCCTACGCGCCGCTGTTCCTGCAGGCCTTCGGTGAGCACGCCTTCGACAAGCCGGCGCTGGCCTTCGCCCATGCGATGGACGCGCTGCAGGCCTTCCAGATGGAGGACCCGAGCTTCCACCCGTACAGCAGCAAGTACGACCTGTATGCCGGCAACAAGATCGGCGGCGAGCTGACCAAGGCCGAGATCCGCGGCTTCGCGGTGTTCCAGGACCCGAACCGCGGCAACTGCGCGGCCTGCCACTACAGCGGCGCCGGCGTCGGCGGCAGCGTGGCGCAGTTCACCGACTATTCCTACTCGGCCATCGGCGTCCCGCATCGCAAGGGGTCAGGTGTTGACCTCGGCATCTGCGGCCGCGCCGATCACCCGAAGAGCCCCGAGCTCTGCGGCATGTTCAAGGCGCCGACGCTGCGCAACGCGGCCACGCGCAAGTCCTTCTTCCACAACGGCCAGATCGCCTCGCTGGAGGAGGCCGTGCGCTTCTACGCCACGCGCGACACCAACCCGGAGCGCTGGTACCCCACCGTCAAGGGCAAGGTGCAGAAGTTCAACGACCTGCCGAAGAAGTACCACGGCAACATCGACGCCCAGATGCCGCTGGACGGCCGCGCCGCCGGCAGCCAGCCGCCGATGAGCGAGCAGGACATCCAGGACCTGCTGGCCTTCCTGAACACGCTGACCGACGGCTACCAGCCGCCGAAGACGGAGGACGCCCTGGCGCCCGCGCTGGAGCGCATGCTCGCGCAGCGCGGCGAGATCTGCGTGGCCAAGCCGAACTGGCCGATCGACGTCAACGCGCGCGACGTGGCGGCGCGCACGCGCAACGCGATCCAGCTGCCGGTGCTGGAGAAGGAAGGCCTGGTGGTCGGGCAGGACGGCTATGTCGACTGGCGCGACGACGAGCACAAGGAAGTCGAGCGCGTGCCGACGCGGCGCTACGAGCTCACCGCCGCCGGCCGCCGGGCGATGAAGCCGGCGACCGACGGCAAGCCGGACCTCTGCGGTGGCCGGCTGGAACTGGACCGCATCGTGAAGATCAGCGGCGACAAGGCGGACCGCGCCAGCGTCCAGTACCTCTACCGCTTCAAGGCCGAGCCCTGGGTACAGGCCGAGGCGGTGCGGCGGGTGTTCCCGATGCTGGACGCGCTGCTGCAGGGCGAGGGCCGCATGGAGATGCAGCAGGGCTTCCACCTGGAAGGCGCGGCCTGGGTGGCCGACAGCACGGTGGAGCCCGCGCGATGACGATGATGATGAAGGTGAGCGCAAGGCTGAACCTGCCCGGCGTGATGCCGGTGCTGGCGGTGCTGAACGAGGTGCTGTCGCCCGAGGAATGCGCGGCGCTGATCGAGCTGGCGCGGCCCCGGCTCGCGCCCTCGACGCTGGTGGACCCGGCCAGCGGCATGTCGGTCGTCAGCGGCCAGCGGCAGAGCCTTGGCATGTTCTTCCGCCCGGGCGAGAACGACTTGGTCGCTCGCATCGACGAACGCTTCGCCGCGCTGACCGGCCTGCCCGCCTCGCACGGCGAGGGCCTGCAGATCCTGCACTACCCGACCGGCGCCGGCAGCGCGCCGCACTACGACTGGCTGCAGCCCAACAGCGCCACCAACCAGGCCTCGCTCGCCCGCAGCGGCCAGCGCATCGCCACGCTGGTGGCCTATCTCAACGACGTGCCCGCCGGCGGCGAGACGGCCTTCCCCGAACTCGGCTGGAGCGTCACGCCGCAGCGCGGCAGCGCCGTCTACTTCCAGTCCTGCGACGGCAAGGGGCAGCTCTACCCGGCGTCGGTCCACCACAGCCTGCCGGTGACGCAGGGCGAGAAGTGGGTGGCGACGAAGTGGACGCGGACCCGGCCCTTCGTCAGCGCGTAGCGCGCGCCTCACTCATCAAGACTTGTGATGCGCGCCGCCTGCCTGGGCGACTAGTGTTACGCCGTCGGTTCAAGCCGGCGGTTGCACTCGTCATCATCCAACAGGCCCCGGGAGGTTCCATGCGGATCCGCATCCATTCCATGCTCCTCGTTCTGTCGACGCTGCCCCTGTTCGTCGGCTGCGCGTCCTTCCGCGCGGGCTTCAACGAGGCCGCCAGCAAGGAGGCCAGCGAGCAGTACGAATCCGTCGACCGGCACAGCAGCTACCCGGTCATCCGCCGGAACAACTTCGAGCAGGTGAACCTGCTGGAGATGGTCGACCCGACGCTGCAGTCCGCCAGGAACGGCGTGACGAGCTGGGACGACAGCAGCAAGATCAACTATGGCCGCCAGTACGACCTGACGTTCGCGTGGTTCCGCACGGACGCCGGCCGGACCGATGAGCAGAAGGCCCTGGTGCGCGACGGGGTGCAGGACAAGATCCTGGCCGTCTCCACCTCGCGCTGCAACGTCTTCAAGACCTTCCTGCGCCGGCAGCAGACGGACGTGAACTTCACGCTGGGCGCGTTGACGACCGTCACCGGCGTGCTCGGGGCCCTGCTGCCGGGGCCGCGCGCCGCGAGCAATCTCGCGGGCACGGCGGGCATCTTCAGCGGCATCCAGGCCGAGTACAACCAGTCGTACTTCAGCAACCTGGCGGCGCACGTGATCGTGCAGGCGATCGAGCTGCGGCAGAACCGCCTCAAGAAGGAGCTGATGGACGGCCGCAAGGGCAAGAGCATCAAGGACTATTCGCTGGAAGCGGCGATCAACGACGCCATCGTCATCGACGGCAACTGCTCGGCGCTGGCGGGCCTGATGGAGGCGCAGGACTCGATCAAGGAGGTGGAGACGCCCGGGCTGGCCATGGCCGCGCGCGCGATGACGAGTGCGAAGGCACTGCAGGAACTCGCCGCCAAGCCCGTCAGCGAGCGACAGGCCGACGGCAGCCTCGACAAGCTGCTGGCCGCGGCCGGGGCCAACGTGCCGTCCCTGCTGGTGACCTCCGGCAAGCCGGCAGCGAGCGATGGCCTCGGCCTCGAAGTCCTCGGGGCGACCGGCCTGGCGGATGCCCTCACGAAGTACGTGGGCCAGCAGGCCGACACCGTGGGCGCGGCCTTCGCCCGCAACCGCAAGGCGGCGCTGGCGGCCGGGCAGACGAGCGTGCTGGACGCTGATGCCGTGAGCAAGAGGTTCAAGGCACTGGCGCTGGGCAAGCTCGGGCTCGACGGCACCGGGACGGGCGAGCCCTTCAAGACCTGCGCCGCCCAGGTGACGAGCACGGCCAGCAGCCTGGCCGCGCGGATGAGCGAGCTGGCAACCACGCAAGGCAACGACGCGGAAATCAGCAAGGCGACGAACGCCAGGGATGTGGCCGCGGCGCGGGTGAAGCTGACGCTCGCGCAGGTGACCGCGGTCAAGGCGGAAGCCCAGGCGCAAGTCAGCACAGCAGCGGCGGCGGCCATCACCGGCCTTCCCACCTCGGCCGCGGGCATCGCGACGCTGACGGACGCGCAGTTGACAACGACCTTCAACGGGCTGCCCGCGGTGAGTGCGGCGGGGATCAGGGCGAGTTGCAGCTAGGGCCTGATCCCGCCAGCCGCCTGCCCGGCCGCATCACCTCGGCCGAACCCCTTGGTCCAGGATGTCCGACCCGTAGTACTGAAGAAACTTCTTGCGGACCAAGCCGGTTTGCACGGCCTCCTCCAGCAGGGACTTGAGGGCGTGACGGTCGGGCTCGCTCAGGGAGCTGGTGGAGATGTAGGCCCCGGCATCGCCCCACGGCAGTTCGTCGATCGCCTCGAAGCGAAGCTTCTTCAGGAGGTGGGTGAATCGCCCATCGGCCCGGATGACGCCGACAAGGATGGACGGGACCATGATCGAGATGCAGTCCGGTCGCGTTGCCAGCGTTCGTGCCACGGCGAGCGGGTCGGGTTCGTACCAGACCCTGCCCAGCGATTCGAGCTTGGCCACCAGCTCGTCATAGGCCTTGCCGTAGGTGAAGCCTCGCACCAGAACGACCTTCAGGCTCGGCTGGTCCAGCAGGCCCTGCACCGAGTGCAAGGGCGGGTGGTCGCCCTTGAGCGAGATCAGCATGGCGCGGCTGTAGATCAGCGGCACGAAGACACCGCTGGAATCCCGTCTCGGCGCCCTTGTCGCGGGGATGAGGAGGTCGGCACCACCTGTGTTGAACATCAGTTCCAGGCGAGCACGAGGCACCAGCGCGATCTCGAAGCTGCACTGGCCACTGGCCTGAATGCTTCGCAGGATGTCGGGATAGATGCCGCCGGCGACCGCATCCTTGCCGGCGATGACACCCAGGCCCGCGACGGCGACCGGCACACGAATGGTCCGCGAACAGATCGCGCTGCTCAGGCCAGGTGCCAGCAGCAGGCAGGTCAACAGGAGTCGCAGCCAGAATGGATGCATGGGTCAGGGACCTGCCGATCGTGCCCGACGCCGTCCACGTGGCGGCATCATGCGGTCGTTGGATGGATCATCGGCTCTGCACATGCCCGACAGAATACATGCAGCCCGGCGAGCGTCGATGCCCGGGCCCGCGGACTGGCAGGGCAGCAAGCGCTGCCCCATCAGCGCCCTGCTACTCGACGTTCGCCTCACGCAGCGTCTGCACCACCGGCCGGCGCAGCACGCCGCGCAGGCTCCACCAGCCCGCCGCCTGCGCCAGCAGCGCGCCGGCCACCGCGGCGAACAGCGGCACCCAGGGATCGGGCTGCCAGCTGAAGTCGAAGACGTAGCGGGTCAGCAGCCCGGCCAGCACGATGGCAACGCCGCCGGCCAGGAAGCCGGCCAGCGCGCCGACGCCCAGCAGCTCCGCCCGCTGCACCTGGGCCAGCAGCTTCGAGCCGGCGCCGAAGGCCCGCATCAGCGCGAACTCGCGGGTGCGCGCGTCGCGGGTGCTGGCCACCGAGGCCAGCAGCACCACCAGGCCGGTGGCCAGCGTGAAGGCGAACAGGAACTGCACCGCCTGGATCACCTGGTCCACCACCTTCTGGATCTGGTTCAGCTGGGCCGACACGTCCACCACGGTCAGGTTCGGGAAGTCGTGGCTCAAGTCACGGTCCAGTGAATTGAGGCCGGCGACCGGCGGCGGCGCCTTGAAGGCGGTGATGAAGGTGCTGGGCAGTTCGGGCATCTCGGCGCGCGGGTACAGCGCGTAGAAGTTCACCCGCATCGAGGCCCAGTCGACCTTGCGCAGGCTGGTGATGCGGCTCTCGATGAGCTGGCCGGCCACGTCGAAGCGCAGCACGTCGCCGAGCTTGAGCTTGAGCGTGTCGGCAAGGCCCGCCTCGATGCTGATGCCGTCCTTCTCCTCCTCGGTCCACTGGCCGCCGACGAGCAGGTTGTGGTCGGGCAGCGTGGCGCTGTGGCTGAGGTTGAACTCGCGGTCGATCAGCGCGCGGGCGCGTTCGTCCTTGTAGGCGCCGGGCTTGACCTCGGCGCCGTTGATGGCCACCAGCCGGCCGCGGATCATCGGATACCAGTCGTAGCCCTTCACTCCGGCGGCATCGAGCTTGCCGCGGAAGGCCTCGCCCTGGTCCGGCTGGATGTTGATGACGAAGCGGTTGGGCGCGTTCTCGGGCGTGGCCTTGCGCCAGCTGTCGATCAGGTCGGTGCGCAGCAGCACCAGCAGCGCCAGCGCCAGCAGCCCGACCGCCAGCGAGGCCACCTGCACCACCGCGAAGGCCGGCCGCGAGGCCATCTGCCGCGTGGCCAGCAGCAGCCAGCGCGGCGCACCCGCCTGCGGCACCAGGCGGCGCAGCAGCAGCACGGCGAGCCAGGCCAGCAGCGCGAACAGGCCCAGCGCCGCGCCGAAGCCGGCCGAGGCGATCAGGCCCAGCGCCGGCTCGCCGGCCAGCGCCAGCAGGATCAGCGCGAAGCCGATCACGCCCGAGGCCAGCACCAGCAACGAGCCGGCCTTGAGCCCGCCCAGGTCGCGCCGGATCACCCGCAGCGCCGGCACCGAGGCCAGTTGCAGCACCGGCGGCAGGCCGAAGCCGGCCAGCAGCGCCAGGCCCAGGCCGATGCCCAGCAGCGCGGGCCAGAATCCCGGCGCGGGCAGGTCCACCGTGACGAGGCCGGACAGCAGGCCCAGGAAGACATAGTGCAGCGCCAGCCCCAGCAGCACGCCGATCAGGCTGGCCGTTAGCCCCGCGGCGCCGAACTCCAGCGAATAGGCCCAGGCAATGCGCCGCTGCGGCTGCCCCAGCACGCGCAGCATCGCGCAGTCGTCCAGGTGGCGCGAGGCGAAATCGCGCGCCGACAGGGCCACCGCCACCGCCGCCAGCAGCGCCGACAGCATCGCCACCAGGCGCAGGAACTTGGTGGCGCGGTCCAGCGTCTGGCGCATCTCGGGCCGGCCGTTCTCCAGCGATTCGAGCCGCACGCCGCGGGCGCCCTGCCCTTCGATCGTGGCCTTGGCCTCGGTGACGAACTGGCCGACCCTGGCCGCCTGGCCGGCCGGCGCGGCCACCGCGAGGCGGTAGGTCACGCGGCTGGCCGGCTGGACCAGCGCGGTGGCGGCGAGGTCGGCATTGTTGAGCATCACCCGCGGTGCGAAGCTGGCGAAGCCGGCGCCGCGGTCGGGCTCGGTGGCGATGATGCCGCCGATCTTCAGCGTGGCGTCGCCCAGCAGCAGCGGGTCGCCGGCCTTCAGGCCCAGGCCGTCGAGCACGGCGGCATCGGCCCACACCTCGCCGGCCTTCGGCGCGCCGGCGGTGCGGCCGTCGGCCAGCACCATGCGGCCGCGCAGCGGATAGGCGGCATCGACCGCCTTGATCATCACCAGCCGGCTGGCGCCGCCCTGGGCATCGGTGGCGCGGGCCATGCTCGGGAAGGTGACGCTGCGCATCTGCTGCAGGCCCAGCCTGGTGGCCAGTTCCGCAAGCGGCGCGGGGGTCGGCTGGTCGCTGGCGACCAGCGCATCGCCACCGAGCAGCGCGGCGGCGTCGCGGCGCAGGCCCTGGTCCAGCCGGTCGGACAGGAAGCTCACCGCGCACAGCGCCGCGACGGCGAGGCTGACGGCCAGGATCAGCAGCCGCAGTTCGCCCGAGCGCCAGTCGCGCCAGAGCTGGCGCCAGGCCATCTGGAAGACCGAGGGTGGGCGATGGCGGATGGCAGTGCTCGATGTCATGCCGGCACTGTAGTCGCTGTGGCGCTCAGTCGTCCCGTCGGACTTCATAGCTGGTGAGCTCGGTCCGCCGGAGGTCGGGCGCGCCCTTCTCCGGATACCAGGTCTCGTCCAGCGCCACGTAGACGTGGGCCTTGGGTGCGTACCAGTAGACGATCTTCTGGCTCGCGATCCAGCGCTCGTGGCTGTTCGCATTGACGCCCGCCACCCGGGCATCGCGTTCGACGCGGTAGGCCTGGAATTCGCCGGCGGGCACCTTCACCAGTTCCAGGCCCTTCACGACGATGGTGCCCTTGTACTGCTGCTCGTACTCGCGACCGTCCACCCGCCGGGCCTGCTCCCGATAGGCGAAGCTCTCCTTGTGCCCCGCCGCCATCTTCTTCGGATAGAGCACCGCCATGTCGGTGAAGGTGCGACTGGCATAGACCGAGTTGACGAGCTGGCGGTAGTTGCCCTCGGGCGAGAGCACCGTCTTGCTGCCGCTCATCAGGTCCCCGTTGGGCAGGACCTTGGTGATCTTGCGGGACCAGTTCTCGATGACCTCGCCCTTGTACTTGTCGATCACCTGGTAGTTCCAGCGGTCGCCGAGGCTGATGCCATAGGCGTTGGCGGGTGCCTCGTGCGCCGGCGCCGGCGCCGGCGCGGAGGCCGGCAGCGGGCGCAGGCTCGCCGTCTGCGTCGGCTTGCCGTTGCCGCTGCTGCTGGCTTCGAGCCGGGCCAGCTTGTCGCGTGCCAGGGCCGCGAACTGCCCCTGCGGGAAGCGGGACAGGAAGGCCCGCATGTCCAGCGCCTGGTCCGAATCCTTCACCAGCGCCCACATGGACTTCTCGAGCGCCACGTCGGCCCGCTCCGCCGCGACCGGCGGGATGAAATAGAAATCGCCCTCCAGCGAGGTGGCTTCCCAGGGCACCTGCTTGCCCTCGGAATCGCGCCGCACGGCCGTGCGCACCTTCTTGAACACATCCTCCAACTTGGCGCCGGGCACGCGGAGTTCGGTCAGCAGGTGCTCGGTGTACAGGCCGTTGGCCCGCAGGCCGTCGCTGGCGACCGAGCCCGGCGCCGTCGCGAAGGCCACCAGCGTGCCCACCGGCGCGTCCATCTGCGCCAGCCCCTGCTGCGCGCTGCGGAAGCTGCGCGCGAACGGGTTGTTGCGGCAGGCGTCGAGGATCAGGATGTTGGTGCCGTTGCCTGCCGCGTCCATCTTGTCGAGCACCGCCTGCGCGTCGATGGCCGCGTAGGCCACCTCGTCTTCCCGCTCGATCGTGCTGGCCACGGGGATCAGGTAGTTGCGCCCCTTGATCTGCATGCCGTGCCCGGCGAAGAAGAACAGCCCCACGCCGCCGTGGCGCAGCTGGTCGCCGAACTCGCGGATGCGGGCCTGCATCTCCCTGACATCGGCGTTCTCCCGCAGCGTCACCTTGAAACCGGCGCCGCGCAGGGCCTCGGCCATCGTGCGCGCGTCGTTGGTCGGATTGCTCAGCGGCGCATCCTTGTAGGCGCCGTTGCCGATCACGAGGGCCACCCGCTGGGAGGATCCGGCGGGCACCGCGGATGCTGCCGGCGGCGCCGCCGTGGCGGCGGCACAGCACAGCAGGCCCGACAGGAGGCACGACATCGCACCCGCAAGTTTCCTCATGGACCTCTCCGGTCGACCGGGTCATGGTTCGCCGTTTGATGATAGCGATGCGCGGCGACAGGGAATAAATCGGCGGCTGCGGCGGTATGCCATTGCATCAACACCCTTGTGGAGCCCACTTCGATGCAACGCCGTGACTTTCTCCAGCTGGCCGCCCTCGGCGGCGGCGCCGTCTCAATCGCCGGTCTCGCCGGCTGCGCCCATCGCGCCGAAGCGAAGCAGGACGAGTTCTACTTCGTCCAGCTCTCCGACATCCACTGGGGCTTCAGCGGCGCGCCGAACCCCGATGCGCGCGGCACGCTGCCCAAGGCGGTGGCCGCCGTCAACGCGCTGCCCGAGCCGCCGGACTTCATCGTCTTCACCGGCGACCTGACCCACACCACCGACAACCCGGACGAGCGCCGCCGCCGCATGCTGGAGTTCAAGCAGCAGATCGCGCCGCTGAAGACGCAGACGCTGCGCTTCATGCCCGGCGAGCACGACGCGGCGCTGGACCGCGGCGCGATCTTCAAGGAGCTGTTCGGGCCGACCTACTACCGCTTCGACCACAAGGGCGTGCACTTCATGGCGCTGGACAACGTCTCGGACCGCGGCACCTCGCTGGGCGCCGAGCAGCTCGACTGGATGAAGGCCGAGCTGGCCAAGCTGGACCCGCAGGCGCCGCTGGTCGTGTTCGCGCACCGGCCGCTGTTCCCGCTGGTGCCGCGCTGGGACTGGCACACCCGCGACGGCGCCGAGGCGCTGGCGCTGCTGGAGCCGCACCAGCACGTCACCGTCTTCTACGGCCACATCCACCAGGAGCATCACCAGCAGACCGGCCGCATCGCCCACCATTCGGCACGCTCGCTGATGTTCCCGCTGCCCGCGCCGGGCACCGCCGAGAAGCCGGCGCCGCTGCCCTGGGACCCGGCGGCGCCCTACCGCGGCCTGGGCTGGCGCGGCATCGAGCAGGAGCCGGACGGCCGCAGCCAGCTGGCCGAGCATCCGATCGCCGGAGGTGCCTCGGCATGATCACCCAACGCCGCTCATGTATTGCGTTAGCTGCACTGACCGTGCTGGGCCTGGCCCGCGCCCAGGCCGCGCCGCGCACGATCGAGATCACGGCCCAGCGCTTCCGCTTCGCGCCGCGGGTCATCGCGCTGAAGCTCGGCGAGCCGGTGCTGCTGAAGCTGACGGCGCTGGACTTCCCGCATGGCTTCTACCTGCCGGACTTCGAGCGCCGCATCGACCTGGTGCCCGGCCGGGCCGTGGAATTCGCCTTCACGCCGACCCGCGCTGGCACACTGCACTTCCTCTGCGACAACTTCTGCGGCGAAGGCCACGAGGGCATGGACGGCCGCTTCGAGATCCAATGACGCCAGGCCGGCACTTCGAGACCGCCGTGCTGCCGCATCTCGATGCGGCGCACAACCTCGCGCGCTGGCTGCTGCGCGACGCGGCTGCGGCCGAGGATGCGGTGCAGGAGGCCGCGCTGCGGGCGCTGCGCTACCTGGGCAGCCTGCGCGCGGGCGAGGACGCGCGGCCCTGGTTCCTGGCGATCGTGCGCAACTGCTGCTTCAGTGCGCTGGAGCGCCGCGGCGCGGAGCCGGGCGCGCTGGATGACGATGAATGGGAGGCGCTGCCCGGCAGCGCGCACGAGCCGACGCAAGCGCTGGACCGCCGGCGTGAGCGCGAGGCGGTGGACGCGGCGATCGCGGCGCTGCCGCCGCTGCTGCGCGAGATGATCGTGCTGCGCGAGCTGGAGGAACTGGACTACCGCAGCATCGCCCAGGTCGCGGGCGTGCCGATCGGCACCGTGATGTCGCGCCTGTCGCGCGGGCGCGCGCGGCTGAAGGAACTGCTGACGCTGGCGGGCTGGCCCTGAGACCATGAGCACCACATGAACGACGAGGAACTGAGCCGACTGCTCCATCGCCACGCCACTCGCCACCCGGCGAGCGAGGCGCTGCGCGCGGCCGTGCGCACGCAGGCTGCGCTGCACAGCGCCGCCACCGACGCCCCCGCGCCGCTGCCGCCGCGCCGCCGGCTGCTCGTCGGCCTGGGGCTGGCGAGCGCGGGCGTGCTGGCAGGCGTGGCGGGCACGCTCGGCG
>NZ_LYVQ01000153.1 GCF_001984095.1 Pelomonas sp. KK5
CTGCCGCGCCGGCGGCCGTGCGGGCCTGCACGCCGTTGCCGCCGGCCAGCGTCTGCATCAGCACCAGCGGCAGCGAGGCGTGGAGCTGGCCGTCGATCACCGAGAGCAGCGGCGCGCGGCGGGCGATGCCGTCGGCATCGTGGGGCACGTTGAGAAAGCCGGCGCCGGAGGCGGCCTGCTGCAGCCGCGGCAGGTTGGCGCCATAGCCGCGCCAGTGCGGCAGGGCGGCGGCCTGCGCTGTGCCGAACTCATCGACGCTGGCCAGCGGGGCGGGCAGCTCGCCGCTGGCGACGGTGCCTTCCGCATTGGAGCCGTGGAAGCCCAGCACGACCGGATGCCGGCCCAGCACCTCGGCCAGGCGGCCGTCGTGGTCCAGCGCGGGGCGCAGGCGCTCGAGCTGGGTGGCGAAGGCGGCGTCGTCGGAGAGGGGCCCGCGCGCCAGCGTCTCGAGGCTGGCCAGGCCCGAGCTGTCGTCGGGCTCGGCCAGGATCATGTCCACGCCGGCCAGCAGCGCGCCCTCGCGCACGAACATCGCGTCGAGCAGCTCGGCCAGCTGGCTGCGCTTCCAGGGCCAGCGGCCGAGGGCGGCCAGCGAGCGCTCGTCGATGTCGACGATGACGATGCGATGGTCGCGCTCGTCCGGCGCGGTCAGGCGCAGGCGCAGGTCGAACAGCTGGCGCTCGATCGCGGCCAGGCCCGGCAGCTCCCGGTGGCCGGTGGCGTGGCCCAGCAGCGCCGCGGTCAGCAGCAGCGGCAGGACCCAGCGCAGCAGCTTCTCAGCGAAGCTTGATTTCGACACGGCGGTTGCGGGCTTCAGCGGTCTGCGGCGGCACCTGCACGAGGGGCTCGCGCATGCCGCGGGCCTGCACGCTGATGCGCTCGCGCGCCACGCCCCGGGCGACCAGTTGATCCGCCACCACGGTGGCGCGGTCCAGCGCGAGCTGGTCGTTGGCATCGTCGCTGCCGACGTTGTCGGTATGGCCGATCACGACCAGTTCGCCGGCCGGCTGCGCGGCCAGCGACTCGCGCACCTGGTCCAGCACCGGCAGGGTCTCGGGCGTCAGGGTGTTGGCGTTGGCGAGGAAGTTGACGATGAAGGAGCGGGCCATCGGCGGCTGGATGTCCAGCAGGCTGCGGAAGTCGCGCTGCACCGTCTCGGCCGAGCTGGAGCCTGGCTGCAGCGTGGCCGTGCCGCGTGGCGCCAGGGACTGGGCATAGGGCTCGTGCAGGCGCAGCTGCTGCGCGCCGCGCTGCACCAGCAGGGCGCCGGTGGCGCGGCCCTCGCTGCCGGGCAGCAGGATCACGCGCTCGCGCGGCGCGCAGCAGGCCTGCAGGAGCAGCAGCAGGAGTACCGCTGCCAGCGCCCTCACAGCGCGGCCTCGGCGGCGCCGGCCGGGACCTCGACGATGAAGTCGGTGCCGCGCACGCCCAGCACGGTGCTGGGTGTCCTGAAGTTGACCTTCTCGGGCGCCTTCTTCGCGATCAGCCCGGTCACGACATGCAGGCTGCCCTGCGAGAGGGTGGCCAGCATGCCGCCCTCGTGGGTGCGGGTGTCGAAGCGGAACTCGTTGATCAGCAGCCGGCTGCCCTTGCCGGCGCTGAGCAGGGTGTCGTCGGCGAGGGTGACGCCGACCAGGCCGTCCGCGCCGGTGCGGATGCGGTCGCCGGTTTGCAGCGGCATGCCCGGCGTGACCGGCAGGGTCTTGCCGGCGCGGTCCAGCAGCACGGTGCCGGTGACACGCTTGACGCGGCCGATCGGTGGCTCGTCGGCGGCGTGGGTGATGAAGGGGTGAAGAGCAAGGACGACAGCGCCCAGGACAGCGGCGATTCGCATCGGGAGACTCCAGCAGCAAGGACAGCTGCAACAACGTGCTGGAGCGAGTCTAGGTGCAGCCGGCGTGCCTCCCTAGTCGTAAATCTGCCCGTCCCTTCAAGTGGGGGAGCGCAACCACAAAAGTGCGAACCATTCACGCTCGTCCGTCCAGGCCGGGCCGGCGCTGAAGCCCGCCTTCGCGGCCAGCGCCTGGAAGCCGGCGATGCTGTACTTGTGCGAGTGCTCGGTGTGCAGGGTCTCGCCGGCGGCGAACTCGTAGACGCTGCCGCCGAGGGTCAGGTGTTGCCTGCGGCGCGACAGCAGGTGCATCTCGATGCGCTGCTGCGGCGCGTTGTAGAAGGCGCTGTGGCTGAAACCGTCGGGCTCGAACTCGGCGCCCAGCTCGCGGCGCGCGCGTTCGAGCAGGTTCAGGTTGAAGGCGGCGGTGACGCCGGCGGCGTCGTTGTAGGCCGCATGCAGCACCGCCGGGTCCTTGACCAGGTCGATGCCGATCAGCAGCCCGCCGCCGCGCAGCTCCTGCGCCGCCATGGCGAGGAAGTCCTGCGCCTCCGCGGGCGTGAAGTTGCCGATGCTGGAGCCGGGGAAGAAGCCGACGCGGCGGCCGTCCGCCGGGCGTGCCGGCAGGTCGTGCGGCTGGGTGAAGTCGGCCACCACCGGGGTGATCGCCAGCGCCGGGTGATCCTGCGCCAGCTCCGCGCAGGCGGCCAGCAGGTGGGTGCCGGAGATGTCCACCGGCACGAAGGAATGGGGCCGCTCAAGCTTGTCCAGCAGCAGACGCACCTTGCGCAGCGCGCCGGCGCCGTACTCGACCAGCTGGGCGCGCGGGCCGATGCAGTCGGCCATCTCGCGGGCATGGCGCTGCAGCAGCGCGAGCTCGGTGCGGGTCGGGTAGTACTCGGGCAGCTCGCAGATCTGCTCGAACAGGTGCGAGCCGATCTCGTCGTAGAAGTACTTGGGCGAGATGCTGCGAGGGCGGCGGCTCAGCGCGGCGTGGAGATCGGCGGCGAACTGCTGGCGGGCGGATATCGGCATATTCATTGGATTTCCCTTGCAAGCCGGAGGCCGCTGAACTGCCAGCGCGCGGCCGGCGGGAAGAAGTTGCGATAGCTGGGTCGCGCATGGCCCGGCGGGGTGGCGAGGCTGCCGCCGCGCAGCACCAACTGGCCGACCATGAACTTGCCGTTGTACTCGCCCACGGCACCCGCCATCGGCTTGAAGCCGGGATAGGGGTGATAGGCGGAACGGGTCCACTGCCAGGCCTGGTCGCTGCATGGGGCGAAATCCGGCAAGGCGCATGCCGCCTCCCACTCGAACTCGGTGGGCAGCCGGGCGCCGGCCCACTCGGCATAGGCGGCGGCCTCGTAGAAGCTCAGCTGGGTGACCGGGGCGGACGGGTCCAGCGGCTGCACGCCGTGCAGGCCGAAGACCTGCCACTGCTCGGAAGGCGCGCGCGGGTCGCCGGGCGCGAGCCAGTAGGCCGGATGCTGCCAGCCCTGCGCCTGGGCCAGCGCCCAGCCGTCGGACAGCCACAGGCCCGGCCGCCGGTAGCCGCCGTCGGCGATGAAGTCGGCGAAGTCGCCGCAGCTCACCAACCGCTCGGCGATCTCGAAGGGCTGCAGCAGGACCGTGTGGCGAGGGCCTTCGTTGTCGAAGGCGAAGCCGGCGCCCGCATGGCCGACCTGGGCCTCGCCGCCGCCGTGCGCCAGCCAGCGCAGCGGCTTCTCGACGCCCGGCCGCGGCGCCTCGGTCCGGTAGGCCGGCAGCAGCGGGTTGCAGGAGAAGGCGTGCAGGATGTCGGTCAGCAGCAGCTCCTGGTGCTGCTGCTCATGCTGCAGGCCCAGCTCCACCATGGAGGCGAGGGTCAGGTCTTGCCTGGCCTCGGCGCTTCCCAGCAGGTCCTGCATCGCCGCGTCCACATGGCGGCGGTAGGCCAGCACTTCGTCCAGCCCGGGCCGGCTCAGCAGCCCGCGCTGCGGCCGCGGGTGGCGCGGGCCCAGCGCCTCGTAGTAGGAGTTGAACAGGTACTGGAAGCGCGGGTTGAACGGCCGGTAGCCGCTCAGCCGCGGGATCAGCAGCAGGGTCTCGAAGAACCAGGTCGTGTGGGCCTGGTGCCACTTCGCCGGGCTGGCGTCGGGCATCGACTGCAGGGACTGGTCTTCGGCCGACAGCGGCGCCGCCAGGGCCTCGGTGTGCGCCCGTACGGCGCGGTAGCGGTTGGCATCCATGCGCCAACGGTAGCGGAAATTGCCGACACGCGTTTGTCAGCAGGCGCCGCGACCTGCGCTGAAACTGGAAGTTAGCGTGGCGCGCTGGCCGCGGAGGGTACTTCCTGGGGCGTCGTGACGGTCACGGTGCTCTCGCCACGGACCGAGCCGTAGGCCGAGCGTTCGACCACGTCCAGCAGCTTGGCCGTCATCACGTTGAGCGGGATCTGGTCGCCCACGTCGATCTGCGTGGCGGTCGGGTCGGCGTACTTGGTGCTGCCGAACATGCGCTGGCGGCCGGTCACTTCCAGCGTCTTGGCGTCGAAGGTGACGCGCTGGATGTAGAGGTAGGGCGCGATGTAGACGTCGGAATAGCCGATATTGCCGGTGTTGGGGTCGACGGTGCGCAGGTCGGCGCGCTTGTCGGAGACGGCGTCCATCTCGATATTGCCGTTCTCGTTCATCACCACCTTATTGTTCTTCAGCGGCTGGACGTAGAAGCCCACGCCGGAAAGCTTGCGGCCCAGGCCCTTGACGCTCTCGTAGAAGTAGCTGGGCACGACCGCCTCGATGCGGTCCCAGTTGGCGCGCTCGGGCACGTTCTTCAGGTAGGACTTCAGCGCCTCCAGCACCAGGGCCTCGCGCTCGGCGCCGGAGACCTTCATCAGCCGGTCGGCCAGCTCCGGCGGGGAGCTCCAGGCCAGCATCACGCGGGTCGATTGCGGCTCGCCCTCGGCGACGGCGCGGTCCAGGCCCTTGAGCACGGCCAGGTTCAGCGCCTGCCCGTTGACGGCCATGGTCTTGCGGCTGAAGGGCTCGCGGTTGCTGCCCACGCTCTCGCGCTGGCGCACGACGTCGATCTGGTCGCCGACGGCGGCCACCAGGGCCACGACCTGCGGCTTGACGACCGCGGGCGCCTGGGCGTGGACAGCGACCGCGGCGGCCGCGAGGCTCAGGGACAGCAGGGCAGTGGTGGCAAGTCGGCGCATCGGTCCGGTCTCCTCTCCTGAATGACCAACGTTCTCTTTCTCGGTTCGGGATGTTACGCAGCTTCGAACCAGCGTTTCAGCGCTTTGCACAGCAGCAACCCGATCGCGATGCCGATGGCGTCGGCCAGCAGGTCGCGCCAGTCGCCCTCCCGTGGCGGCAGCTGCGTCTGGATCAGCTCGATCATGCCGCCGTAGACCAGCAGTGCCAGTGCCAAAGGCCATGCCCGCCGCTGCGGCCAGGCCCAACGCCCGCTGAGCACCAGCGCGGCGAAGGCGCTGAAATGGTTGGCCTTGTCCCAGCCCAGGTCGGCCTGGGGCGGGGGCGCAGGAATCAGCGCCAGCCAGGTGATCACGGCCAGCAGGACGAGGAAGGGCAGGGCGCGCAGCTGTTTCATGGGCGGCATTGTCGGCTGCGGATTTGGGCGCATTGCGCCCATGACGCGACGCTGCGGTGATGACGAATGGCCGGCAGCGCGGGCGTCGGCTACCCTTGCGCCCTTTCAAATCGAGCACATCAACGCGATGATGAAGAAATCCCTGCTGCTGGCCGCCGCGCTGGCGCTGCCCACGGGCCATACCCTGGCTCAATCCCACGAGAACCCCTTCCTCAAGCCCAGCCCGCTCGCGCTGCACTACCCGCAGTTCGACAAGATCCAGGACACGGACTTCGCGCCGGCGCTGGACCAGGGCATGGCCGAGCAACTGGCCGAGGTGAAGGTGATCGCCGAGAACCCGGCCGCGCCGAGCTTCGACAACACCATCGTCGCGCTGGAGAAGTCCGGCCAGGTGCTGAGCCGCGCGAGCACCGTGCTGTTCAGCCTGCTGGGCGCCGATTCCAACCCGGCCCGCCAGAAGGTGCAGAGCGACTACGCCGCCAAGCTGGCCGCCCACCGCGACGCGATCAGCCTGAACGACAAGCTGTTCGCCCGTATCGACTCGCTCTACCAGCAGCGCGACAAGCTGGGCCTGCAGCCCGACGCGGTGCGCCTGATCGAGCGCTACCGCCTGAACTTCGTGCGCGCCGGCGCCCAGCTGAACGCGGCGCAGAAGGAGCGGATGAAGGCGATCAACGCCGAACTGGCCGGCCTGTCCGCCAAGTTCACGACCGAGGTGCTGGCCGAGGTGAACGACTCGGCCGTCGTCGTCGACAGCAAGGCCGAGTTGGCCGGCTTCAGCGACGAGCAGATCGCCGGCGCAGCCGCCGCTGCCAAGGCCCGCGGCCTGCCCGAAGGCAAGTACCTGATCGCGCTGCTCAACACCACCGGCCAGCCGCCGCTGGCGCAGCTGGAGAACCGGGCGTTGCGCGAGCGCATCTTCAAGGCCTCGATCGCCCGCGGCAGCCGCGGCAACGCGCACGACACGACCGGCATCGTCGCCCGCACGATGGCGTTGCGGGCCGAGCGCGCCCAGCTGCTGGGCTTTGCCACCTACGCCGACTTCGCGCTGAGCGACCAGACCGCGAAGAACAAGGAAGCGGTCAACAAGCTGCTGCGCCAGCTGGCTCCAGCCGCCGTGGCCACCGCGCGCCGCGAGGGCGCCGAGATGCAGAAGCTGATCGATGCCGAGCAGGCCGCCAAGAAGGCCCCGGCCTTCAAGCTCGCCGCCTGGGACTGGGCCTTCTACAGCGAGAAGGTGCGTGCCGCCAAGTTCGGCTTCGACGAGTCGCAGCTGAAGCCCTACCTCGAGCTGAACAACGTGCTGGAGAACGGCGTGTTCTACGCCGCCAACCAGCTCTACGGCCTCACGTTCAAGCGCCGTACCGACCTGCCGCTGTACCACCCGGACATCAAGGTCTACGACGTCTTCAACGCCGACGGCACGCAGCTCGCGATCTTCATCGCCGACATGTACGCCCGCCCGAGCAAGCGCGGCGGCGCCTGGATGAACGCCTACGTGAGCCAGAGCGCGCTGCTGGGCGAGCTGCCGGTGGTGGCCAACCACCTGAACATCCCCAAGCCGCCCGAAGGCAAGCCCACGCTGCTGACCTGGGACGAGGTGAACACGGCCTTCCACGAGTTCGGCCATGCGCTGCACGGCATGTTCTCCAACGTGCGCTACCCGAGCCAGGCCGGCACCGCGGTGCCGCGCGACTATGTCGAGTACCCCTCGCAGGTCAACGAGATGTGGGCCACCTGGCCGCAGGTGCTGAGCCATTACGCCAAGCACTACCAGACCGGCGAGGCGATGCCGCAGGCGCTGCTGGACAAGGTGATGGCGGGCAAGAAGTTCAACCAGGGCTTCATGACCACCGAGTACCTCAGCGCCTCGATGCTGGACCAGCGCTGGCACCAGATCGCCGCCGGCCAGGTGCCGACGGGCGAGCAGGCCATGGCCTTCGAGGCCAAGGTGCTGAAGGAGGAAGGCTATGACTACGAGGCCGTCTGGCCGCGCTATCGCACGCCCTACTTCAGCCACGTGATGAGCGGCTACGCGGCCGGCTACTACGGCTACATCTGGGCCGAGGTGCTGGACGCCGACACCGTCGAATGGTTCAAGTCCCAGGGCGGCCTGAAGCGCGCCAACGGCGACACCTTCCGCGCCAAGCTGCTGTCGCGCGGCGGCAGCGAGGACGCGATGGAGATGTTCGGCAAGCTGGTCGGCCACGAGCCCGACATCGCGCCGCTGCTGGAGCGCCGCGGCATGGTGCTGACGAACAACAAGTGATGATGACGATCCCGATGAAGAACAAGATTTCGATCCTGGCCACGGCGGCGATGCTGGCCGTGCCCGCGCTGGCGGCGGTGCACGAGAACCCGCTGCTCAAGCCCAGCCCGCTGCCGCTGCACTACCCGCAGTTCGACAAGATCCGCGACAGCGACTTCGGCCCCGCCTTCGACAAGGGCATCGCCGAGCAGCGCCGCGAGGTCGAGGCGATCGCGTCCAGCAAGGCCGCGCCCACCTTCGACAACACGGTGCTGGCGCTGGAGAAATCCGGCCAGACGCTGCACCGCGCCGGCCTGGTCTTCTTCAACCTGCTGGGTGCCGATTCCAACCCGGCGCGCCAGAAGGTGGCGGCCGACTACGCCGAGAAGCTGGCGGCCCACAACGACGCGATCAACACCAATGCCCGCGTGTTCGCCCGTGTGGATGCGCTCTTCGAGAAGCGCGAGCAGCTGGGCCTCGATGCCGAGAGCCTGCACCTGCTGGAGCGCTGGCACCGCGACATGCTGCGCGCCGGGGTCAAGCTGAGCGCCGCGCAGAAGAAGCGCATGGTGGCGATCAACGGCGAGCTGGCCAGGCTGGAAACCGAGTTCACCAAGCGGGTGCTGGCCGAGGTCGACGCGTCAGCCATCGTCGTCGACAGCCGCGAGGAGCTGGACGGCCTGACCGACGAGCAGATCGCCGCCGCCGCCCACGCCGCCGAGGAGCACAAGCTGCCCAAGGGCAAGTACCGCATCGCGCTGCTGAACACCACCGACCAGCCGATGCTGTCCCAGCTGAAGAACCGCGCGCTGCGCGAGCGCCTGTTCAAGGCCTCGATCGCCCGCGGCAGCCGCGGCAATGCCGAGGACACGACCCCGCAGGTCGCCCGCGTGCTGGCGCTGCGCGCCGAGAAGGCCTCGCTGCTGGGCTACGCCACCTTCAGCGACTACTCGCTGGCGGAGGAGACCGCGAAGAACGTGCCCGCCGTCAACCGCATCCTCGACCAGGTGTCGCGCCCGGCCGTGGCCGCCGCGCGCCGCGAGGGCGAGGCCCTGCAGGCCCGCATCGACGCCACCGAGAAGCCTGCCTTCAAGCTCGAAGCCTGGGACTGGCAGTACGAGGCCGAGAAGCTGCGCGCCGAGAAGTACGGCTTCGACGAGTCGCAGCTCAAGCCCTACCTGGAGCTGAAGAACGTGATGGAGAACGGCGTGTTCTACGCCGCCAACCAGCTCTACGGCATCAGCTTCAAGCAGCGCACCGACCTGCCGGTCTACCAGAAGGACGTGCTCACCTACGACGTGTTCGACCGCGACGGCAAGCAGCTCGGCATCTTCATCGCCGACATGTATGCCCGCCCGAGCAAGAACGGCGGCGCCTGGATGAACAACTACGTGGACCAGAGCCACGTGTTCGGCGACATGCCCGTGGTGGCCAACCACCTGAACATTCCCAAGCCCGCGGCCGGCCAGCCGACGCTGCTGACCTGGGACGAGGTGACCACGGCCTTCCACGAGTTCGGTCATGCGCTGCACGGCTTCTTCTCCGACGTGAAGTACCAGACCTTCTCCGGCGCCAACACGCCGCGCGACTTCGTCGAGTACCCCTCGCAGGTCAACGAGATGTGGGCCAGCTGGCCGCAGGTGCTGCAGCACTACGCCAAGCACTGGCAGACCGGCGCGCCGATGCCCCAGGAGATGGTGGACAAGGTGATCGCCGCGAAGAAGTTCAACCAGGGCTTCACGACCGTCTCCTACATCAGCGCCGCGGTGCTGGACCAGCGCTGGCACCAGCTGCCGCTCGGCCAGCAGCCCAAGGCTGCCGAGGTGATGGCCGGCGAGGCGCGGCTGCTGAAGGACTCGGGCTTCGACTACGCGCCCGTGCCGCCGCGCTATCGCACCCCGTACTTCAGCCACTTCATGGGCGAGTACGCCTCCGGCTACTACGCCTACCTGTGGGCCGAGGTGCTGGACAGCAATACGGTCGAATGGTTCAAGGCCAACGGCGGGCTCAAGCGCGAGAACGGCGACGTGTTCCGCGCCAAGCTGCTGTCGCGCGGCGGCACCGAGGACGCGCTGGGCCTGTTCCGCAGCGTCGTCGGCCACGAGCCGGAGATCGGCCCGCTGCTGGACCGGCGAGGCATGGCGCTGGAGCCGGTGACGGCTGCGTCGAAGTAAGGGGTTAGCCTCGGTTCTGGGGCGCCGGTCAGCCTGCTAGGCTGGCGCCCCATGAACCGACTGCCCATTGCAATCCTTGTTCTTGCCTCCCTCGCCGGTTGCGCCAGCACCGAGCAGGAGCAGAAACCGACGGGCCAGGCAAGACCCGGCCCCACGGCCGCGGTCTCCCAGGCCGCGATGACACCGTTCAACGACCTGAACCTGGTGCGCGCCAAGATCCCCGATGCCTTGCTGTCCGCGAAGGCCGCGCCCTATGCGCTGCCGCCGGTGGCCGGCTGCGATGCGCTAAAGGCGGAGGTCGTGGCGCTGGACGCGGCGCTCGGCGCCGACCTCGACACGCCGCCCAGCGCAGCCAACCCCGGCCTGATCGAACGCGGCGGCGGCGAACTGGAGAACGCCGCCGGCGGCGCGCTGCGCGGCGCGGCCGAAGGCCTGATCCCCTTCCGCGGCTGGGTGCGCAAGCTCAGCGGGGCGGAGCGGGAGTCCAAGGAAGTGGCGGCGGCGATCGCTGCCGGGACCGTGCGGCGGGCCTTCCTGAAGGGTGTGGGGCTGGCGCAGCGCTGCGAGGCGCCGGCGGCGCCGCGCGCCCGCGGCTGAGCGTCACAACCCGCTGCTACCACCCCGCCCGCCTTCCTCCGAACAATCGTGCAACGCGCCCCGCCGGGGTGCGAGCCAACGGATGAGGAGACAAGCTCATGGCCAAGAAGATCCTGATGCTCTGCGGCGACTACGGCGAGGACTACGAGACGATGGTGCCCTTCCAGGCCCTGCTGGCGGTGGGGCACACGGTGCATGCGGTGGCGCCTGACAAGAAGGCCGGCGACTGGGTGCATACGGCGATCCACGACTTCGAGGGCGCCCAGACCTACAGCGAGAAGCCCGGCCACCGCTTCACGCTGAACGCCAATTTCGCTGATGTGAAGCCCGAGAGCTACGACGCGCTGGTCGTGCCCGGCGGCCGCGCGCCCGAGTACCTGCGGATGAATGCCCGCGTGCTCGAGATCACGAAGCACTTCCTCGCCGCCGACAAGCCGGTCGCGGCGATCTGCCACGGCGCGCAGCTGCTGGCGGCCACCGGGCTGATCAAGGGCAGGCGCGTGTCGGCCTATCCGGCCTGCCAGGTGGAGGTGGAACTGGCCGGCGCAGAATACGTGGGCATCGCGGTCGACCAGGCGGTCACCGACGGCAAGCTGGTGACGGCGCCGGCGTGGCCGGCGCATCCCGCCTGGATCGGCCAGTTCCTGACGGTGCTCGGAACCCGCATCGAGCACTGATTGACTGATCGCGTCGAGGAGGCAGGCCCATGTGCGAAGTGTTCATCAGCGCCGACCCGCAAAGCTACGAGAGCCGCACCCGCTCGGTGCGCCTGCACGGCGTGGTCACCAGCATCCGGCTGGAGAACCTGTTCTGGCAGGTGCTGGAGGAGATCGCCGAACGCGACGGCATGGGCGTCGTGCAGCTGATCGAGAAGCTCTACGACGAGCTGGTGGCGGCGCGTGGCGGCGTCGGCAACTTCGCCTCCTTCCTGCGCGTCAGCGCGCTGCGCTACGAGGCGATGCTGGCGCAGGGCCGTATCCCGGCGGATACGGCGGTGCCGATCCGATCGCTGGATGCGCGGGCCGTGCTTCACGCCCTGCCGCCGGGCTGGGCGCGAGCGGCGCCGCGCGTGACCGTCTAGGCTGCGAGGTAGTCGAGCTCGACGGTGCCCAGCGCCAGCGTCATGTCCGCGATGTAGTGCACCGCGGACTCGACCTTCAGCACCGGCAGGTCCGCCACCGGCGCGAGCGCGTGCGGATGCAGCTCCAGCGCGGCCGGGCCGGTCCAGGCGCCCTTCATCTGGATGTCGACCATGTGGTAGCGCACCAGCTCGCAGATGCGCGGCGTGCCGTCCACGTGCGGGATGACCTTGAGCAGGAAGTTCGGCTGCGCCAGGCCCGCCAGCAGCGGTGCGGTCTCCAGCGTGCGGTGCTTGAACCCCATCGTGGCCGTGGCGATGCGGACCTTGCCGTAGTCCAGCGTGCCGACGATGGTGTCGACCTCGTAGTCCAGCGTGGGCGAGGCGAGCTTCTTCGGGAAGCCCCACAACTCGCGCCCGCCGGCGATCGGCGGATGGTCGTTCAGGTACATCGCGTGCACGTAGGCGCCTGTCTCGGTGCTGCCGTCCGGCCGGCGCAGCTGCACCGGGATCACCTGGCCCGATTCGGTGTAGTCGCCGAAGCCGGTGGAGTCGGGCATGCGGATGAATTCGTACTTCACCAGCGGCTCGACGACTTCCAGCGGCTCGGGGACGACGGCGCGCAGCGCGTCCATGTCGGTGCGGTAGGTGATGATCACGAACTCGCGGTTGACGAAGCGGTACGGCCCGGGCGGGAAGGCCGGGCTGGTGGCCGGCATCGCGTAGGCCTTGCGCACATCTTCGATCTTCATCGTCAGGCTGCTCCTCTGGCAAATCAATGAGCGATGCCGGCTTGCCAAGGCCCGGCTCGGGCGTATGAACTAGATCGGCCGCTCCACCCGCTGATTCCCCGGGTCCGCCAGGTCGAAGGTCGTCACCCCGTTCGTCTGCACCTCGCTCCTCAGCGCCTCCGGATGCGCCAGCGTCTGCTCCATGTCGCGCAGCCCCGCGGCCCAGTGCTCGTCCACGGTGGCGCGCGAGAACTCGTAGTCCTTCGACTCGGTCTCGTAGGGCTTGTCGCGGTAGATCAGGTGGAAGATGTCGATCGGTGCGTGCGTGAGCTGCGCCTGCACGGCGGCCACGCTGGGGTCGTCGCGCAGCGCGGGCGGCAGCTTGTCGATCAGGTCGGCGATGGCCTGCTGCAGGTTCAGGTTGGCGGCCAGCGCGTCGGTGTTGCGGCGCGTGCGGCTGGAATAGGTGATGTCCTTCTGGCGCTCCATCACCTCGGACATCGTCGTCGGCAGCGGGCCGGCCGCGCTGAACAGGTCCACCTGCCAGACGAGCAGCGCCTCGGTGTGGGGCTGCGCGTCGAGCACGAACTGCAGCGGGGTGTTGGAGACGAGGCCGCCGTCCCAGTAGAGCCGCTCGTCCACCGGCACCGGCGGGAAGCCCGGCGGCAGCGCGCCGCTGGCCATGATGTGCTCGGGGCCGATGCGGGTGCTGCCGTTGTCGAAGACCTTGGCGTCGCCGCTGGCCACGTCCACCGCGCCCACGCTCAGCCGCAGGCCGTGGCGGGCGTCGTTCAGCCGGTCGAAGTCCACCAGCCGTTCCAGCGTCTCGCGCAGCGGCGCGGTGTCGTACCAGCTGGTCTGCGGCGCGGCCGCGCCCAGCAGCGCCAGCGGCGAGACCCGCGGGCGGAAGAAGCCGGGGATGCCCACCAGCGCGGCGGCATTCGCGCTCCACTGGTTCTGCAGCGCGCGGTCGCCGAACCACACCGGCAGGCGCTGCGCCGGCGCGCTGGAGACCAGCTCCCAGAACTCGCGCAGCCGCTGCACGCGCCGGCCCGGCGCATTGCCGGCGATCAGCGCCGCATTGATCGCGCCGATGGACACGCCGGCCACCCAGTCCGGCTGCTGGCCGGCGCGGCTCAGCGCCTCGTAGACGCCGGCCTGGTAGGAGCCCAGCGCGCCGCCGCCCTGCAGCACCAGCGCCTTGCGCGCATGGGTCAGCATGTTCACGCAGGGCCGCGCCGCCGGCGCCTGTGCCGAGGTCTTCGCCCGCCGCTGGCTCACTGCATGTTCCATCCGTGGCTGACGATCAGCGACTGGCCGGTCAGCGCATTGCTCGGGAAGGCCGCGAACAGCAAGGCCACGCGGGCGACGTCCTCGGTGGTGGTGAACTCGCCGTCCACCGTCTCCTTGAGCATCACCTTCTTCACCACGTCCTCCTCGCTGATGCCCAGCGTCTTGGCCTGCTCGGGGATCTGCTTCTCCACCAGCGGCGTGCGCACGAAGCCGGGGCAGATCACGTTGGCGCGCACGCCCTTCGTGCCGCCTTCCTTGGCAACCGTCTTCGCCAGGCCGATCAGGCCGTGCTTGGCGGTGACGTAGGGCGCCTTCAGCACCGAGGCCTCCTTCGAGTGCACGGAGCCCATGTAGATGATGCTGCCGCCGCGCCCTTGCGCGTACATGTGCTTCAGGCAGGCCTTGGTGGTGAGGAAGGCGCCATCGAGGTGGATGGCCAGCAGCTTCTTCCAGTCGGCGAAGGCGAATTCCTCGACCGGATGGACGATCTGGATGCCGGCGTTGCTGACGAGGATGTCCACGCCGCCGAACACGGCGACGGTGCGTTCGACGGCGGCATTGACCTGACCCTCGTCGGTCACGTCGACGGCCACGCCGATGGCCCGCGAGCCATCGGGCGAGAGTTCCCTGGCGGTGGCCTCGGCCGCGGCCTGGTTCAGGTCGGCGATGACGATCTTGGCGCCTTCCTGGGCGTAGAGCGTGGCGATTTCCTTGCCGATGCCGCTGGCGGCGCCGGTGACGAAGGCGACTTTGTCTTGAAGCTGGGGCATGTGCGGGACTCCTTCTGACGGTGATCGATCGGACCGATGCTGGCAGAACTTTGTGTCGCTCTGGTATCTGGGGGCATCACGCAAATTCCGCGCCGGCCCGGGTGGCCGGATTCACCATCCGTCGAATTCGATGGTTATGCTTGCCGCACCGGCTCCCTGAGAAGCCGGGCTACAGGAGACCCACATGGCTTCGTCGTTGACCATCGGGCGCAAGCTCACCCTGGGGTTCGGTGCGGTGCTGGCCTGCCTCGCGCTGGCCACCGTGATCGGCATCGTGCGGCTGCAGGACGTGGCCGCCCATACCCGCGAGATGATGGCCCAGCCGCTCGCGAAGGAGCGGATGCTGTCGGACTGGTACCGCAACGTCTACTCGGGCATCCGCCGCACCTCGGCCATCGCCAGGAGCAGCGATGCCTCGCTGGTGAAGTTCTTCGCCGAGGATGCGGCGGCGTCCACCAAGAGCTCGCAGGCGCTGGCCGAGAAGATCGATGCGCTGATCACCGAGCCCGACGAGAAGCGCCTCTTCGACGAACTGGCCCAGACCCGCAAGCGCTACGTGGCGGCGCGCGATGCGATCACCAAGCTGAAGGCCGACGGCAAGGACGACGAGGCGCTGAAGCAGCTGGACCAGGCCTTCGTGCCGGCCGCGCGCGACTACGAGCGGCTGATGCAGGCACTGCTGGACTACCAGCGCAAGGTGATCGACTCGACCGCGCAGGAGATCGATGCGATCGCCGCGCGCAGCCGCACGATGCTGATCGCGCTGGCGGTGGTCGTCATCGGCATCGGGGCGCTGGTGGCCTGGCGGATCAGCCTGGGCATCACGCGGCCGCTGGCCCATGCGGTGACCGCCGCGCGCCGCGTGGCCGACGGCGACCTGACCGGCCGCTTCGACGACACGCGCCTGGGCGAGGACGAGACCGGCCAGCTGCTGGCCGCGCTGCGCGACATGAACGGCAGCCTGGAGCGCATCGTCAGCGAGGTGCGCGAGGGCACCGACACGATGAGCACCGCCTCGGTGGAGATCGCCACCGGCACGACCGACCTCTCCAGCCGCACCGAGCAGCAGGCCAGCGCGCTGCAGCAGACGGCGGCGACGATGGAGCAGCTGACCGGCACAGTGCGCCAGAACGCCGACAACGCGGCCCAGGCCAGCCAGCTCGCGGCCTCGGCCTCCGAGGTGGCGAGCCGCGGCGGCACGGTGGTGGCCCAGGTGGTGGACACGATGGGCGCGATCAGCCAGGCCTCGCGCCGCGTCACCGACATCATCAGCGTGATCGAGGGCATCGCCTTCCAGACCAACATCCTCGCGCTCAATGCCGCCGTCGAGGCCGCGCGGGCGGGCGAGCAGGGGCGGGGCTTCGCGGTCGTGGCCGCCGAGGTGCGCACGC
>NZ_LYVQ01000154.1 GCF_001984095.1 Pelomonas sp. KK5
CTTCCAGCTGGTCCCCGCCATAGCCGCTGACGATGATGACCGGTAGCTCCGGCCGCAGCGCCCGCGCGCGCGCGGCCAGCTCGGTGCCGGCCAGCTCGGGCATGGACTCGTCGCTCAGCAGCGCGTCCCAGCGCTGCGGGTCGGCCTCGAACTGCGCCAGCGCCGCTGCCGCCGAGGCGAAGCCCACCGGCTCATAGCCGAGCTGAGCCAGCATGTCCTCGGTCGCCTCCAGCAGCGCGGCCTCGTCGTCGACGACCATCACCACCTGGCCGCGGCCCTGCGGGGGCGTCTCGCAAGCCGAGTCACGCGCGGCGATGTCCGCGGCGTCCCCGTCATCGGCCAGCGGCAGCCACAGCGCGAAGCGGCTGCCGCGGCCGGCCGTGGTCTGCACGTCGATCGCGCCGCCCAGGTCGGCCACGATGCTGTGCACCACCGACAGGCCCAGCCCCGTGCCCTCGCCGACCCGCTTGGTGCTGAAGAAGGGATCGAACATGCGCACCAGCACCTCGGGCGTGATGCCGGTGCCGCTGTCGCTGACCGCCAGGCAGGCCCAGGCGCCCGCCTCCACCTGGCCGTGGCTGAGCCGGCAGCCCTGGCGCAGCAGGCTGCGTTCCAGCGTCACGCCCAGGCGCCCGCCCTGCGGCAGCATCGCCCCTACCGCGTTGGTGCAGAGGTTGGCGACCAGCTGGTGGATCTGCGTCGGGTCGCCCTGGATGGCGGCGCCGGCGCCGGCCAGCGCCGTCTCCAGCTGCACCTGCGGCGGCAGGTTGGGCGCCAGCAGGGCCAGCGCCTCCTCCACGGCCGGCTGCAGCGGCACCCGCACCCGCTCGCGCAGGCTGCTGCGGCTGAAATCCAGGATGCGCCGCACCAGCAGCCGCGCCCGCTCGCCGCCCTGCATCACGCGGTCGATATGCCGGCGCAGCGGGCTGCCCTCGGGGGCGTCGCGCTGCGCCATCTCGCCGTGGCCGAGGATGGCGCCGAGGATGTTGTTGAAGTCGTGAGCGATGCCGCCAGCCAGCGTGCCCAGCGCCTCCAGGTGCTGGGCCTGGCGCAGCTGCGCCTCCAGCTGCGCGCGCTCCGCCTCGGCCGCGTCGAGCCGGCGCAGCTGGCGGATCAGCAGGCCCATCGTCGCCAGGCCCACCAGCGTCACCAGCACCGCGCGCACCGCGATGCTGGTGATGTCGTAGCGCCAGGGGCGCAGCACGTCCTCGGCGTCGCGCGAGACGGCCAGGATCAGCGGCCGCTCCGACACCGAGGTGGCGACGATGAACTTGTCGCGCCCGTCCACCGGGCTGCGGCGGCGCGAGGCCGGCTTGTCCTTCTGCGCGGCGATCTCGGGGAAGCGCGCATCGAAGGGCGCCTGCGCATGCTCCGGATGGCGCACCACGAGGCGCCCGTCGTCGAAGGTCAGCACCAGGGCGCTGTAGGGGCCCAGGTGGATCGCGTCGTAGACCTCGCGCAGGTCGTCCAGCGCCACGCTGGCGCTCACGACGCCGTCGAAGCTGCCGTCCTCCCGCTCCAGCCGGCGCGAGACCACCAGCGCCGCGCGCTTCTGGCTGCGGGTGACGATCGGCGGGTTGATGTACAGGCCCTCATGCGCCTGGTCGCGCTGGGCGGTGAAGTAGGGCCGGTCGCTCACGTCGGCCAGCGGCTCGCCGGTGGCGCGCGAGCGGTAGCGCTGCCACCCGCTGGCATCGACGAGGGTCAGCACGCTGACGTAGGGCGTGGCGTTGGCGCGCGAGGCCAGCGCCATCTGGATGGCCGGCTCCGGCATCTGGCGGCCGCTGCCCTGGTACCAGAGCGCGGTGTCGGTCAGCAGCAGGTCCACCGCCTGCAGGCTGCGCTCGGCCTCCTCGGACAGCGCCCGCGCCAGGTTGGCCAGCTCGCGCTCGGCCGATTCGGTGACCTGCTCGTACAGGCGCCAGGCGTCGTAGACCGAGGCCGCGATGAACACGCCGATCAGCGACAGGCCGATGGCGATGGTCCAGCGCTGCAGCCTCAGCCAGGGATTCATCGCGGGTGCAGCGCGGCGTCCACGGCGGCCAGCAGCTCGGCGCGCGTACAGGGCTTGGCGAGCAGGCGCGCCAGGCCCAGCTCGCGCAGCAGCGGCGAGCCCGGCGGCAGGCTGGCGCGCAGCTGCGTGGACAGCCCGACGATGCGCACGCCCGGCCAGGCCACGCGCAGCGGCGCCAGCAGCGCGGCACCGCGCTCGCGCGGACGCGGCAAGTCGATCACCACCAAGGCCACTGCGGTTCCCCCTCCGCTTGCACCCCGCTGCGCCAGCACCACATCGTGGCCTGCCGCCGCCAGCCACTCGGCCAGCAGCGCACGCACGGGCTCGTCCTCGTCGATCACGATCACGCTCGCCATGCGGTCGATTGAACGCCCCGTTCATGGCGGCAGGATTTCAAGGCATGACGGCGAATTTCAGCTGTAACGGAAGCCGCTGCCCAAACTGTCACCCACGTGCTAGCGTAACGGACATGGACCGGCCTTCCCACATCCTTGTCGTCGACGACGACGCCGCGATGCGCGAGCTGATCGCCGACTACCTCGGCGAGAACGAGCTGCAGGTCACCACGGTGGCCAGCGGCACCGCGATGAACCGGGTGCTGGCCGAGGAGGTGGTGGACCTGGTGGTGCTGGACCTGCGCCTGGGCGGCGAGGACGGCATGACGCTGGCCCGCCGGCTGCGCGAGAGCGGCAGCCCGCTGCCGGTGATCATCGTCACCGGCAAGACCGAGGAGGCCGACCGGGTGATGGGCCTGGAGCTCGGCGCCGACGACTACATCACCAAGCCCTTCAGCCCGCGCGAGCTGCTGGCCCGCATCCGCGCGGTGCTGCGCCGCTACCAGCTGGTGCGCGAGCTGCGGCCGGGGCGCGACGAGAAGCAGCTGCGCGCCTACCGCTTCGCCGGCTGGGAGCTGAACCTGCGCAGCCGCCGGCTCAGCACGCCCGACGGGCAGCGCGTGGAACTCTCCAACGGCGAGTTCAACCTGCTGCAGGCGCTGTGCGCCGCGCCGCAGCGGGTGCTGACGCGCGACCAGCTGCTGGACCTGTCGCGCCTGCACGGGGCCGAGGTCTACGACCGCTCCATCGACGTGCAGATCCTGCGTCTGCGCCGCAAGATCGAGGTCGATCCGGCCAGCCCCCGCTTCATCCGCACCGAGCGGGGGGCGGGGTATGTGTTCGATACCCCGGTCGACGTGCTCGCCTAGCCGAGGCGGAACACACCCACCACCGCAGACAGCCGCTCCGCCTGCTCCCGCAGGCTCTCCGTCGCGGCCGACGATTCCTCCACCAGCGCCGCGTTCTGCTGCGTCATCTGGTCCAGCTGCCCCACCGCCACGTTGACCTGCGCGATGCCCTGGCTCTGCTCGCCGGCGGCGGTGGTGATCTCGCCGACGATCTCGTTGACGCGGCGCACCCGTTCCACCAGCTGCGCCATCGTGCCGCCGGCCTGCCGGACCAGCGCCGAACCGGCCTCCACCCGCTCGACCGAGGCGCCGATCAGCGACTTGATCTCGCGCGCCGCCCCGGCGCTGCGCTGCGCCAGCGAACGCACCTCGGACGCGACCACCGCGAAGCCGCGGCCCTGCTCGCCGGCCCGCGCCGCCTCCACCGCCGCGTTCAGCGCGAGGATGTTGGTCTGGAAGGCGATGCCGTCGATCACGCCGATGATGTCGCCGATGCGGCGCGAGCTGTCGTTGATCTGCTCCATCGTGGCCACCACCTGGCCGACCACGCTGCCGCCCTCGCGGGCCGCCTCGGCCGCCGAACTGGCGAGTTGTCGGGCCGCGCGGGCGGAGTCGGCCGTCTGCGCCACGGTGCCGGTCAGCTCCTCCATCGAGCCCGCCGTCTGCTGCAGGCTGGAGGCCGCGGCCTCGGTGCGGGCCGAGAGGTCGTGGTTGCCGCTGGCGATCTGGCTGCTGGCGGTGGAGATGCCGTCCACCACGCCGCGCACCTCGTTCAGCGACTGCTGCAGCGCCGTGCGCATCGCATCCAGCGCGCGCAGCAGGCGGCCGGTCTCGTCGCCGGCGTAGCGGGCCTGCGGGGCGCCGCGCAGGTCCATGTCGGCGATCGCCTGCGCCATGCGCTCGGCGCTGCGCAGCGGGCCGGTGATGCTGCCGGTCAGCAGCCAGGCGAGCAGCACGCTCAGGGCGAGGCTCGCGGCGACGCTGGCGCCCACCAGCCAGGTGGTGCGCACGCGCAGTTCCTCGATGCGGCGGGCGCCCTCGTCGAGCTGCTGGCGCTGCGCGTCGACCAGTTGCCGCACCATCGCCAGGTAGGCGGCAGAGCCCGGATCGAACTGCTCGGTGAAGGCCTTCAGCGCGCCGGCCGAATCGCCCTCCTTCTTCAGCCGGTAGACCTCGTCGCGCGCCGTCAGGTAGGTCTTGCGCGCGGCGGCGATCTTCTCGAACAGCGCCCGCTCGGCCGGCGTGTCCATCTGCTGCTCCAGCTGCTTCTGCAGCTCGTTGGTCTGGCGCACCGCCTCGGCGCTGAAGGGCGCGAAATAGTCGGCCAGCGAGGGGTCGCTGCTCTTGGCGATGGCCGCCGCGCGCTGCACGCCGCCGTAGACGTTGAGGTACCAGTCGCTGGCGCGGCGTTCGGCGGTCAGGTCGTTGCCGACCATCAGCGCCACCTCGCGGCTCACCGTGCGCAGCTGCGCGATCGCGAACAGGCTGCCCAGCAGGGTCAGCAGCAGGATGATGCCCAGCACCAGGGCCAGGCGCCGGCCGATGGGCAGGCGGTCGAGATGGAAGGCTTTGCTGTTCATGCGGGACTTTCTTCCGGACAGGATGGAGGGATCACGGCAGGCTGGGCCGGCAGGGCTGCATCACGATGCGGCCCGCATTGCGGGCGCAACGGCGCGGGTTACAACTGAAGTCGACGGCCGGGCACTCAGCTCAACCACTGCGCGAACGGCAGATAGATCCGGCTGCCCGCGGCCACGTCCGCCAGGTCCGGCGGCTGCCAGGCGATGCCCGAGGCGTCCGCCAGGCAGGCCGGCGTCATGCCGCAGGCGGCCAGCACGATGCGCTCGCCGCTCTCGATGCGTTCGCGCACCAGGCTCATGCCGGTGGGCGTGCTCTCGTCGGTGGTGGCGATCAGCCGCGTGCCGGGCAGCGCGTCGCCGCGGCCCTGCAGGCGGCGGATCAGCGGGACCGCATGGGTCACGTAGGTGGACAGCGCCAGCCGCGGCGCGGGGTCGAGGAAGAGCACCAGCGTGCCGTTGGCGAGCCGGCTCACCGGCAAGGCGCCGATGCGCTGCCGCACCGGCAGCGCGCCCGGCTCGCCGATCACGAACACCAGCTCGCAGCGCGGCGCGAACATCTCCAGCGCCAGGCCGAGGCGGTGAATCGGCTCGTCCATGCCGGCGGCCAGCGCGCGGCCGCCCATCTGCTCGAACACGCCGGCGATCAGCGGCGCGGCGGCGCCTTCCGCCGCCCCGGCCAGCGCGACGACGCCGGCCCGCAGGCGCGGACGCACGGCCAGCGTGCGGCGGCCTGCGGCCACCAGCAGCGGCAGCTGGCGCCAGTGCAGCAGCGTGCCGGCCGGCAGCGCGGCCACCGGCTCGGCCAGCACGCGGCCGACGGCGGCGCCGAGCGACACGCGCTCATGCTGGTCGGCCGCGTGCGCGGCGCCGAGGTCGCGAACCTGGCCCAGCAGTTCCTGCCAGCGGGCCAGGCTCGGCGGACCGGACAAGGGGGTATCGGACGGTGGGAGTTTGGACATGGACGGATGGTCGGGGCGCGGCGCCGCACGACAAGGGCACAGACGGACGCTCCGTCGAGGCATACAGTTAGGCCTCCACGTCCGAAAGCCCTTTGAACCACGATGAGTGCCGCCACGACGCTCTTCGAGCAGCTCTGCACCGACCTCGCGCAGTCGATCGCCAGCGGCGTGCTGCGCCCGGGCACCCGCCTGCCGTCACTGCGCGAGACCAGCAAGACGCGGCGCCTGAGCATCACCACCGTCAAGCGCGCCTACCAGTTGCTGGAGACGCAAGGCCTGGTCGAGGGCCGGCCCAAGTCCGGCTACTTCGTGCGCATGCGGCGCAACGAGCCGCCGGAGGTGTGCCTGGCGCCGCGCCCGGCCGCGCCCGAGGGCGGGGACGGCGACGTCAGCGGCATCGTGCTGTCCACGCTGAAGGCGATCACCCTGCGCGAGGCGGCCCGCTTCGGCTCGCCCTACCCGGACCCGACGCTGTTCCCCTGGCGGCGGATCCACCAGCGCATGGGCGAGGTGGCGCGGCGCTACAGCGTCTGGGACCCGCTGGACGACATCCCGCCCGGCCGCCCGGACCTGATCCGCGAGATCGCCCGCCGCCACCTGCACAACGGGCTGGACGCCGACCCGCGCGAGATCATCGTCACCGTCGGCGCCACCGAGGCGATCAACCTGTGCCTGCAGGCGGTGGCGAAGGCGGGCGACGCGATCGCGGTGGAGTCGCCCTGCTACTTCGGCATGCTGCAGGCGATCGAGCGGCTGGGCCTGCGCGCGATCGAGATCCCGGCCAGCTGCAGCGAGGGCATGGACCTGGAGGCGCTGGAAGCGGTGCTGGCGCGCGAGCCGGTGGCGGCCTGCCTGTCCATGCCCAACTTCCAGAACCCGCTGGGCTTCGTGATGCCGGAGGCGCGCAAGAAGGCCTTCGTCGAGCTCGCGCGGCGCCACCAGGTGCCGATCATCGAGAACGGCGTCTACAACGAGCTCTACTACGGCGACGCCCCGCCCACCACGCTGAAGTGCCACGACAGCGAGGGCCTGGTGCTGTTCTGCGGCTCCTTCTCGAAATCGCTGGCGGCGGGCGTGCGCGTCGGCTGGGTGATGCCGGGGCGCTGGCGCGAGCAGGTCGAGAAGCTGAAGTTCCTGAACACCGCCTCCACCTCGGGCATCAGCCAGATGGCGCTGGCCAAGTACCTGGTCAGCGACGGCTGGGACTACCTGCTGCGCGGCGTGCGCCGCACGCTGGAGCAGCGGCGCGACATCATGCGCGGCATGGTGCAGCGCTTCTTCCCCGCGGGCACCCACTGCTCGATGCCGCAGGGCGGCTACCTGCTGTGGGTGGAAATGCCCGACGCGATCGACGGGCTGGAGCTGCACCGGCAGGCGCTGCTGCAGGGCATCGCGATCGCGCCGGGCCGGGTCTTCGGCATCAGCGAGCGCTACCGCAACTGCCTGCGGCTGAACTACAGCTACGAGACCAAGGCCGAGATGGAAGCGGCCTTCCGGCGCCTGGCCGACCTGGTGGCCGCGGCGATGCCGGGGCCCTGCCTGCCGCCGCCTCTCAGCTTGCCAGCTGCCGCAGCAGCGCAATGAAGCGAAGGGTGGCGGGCGAGTCGTCCGCCGCGCGCCAGACCAGGGTCAGCGGGGCATCGAGCGAGGCGGCGCCGGCCAGCGGGTGGTAGCTGATCGCATCGGCATGGGTACCGACCATCGAGGCCGGCACCACCGAGATACCGGCGCCCGAGGCCACCAGGTTCAGGTTGGTCATCATCCGCTCGACCTCGGCCACCACCCGCGGGCGGAAGCCCTGGCGCTCGCACAGCGCCATCAGGTTGGCATACAGGCCCGGCGCGCCGGGGCGGCGCACGAGGATCAGGCTGGTGTCGCGCAGCTCGGCCAGCTTGATGGTGCGCGGCCGGCCGGTCGCCGTGCGGCGGGCCAGCGGATGGTCCAGCGGCAGCGCGACCACGACCTTCTCGTACAGCAGCGGCTCGAACTGCAGCTCCGCCGGCCGCTGCACCGGCACCCTCAGCAGCCCGCAGTGCAGGCGCGAGGACTGCACGGCCTCGATGATGCCGGCGGCGTTGTTCTCGCTGAGCGCCAGCGCGATGTCCGGGTACTGGCGCCGGCACTCGCGCAGCGCCTGCGGCGTGAAGCGGTGCGCCGCCGCCGAGCTGGTGAAGCCCACCGCCAGCTCGCCGCGCCGGCCTTCGGCGATGGCGCTCATGCGGCGCTCCAGTGTCTCCATCTCGCCCAGCACGTGGCGGGCTTCCTTCAGCAGCAGCCGGCCGGCGTCGGTGAGGTTCACGCCCTTCGGATGGCGCTCGAACAGGCGCAGGCCCAGCCGGGCCTCCAGCGCCGCGACCTGCTGGCTCAGCGGCGGCTGCTGGATGCCCAGCGTGGCGGCGGCGCGGGTCATGTGCCCGGCGTCTGCCACGGCGACGAAGTAGCGGAGCTGGCGGATATCCATATGACAAACATATCGAGTTTCTCGATGGAGTGTATTTGACGGTATCAATATCCGTATTCACCCTATGGCCGTCGCCAATATCCAAAACATGTCGTCGTCGGTTTGTACGTATCGATTTCTTTACTTGGCTGACCAAAATCGGCATCACACCCATACCAACGGAGACAAGCCCATGAGAACCCGCCTCGCTGCCCTTCCCCTCGCCGCCGCATTGCTGGCCGCCGCGGGCCTCGCCCACGCCGACGATCCGATCAAGATCCTGTTCGTCGGCAACAGCTATACCTTCGGCCGCGCCGATCCGGTGATGACCTACAACGCCGCCAACGTCCACGACCTGACCGCCGGCTTCTATGCGGCGAACCAGACCGGCACCAACCCCTGGGAGCCGCACCCCTGGGGCGGCGTGCCGGGCATCTTCAAGCAGATGACGGTGGAGGCGGGCCTGAACTACGACGTGTCCATCTCCGCGCGCAACGCCGCCACGCTGCGCGGCCAGTTCCTGAACACCGCCAACGCCGACTGGAACATGCGCGGCAACGTCGCCTCGCAGGACTGGGGCGTCGTCGTGCTGCAGGAGCAGAGCGACGCGCCGCTGCCGGCCGGCAAGGGCAAGAACGCCAACGCCGCCCAGTTCCAGGCCTACGCCAACCAGTTCGAGCGCTTCATCCACAACGGCTCCGCGCAGACCTACACCGAGACCCAGCTCTACGGCAGCCTGGCCGCCTGCATGGCCACCGGCCTGAGCTCGGGCTCCTGCAACACCTCGCGCGTGATCCCGGCCAACCCCAATGCCGACGCCAACACCAAGGTCTACCTGACCGACACCTGGGCCCGGCCCGACATGGCCTTCGCCCACAAGAACATCACCAACGACCCGAGCACGCCCGACGGCGCGCCCATCCTCGACGGCACCGGGACCAACGCGACGCTGTACTACACCAACCTGCAGGACATGACGACCGACCTGCACAACACGATCTACGCGGCAGCCGCCGCGAACCCGAAGTTCGCCGGCGTGGTGCCGGCCGGCGACGCCTTCCAGCTGGCCGTCAACAGCGGACTGGCGGCGGCCACCGGCTTCTACGATTCCAACGGCGTCTGGCAGACACCCAGCGGCGGCATCGACCTGTGGTGGAAGGACCGCCTGCACGCCAGCAAGTACGGCTCCTACCTCGATGCGCTGGTGCAGTTCGGCACCATCACCGGCAAGGATCCGCTGTCGCTGGGCGCCGGCGAGCAGGCGGCGCTGGACCTGGGCATCGACAGCGCCACCGCGCTGGCGCTGGAGAAGGTGGCCAGCGCGCAGCTGGGCTTCACCGCCGCGGTGCCGGAGCCGGGCAGCTGGGCGCTGTTCGGCGCCGGGCTGGCGGTGATCGCCGGGCTGCGCCAGCGCCGCCAGCAACCCCGGTAAGGGGGCGGTCCTCGGCGTCGCTTACAGTGACGCCGATGACGAACCGACTGCAAGAAGAGGCGCAACGCCTCTACCCGCCGCCGCTGCCCGACGGGCGCGTGCGCGCGCTGCGGATCGAGCTGGCGCGGCCGGCGGACTGGACGGCGCTCGGCGCCGTGTGGCGCGGCGTGCAGGCCGAACTGGACCTGCCGGCGCCGGCGATCGCGATCAACGGGCGGGACGGCTATCAGCTGTGGTTCTCGCTGGGCGAGCCGGTGGCGGCCGGCGAGGCGCTGGCGTTCGGCGAGGCCCTGCGGTGGCGCTGGCTGGGCGAGGTGGCCGATTCGCGGCTGGCACTAACGTCGACCATCGACGGCAGCCTGCCGCCCTTGCAATGCGCCGACGAGCAATGGGCCGCCTTCGTCGCGCCAGACCTGGCGCCGGTATTCGAGGAGACCCCGTGGCTGGACATGGCGCCGGGAGCGGAGGGCCAGGCGGACCTGCTGTCGAGGCTGCAGCCGATCAAGGCGGCGGCCTGGCAGGAAGCGGTGCGGCGGCTGGGTCTCACCGGCGGTGAGGTGGCACGGCCTGACCCCGGGAGCACCGCGGACGAGACCGACCCGCGCGCCTTCCTGCGCCGCGTGATGAACGATCCGACGGTCGAGATGGCCTTGCGGATCGAGGCGGCGAAGGTGTTGTTGGCGAACTCGCGTTAGACATCCACAAGGAGACCCCGATGTCCATCGAACTCTGGCTTGCCTTCGTTGCCGCCTCGGCCGTCCTGCTGATCATCCCCGGGCCCACGATCCTCACGGTCATCAGCTATTCGATGGCGCATGGCCGCCGTGCCAATGTGCCGCTCGTCGCCGCCGTGGCCCTTGGCGATTCGACCGCCCTGGTCGTTTCGTTGCTGGGCCTGGGCGCGCTGCTCGCCACATCGGCCTTCTGGTTCACCGCCGTCAAGCTCGTGGGCGGCCTGTATCTGCTGTACCTGGGCATCAGGCTGCTGCGCGCCGGCGCGGGGGCCGCGGAGATCGCCGAAGCCGCGGCGGCGCCAGCTTCGCGCTGGAAGCTGTTCATCAACACCTATCTGGTGACTGCACTCAACCCGAAGGGCATCGTGTTCTTCGTCGCCTTCCTGCCTCAGTTCATCAAGCCGGACGAGGCCGTTTCCAGGCAGCTCTGGGTGCTTGCCGTCACCTTCGTCGTCATGGCGACGCTCAATGCAACGCTGTACGCGGTCTTCGCGGCTTCCGCGCGAAAGGTGCTTTCCTCGCCCCGGTCGAAGCGCTGGTTCAATCTCGCGGGTGGTTCGCTGCTGTCAGCGGCGGGCGTGTGGGCGCTGCTGGCCAAGCGGCCGGTGTGAAGGCGGTCGTGTCGTCCATCGCGCTTCACGACGCATCGGTTCCCGTCTTCCTGCGCTACCTCGATCGCCTTCGCGGCCTCGTGGACACTGCCGGGGCCTTCGCCGAGCAGCACGCGCGGCCGATGGCCGATCTGCTCGCGGCCCGCCTCGCGCCCGACATGCTGCCCTTCGAGACCCAGGTGGTCATCGCCGCCAACTTCGCCTTGCGCGCATGCTTCCCGCTGGCGGGGCTGGCCATTCCCCCGTATGGCGAGTTCCCTTCAAGCAGCGACGGCCTTCGCCGCAGGATCGACCGAGTGGCTTCGCTGCTGAAGACGCTCGAGCCCCAGCGGTTCGAGGGCGCCGAATCGCGCGTCATCGAAAGCAGAGCCGGCGATGCGCTGGTCGCACTCAAGGGGCCCGAGTTCCTTCTCCAGTACGCCCTGCCCAACTTCTTCTTCCATCTCACCGCAGCCTATGCGGTGCTGCGCAGCCAGGGCGTGCCGCTCGGCAAGGAGAGCTACGATGGCTTTCATTGCTACCGGGAGCAGCCCTGACGACGCCGCATGCAGCGCTACCGAAGGAAGCCGCTCGACAACCCTCGGGAACCGCTGATGACAAGACGTCTCAAAGCCCTCGCCATCGGCCTCCTGTCGGTGCTGATGCTCGCCGCCTGCGGGCCGATCGATTCGCTCAAGGACGGCATGGCGCACTCGGCAGCCGTCTCCGCCGACCTCGAAAAGTCCCTGGGCCTGAAGTCATTCGTCGGCTTCAACTGGAACAACGGCGCGCTCACCAACGTCAACGTGACCTTCCAGGGCCTGCCCGACGGCGTCCCGCTCGCCACCATCGCCGAGAAGTCGAAGGAGGCCGTAGTCGCCGAGTTCAAGCAGACACCCAAGCAGATCGTCATCGCCTTCGCGATCGAGCCCTGACGCCCCGTCTGCGAAACGCGCCCGCCATGATCACTCCCTGCACTTCGATCGAGCAGCCCGGCTGGCTGGCCTTGCGCCGCACGCTCTGGCCCGAGGGAACGGATGACGAACACCTGGCCGAGATGGCCGAGTTCATCGGCGAGCCGCAGCGCTTCGCGCAGTTCATCGCCTGCACGGACCAAGGCGAGCCCATCGGCTTCATCGAACTGGCCTTGCGGCATGACTACGTCAACGGCACGGAGAGTTCACCTGTGGCCTTCCTCGAAGGCATCTACGTGGCGCCAGCCCACCGCGGCCGCGGCACGGCCCGCGATCTGGTCGCCGCCGCCATGGCATGGGCACGCCAGCATCGCTGCATCGAACTCGCTTCCGACGCGCCACTCGACAACGAAGCCAGCCAGGCGATGCACCGCTCGCTGGGCTTCGAGGAGACCGAGCGTGTCGTCTACTTCCGCAAGCGGCTGGCCGCGCAACAATGACGCCTCCCAGCTCCTTGGCCTCCCACACACCACCATGTCACGCACCCTCATCTCCTCCGGCTCCCCCTTCGAACACCAGATCGGCTACTCCCGCGCCGTCGCCCAGGGCGACTGGGTCTTCGTCTCGGGCACCACCGGCTTCGACTACGCGACGATGACGATCTCCGACGACGTCGCGGCCCAGGCCGAGCAGTGCCTGAAGAACATCGAGGCCGCGCTGCAGCAGGCCGGCGCCACGATGCGCGACGTGGTGCGCGTGACCTACGTGCTGCCCGAGGGCAGCGACTTCGAGCCCTGCTGGCCGGTGCTGCGCAGGTACTTCGGTGACGTGCGGCCGGCGGCGATGATGATCTCGGCGAAGCTGCTCGATCCGCGGATGAAGATCGAGATCGAGGTGACCGCGCTGAAGCAGGGCGCGCCTCGGCCGTGAGGCTGCGCAGGCTGCGGGCCGCGCGCGCCACGATCCTCGCCCTCGCCCTGCTGGCGGGCTGCGCCAGCGACCCCAACGAGGGCGTCTTCGTCATCAACGACGTGGTGCGGCCCAAGCTGACCGAGGCGCGGCTCAGCGAGATCCGCAGCGTCTGGACGCCCGGCTCGCAGGCGCTGTCGGAATCGACCAAGGCCCGGCGCCTGGCGTCCTACTGGATCCTGGACCTGATCGCCGACGCCGAGCTGAACTGGCGCGGCGAGTGCCGCCAGCTGGAACTCGTCGCGATCCGGCCGCGGGAGGTGGGCGTGACCCTGCCGCGTCGCGGATCGGACGGCGAGATGCACTACCTGCGGGCGGCGACCTATCACGAAGCCTGGGTGATCAATGCCTGCGGCACCCGCAGCGAGTGGCGGGTGCTCGACGACGCCGCCAACCCGCAGAATCCGATGCGGGTCTTCCGCTGGACCACCACCTGAATACTCCCCCGACGCGATGAACACCACCCTTCCCGCCACCGGCACCGCCCTCCTCGTCATCGACGTTCAGCAAGGCCTCTGCACCGGCCGCTGGGCCGCGCACGATGCCGCCGGACTGATCGAGCGGATCAACGCCGTGATGGGCCGGGCCCGCGAGGCCGGCGTGCCCGTCGTGCTGATCCAGCACGAGGACGAGGGCATGCTGACCCACGGCAGCGCCGACTGGCAGCTCGCCGATGGCCTCGTCACCGCCGCCTCCGACATGCGCCTGCGCAAGACCGTCACCGACTCCTTCCACAGGACCGACCTGCACGAGCAGCTGCAGGCACTGGGCGTCGAACGGCTGGTGATCTGCGGGCTGCAGAGCGACTTCTGCGTGGACACGACGACGCGCAGCGCGATGCGGCTGGGCTACCCGGTCACGCTGATGTCCGACGGACATTCGACGGTCGGCAACGGCGTGCTCGGTGCCGAGCAGATCATCCGGCACCACGGGCTGACGCTGTCCAATATCGAGAGCTTCGGCCCGCGGACAACCCTCGTCGCGGCGGCGGACATCGCGTTCCCGGCACGCGGCTGAGGATGCGGCTGCTCGCGATCTCCGGCAGCCTGCGCGCCGCCTCGATCAACTCGGCGCTGCTGCGCGCCGTCGGGCGGCTCGCGCCGGCGCAGGTCGACGTGCGCCTGTGCGCCCTGGTGGGCGCGCTGCCGATCTTCAATCCGGACCTGGATTGCGAAGGCGCGCTGCCGCCGCCGGTCGCCCGGCTGCGCGACGAGATCGCCGCCGCCGACGCGCTGCTGATCGCCAGCCCCGAGTACGCCCACGGCGTCAGCGGCGCGATCAAGAACACGCTGGACTGGCTGGTCAGCTTCGAGGGCTTCGTCGACAAGCCGGTGGCGGTGCTGAACAGCTCGCCGCGCGCCCATCATGCGGACGATGCGCTGCGGGAGACGCTGCTCACGATGTCCGCAAGAATCATCGGGCCGGCCTCTATCCCGATCTCGCTGCTGGGCAGCGGCATCAAGACCGAAGAGCAGATCCTGGCCTCGGCAGACGCGACTGCTGCGATCGGCCAGGTCTTCGTGGCCCTGCGCGAGGCGCTGGCCTAACCCGCCACCTTCAGGAACAGCTCCCGGTCCGGCCCGTAGTTGGCATACAGCGGCAGCAGCGCCCCGCCGATCGCACGCGCATCGGCGCCGACGGTGCCCGCCACCAGCACCGGCCGCGCCACGCCTTCCCAGTTGCAGCCCTTGTCCATCGCGCGCTCCAGCTCGGCGGTCAGCGCGGCCAGCAGCACCGGCGCGCAGTTGCCGTCGATCACGACCTGGTCGATATCCAGCAGGCAGACCGCCCCGTGGATCGCATGCGCGATCGCCGGGCTGACCTCGCGCAGCCAGGCGCGGGTCAGCGGCGCCCAGTCGCCTTCGAGGGCGCGGGCGTCGTAGACGGCCTCGCTGTCCAGCCCCTGCTCGCCGAAGCGGGCCTCGAGATTGAACAGCGAGGCGCTGGACAGCAGCTGCGGCGCGCCGGCCTTGGCGCCCAGCTGCATCGAGCCGATCGCGCCGGCATTGCCGTGCGGGCCGACGCGCAGCTGGCTGTCCAGCACGAGGCCGCCACCGATGAAGGTGTCCAGGAAGATGTAGAGGAAGCTGCCCAGGCTGCGGCCGTGGCCCATCAGCAGTTCGGCCACGCAGGCGGCGGCGGTGTCCTTGACGAACTGGACCGGCAGCCGGGTCATCGTGGCGATGCGCTCGCGGATGTCGATGCCGGCCCAGCGCGCCGCCTGCTCCGGCGCCACGCCCAGCAGCGCCTGCCAGCCATCGAGCGCCAGCGGCGCCGCCACGCCGACGCCATGCAGCCGGCCGCGCAGCCGCGCCGGCAGCGTGGCGCTCAGCTGGGACAGGCCGATGCGGATCTCGTCGAAGATCGCGTCAGGGTCGGGCCAGTCGTAGCGCAGGCTGCGGCGCTGGCGCACCTGGCCGCAGAAGTCCACCAGCAGCAGGTCCAGGCTGCGGCGGCCGATCTTGATGCCGAAGGAGAAGGCGCCGTCCGGGTTCAAGGCCATGGGCACCGAGGGCTGGCCCACCTTGCCGCGCACCGGTTCGAGCCGCTGCACCATGTCCTCGGCCTCGAGCCGCGCGATGATCACCTGCACCGTCTGCGCGGTGAGGTGGGTCAGCCGCGCGATCTCGGCCTTGGGCAGGCTGCCGTGCAGCCGGATCGCCTGCAGCACCACCCGCTCGTTGAACTGGCCCAGCCCGGAGCTGTTGGAGCCGCGGGGGGGGAGGTTGGCGGGGTCGGCGGCGGC
>NZ_LYVQ01000155.1 GCF_001984095.1 Pelomonas sp. KK5
GGATGGACACGCGCCACTCGTTGAACTGGTCCACCATCTGCTTGAGCACCGGCGGCTGGCCGACCATCAGGTCGTCCGCCAGCAGCACGGCGAAGGGCTCGTTGCCCACCAGGCGCTGGCCGCAGAGCACCGCGTGGCCGAGGCCTAACGCCTGGGCTTGACGGACATAGATACACTCCATGTCGTCCGGTTTCACGCTGCGCACCACTTCGAGCAACTCGGCCTTACCCGCTTGTTCGAGGGCTACCTCGAGCTCGAAGGTCATGTCAAAGTGGTCTTCGATCGGCCGCTTGTGGCGGCCGGTGACAAAAATCATTTCACGGACGCCGGCAGCATAGGCTTCCTCCACGGCGTACTGGATCAGGGGCTTGTCGACCACCGGCATCATTTCCTTCGGCTGCGCCTTCGTGGCCGGCAGGAAGCGCGTGCCGAGGCCGGCAACAGGGAAGATGGCTTTGGTGACTGCAGCAGGAACGACCATAAAAATAGACTCGGCAGTGGGAGTTGGCCGATTGTTGCATGCGCTTTGTGCAGTGCAACAGGGCTTGTGCCGGGACGCGGTGGCGTCCTACAACAGCTGTGGTGCGGCAAGCGGATCCTCGAAATCATGAGCCTTCTGATCGTCGAACCGCTCGAGGCGGACGTCATGCAGTGGCTGGCCGAGCGGCACCCGGTGGTATTCGCGCCGGAGCTGGCGCTGGAGCCGGCGCTGATGCGCGAGGCGCTGCACCAGACGCAGGCGCTGATCCTGCCGCCCAATGTCGCGGTGGACGTGCCCCTGCTGCGCGCCGCGCCGCGGCTGCGCGTTGTCGGCCGCATGAGCGGCGGCGGCGAGAACATCGATATGGAAGCCTGCCGCGCCGCGCGCGTGGAGGTGATCCGCAGCGCCACGGCCACCGCCAGCGCGGAGGCCGAGTTCGCCATCGGCGCGCTGCTGGCCATGCTGCGCCGCGTGCCGGTGCAGTCCAGCGACGGCCTGTGGGTGGGCCGCGAGCTGGGCTGCATCACCGTCGGCCTGATCGGCATGACGCCGGCGGCGCGGGCGCTTGGGCAACTGCTGCCGGCCTTCGGCACGCGGGTGATCGGCTACGACCCGAGCCTGCACCAGAGCGATCCGCTGTGGCAGCAGTGGGGCATCGAGCCGGTGGCGCTGCATGACCTGATGGAGCAGAGCGAGGGTGTCTGCGTCCAACTGGCCTACTTCCCGCGCTATCGCGGGCTGATCGGTGAGCGGGTGCTGGGCTTTGCGCGCCAGGGCCAGGTGCTGGTGAGCCTGGCGCATTCGGCGGTGTTCGACGAATACGCGCTGGCCGCGGCGCTGACCAGCGGCCGCGTGCTGGCCGCGTGGTTCGACAGCCTGGAGCCCGGGCAGCTCGAGCCCGACCGGCCGCTGGCCGGCGTCTCGGGCCTGCAGGTGACGCCGCGCCTGTCCGGCACGACGCGCGAATCGCGCACCCGCGCCGCCTGGGGCGTGGCTCGCCGGATCGACGAACTGCTCAACACGCCGCGCGAGGCGGCGGGCGAGTTCAGGCCGACGGCGCCAGCCGTGCTAGCTGATCCTTCAGGCGAGCCACGGTGGCGGTGAAGTCCGCCACCCGCTGACGCTCCTGGGCCACCACGGCCTCGGGCGCGCGGGCGACGAAGCTCTCGTTGCCCAGCTTGGCCTCGGCCTTGGTGATCTCGCCTGAGAGGCGGTCGATCTCCTTGCCCAGGCGCGCCGTCTCTGCCGCCACGTCGATCTCCACATGCAGCGCCAGGCGCGCGTCGCCATGCACCAGCACCGGCGCCGCGGCGCTGGCCTTGGCGAAGGCGGCCTCGTCGAGGATCTGCACGTCGCTCAGCTTGGCCAGCGTCTTCAGGATCGCCGCCGCCTCGGCCAGGAAGCCGGTATCGCCGCCCACCATCAGCGGCACCCGCTCGGCCGGGCTCAGGTTCATCTCGCCACGCAGGCTGCGGCAGACGCTAACGACCTGTTTCAGCTGACCGACCCAGGCGATCGCCTTCTCGTCGATCTTCTCCGGCGCGGCCACCGGGTAGGCGGCGGTGACCAGGTAGTCGCTGGTCTTGCGGCCGGCGATCGGGGCGACCGTCTGCCACAGCTCCTCGGTGATGAAGGGCGCGATCGGGTGCAGCAGGCGCAGGATGGTCTCCAGCGTGCGGATCAGCGTGCGGCGGGTGGCGCGCTGTTGCGCCTCGGTGCCGTTCTGGATCTGCACCTTGGCGATCTCCAGGTACCAGTCGCAATACTCGTCCCAGACGAAGGCGTAGATCGCGTTGGCGACGTTGTCCAGCCGGTAGTCCGCGAAGCCCTGGGCCACGGCCATCTCGACCTTCTGCAGCTCGCTGCTGATCCAGCGGTCGGCCGGGCTGAAGCTCATGTACCCGTGGAACTCGCCGCCGGGCTGGCACTGTTCCTTCGTGTGCTCGGCGAGGCCGCAGTCCTGGCCCTCGGTGTTCATCAGCACGAAGCGGGTGGCGTTCCAGAGCTTGTTGCAGAAGTTGCGGTAGCCCTCGCAGCGCTTGCTGTCGAAGTTGATGTTGCGGCCCAGCGTCGCCAGCGAGGCGAAGGTGAAGCGCAGCGCGTCGGCGCCGAAGCCGGGGATGCCGTCCGGGAACTCCTTCTCGGTGGCCTTGCGGACCTTGGGCGCGGTCTCGGGGCGGCGCAGGCCGGTGGTGCGCTTGTCCAGCAGCGGGGCCAGCTCGATGCCGTCGATCAGGTCGACCGGGTCGAGCACATTGCCTTCCGACTTGCTCATCTTCTGGCCCTGCGAGTCGCGCACCAGGCCGTGGATGTACACGTGCCTGAACGGCACCCGGCCGGTGAAGTGGGTCGTCATCATGATCATCCGGGCGACCCAGAAGAAGATGATGTCATAACCCGTGACCAGGACGGAGGAGGGCAGGAACAGGTCCTGCTCCAGCGTCTGCTCGGGCCAGCCCAGCGTGGAGAAGGGCACCAGCGCGGACGAGTACCAGGTGTCCAGCACGTCCTCTTCACGTGTCAGCTCGCCCAGGTAGCCGGCGGCCTTGGCCTTGGCGCGGGCTTCGTCTTCATCGCGGGCGACGAAGGTCTCGCCGTCCGTGCCATACCAGGCCGGGATCTGGTGGCCCCACCAGAGCTGGCGCGAGATGCACCAGTCCTGGATGTTGTTCATCCAGTGGTTGTAGGTATTCACCCATTGCTCGGGGAAGAACTTCACCGAGCCGTCCGCCACGACCTCGGTGGCCTTCTGCGCGATGCTCTTGCCGTCGGCGCCGGGCTTGGTGGTGGCGACGAACCATTGCGCCGTCAGCATCGGCTCGATCACCTGGCCGGTGCGCTCGCAGCGCGGCACCATCAGCTTGTGCTTCTTGACCTCGACCAGCAGGCCCTGGGCTTCCAGGTCGGCCACCACGCGCTTGCGCGCGACGAAGCGGTCCAGGCCGCGGTAGGCTTCCGGCGCCTCGTCGTTGATCTTCGCGTCCAGCGTCAGCACGCCGATGATCGGCAGCTTGTGGCGCTGGCCGACCGCATAGTCGTTCACATCGTGCGCCGGCGTGACCTTGACCACGCCGGTGCCGAACTCGCGGTCCACGTAGTCGTCGGCGATCACGGGGATGGTGCGGCCGGTCAGCGGCAGCATCACCTGCTGGCCGATCAGCTTGGCATAACGCTCATCCTCAGGGTGGACCATCACGGCCACGTCACCCAGCATCGTCTCGGGCCGCGTGGTGGCCACGACCAGTTCGCCCGAGCCGTCGGCCAGCGGATAACGGATGTGCCAGAGGAAGCCGTCTTCCTCCTCGCTGTTGACTTCCAGCTCCGACACGGCCGACTTCAGCACCGGATCCCAGTTGACCAGGCGCGTGCCGCGGTAGATCAGGCCCTCGTCGTAGAGGCGCACGAAGGTCTCGTTCACGACCTTGGACAGCTTCTCGTCCATCGTGAAGTACTCGTGCTCCCACGAGACGCTGTCGCCCATGCGGCGCATCTGGCGCGTGATCGTGTTGCCGGACTCCTGCTTCCATTCCCACACGCGGGCGACGAAGTTCTTGCGGCCCAGGTCATGGCGGGTCTGGCCCTTGTCCTGCAGCTGACGCTCCACGACGATCTGCGTGGCGATGCCGGCGTGGTCCGTGCCCGGCACCCACAGCGTGTTGTGGCCGCGCATCCGGTGATAGCGCGCCAGCGAGTCCATGATCGTCTGGTTGAACGCATGGCCCATGTGCAGCGTGCCGGTCACATTGGGCGGCGGCAGCTGGATGCTGAACGATTCCTTCGAGACGTCCAGCGTCGGCTTGTACAGGCCGAGGGACTCCCACAGCGGACCCCAATGGGCTTCCAGGGCGGCGGGTTCGAAGGACTTGGCGAGTTCGGTCATGCTGGGGCGAGGGCGGGGTTCTTCGGAGGGAGGCCGATTGTAGAGGGCCGCGCTACGATGGGCCCGACGCCAACAACACTACAGGAGACCGCCCCATGCCCAGCCTGCGCCCCGACGTTGACCCCGACGGCCTGCTCGAATACTCGGTCGTCTACACCGACCGCAGCCTCAACCACATGAGCAAGCGCTTCCAGCAGGTGATGTGCGACATCTCGGCCACGCTGAAGGAGGTCTACAAGGCCAAGGCCGTGGCCATCGTGCCGGGCAGCGGCAGCACCGGCATGGAGTCGGTGGCGCGCCAGTTCGTGCAGGGGCAGAAGGTGCTGATCGTGCGCAACGGCTGGTTCAGCTACCGCTGGACGCAGATCATCGAGGCCGGCCGCATGAGCACCGACATCAGCGTGCACAAGGCCCGCCGCGCGAAGGCCGGCGCGCAGGAGCCCTTCGCGGCGGCGCCGATCGAGGAAGTGGTCGCAGCCATCGAGCGCGAGAAGCCGCAGGTCGTGTTCTGCCCGCATGTGGAGACGGCGTCCGGCATGCTGCTGCCGGACGACTACCTGAAGGCGCTGTCGCAGGCGGTGCGCGCCGTCGGCGGCCTGCTGGTGCTGGATTGTGTGGCCTCCGGCGCGGCCTGGGTGGACATGCAGGCGGTCGGCATCGACGTGCTGGTCAGCGCGCCGCAGAAGGGCTGGAGCGGCACGCCCTGCGCGGGCCTGATCATGCTGGGCGAGCGTGCCGTCGAGAAGCTCGAATCGACCACCAGCGACAGCTTCAGCCTCGACCTGAAGAAGTGGCTCTCGATCATGCAGACCTACGAGGCCGGCGGCCACGCCTACCACGCGACGCTGCCGACCGACGGCCTGCTGTTCCTGCGCGATGCGATGAACGAGATGCGCGAGTTCGGCTTCGACAAGGGCCGCCAGGCGCAGTTCGAGCTGGGCGGGCGCGTGCGCGCGCTGCTGGCCGAACGGGGCATCCCGAGCGTGGCGGCGCCGGGTTTCGAGGCGCCGGGTGTCGTCGTCAGCTATACCGCCAAGGATGACTGGCACAAGGGCACGGCCTTCGCCGCCCAGGGCCTGCAGATTGCCGCCGGCGTGCCGCTGGCCTGCGACGAGGGGCCGGACTACAAGACCTTCCGCCTGGGCCTGTTCGGGCTCGACAAGCTCAAGGACGTGGACGGTGCCGTCGCGCGGCTGACGCAGGCGCTGGATCGGCTCGGCGGCTGACGAAACAAAACGAAAAGCGACGATACGGCGACGAGATGCTTCAAAGGGGTGAAGCCGGAATCATGGGAACCCATGGACAGGACGTTCCTGGCCATCAACCCATAACAGGAATCACCTCACCATGCGTTTCATGAACCCCTTTCGCCACTTTCGCGATCATCACCATTTCGGCCATCACTTCGGCGGCGGTCATCACCATCGCGGCCGCGGCGATGCCTCCGAGTTCCTCGAATTCATCGTGGCCCGCGCCAGTAGCAAGCTCGACCTGAACGAGAAGCAGCAGGAACTGCTGGCCGCGCTGCTGAAGGATCTGCAGGCCCAGCGTGCCGCGATGAAGTCCGGCCTGCCGGACTTCGCGAAGAACCTGCTGGCCGGCGAGACCTTCGACCGCGCCGCGGCCCAGCAGGCGCTCGATGCCCGCGTCGATGCGGTCCGCGCCGCCGGCCCCGGCGTGATCAACGCGGCCGGCGACTTCTTCGACAGCCTCGACGCCGAGCAGAAGCAGGCCCTGCGCTTCCTGCTGCGCACCCGCTCGCGCCGCTTCAGCTGATGTCCAGGCTGCTCCTGCTCGATGACGACGAGGCGCTGGGCCCGCCGCTGGCCCAGTACCTGAAGCGTTTCGACTTCGAGCTGGAGCAGGTCGTGCGGCCCAGCGAGGCGATGAAACGCCTCGCCGCCGAACGTTTCGACGCGCTGATCCTGGACGGCATGCTGCCCGAGATGGACGGCTTCGAGTTCTGCAAGCAGCTGCGCGCGAACGGCGAGCAGATGCCGGTGCTGATGCTGACGGCCCGCGGCGACCTGACCGACCGCGTCGTCGGGCTGGAACTGGGCGCCGACGACTATCTTGCCAAGCCCTTCGAGCCACGCGAGCTGGCGGCGCGGCTGCAGACCATCCTGAGGCGGACGCGCTTCGCGCCCGTGCCGCCGCCGGCCGGCCTGGATTTCGTGGGCCTGTCGATCGACCCGGTGCGTCGCGAAGTCCGTGCCAATAACGAGTTAGTCGAGCTGACCGGCACCGAATACGAGTTGCTGCTCATGCTCGCCCGCGAGCCGGGCCGCGTCTTCAGCCGCGACGAGATCCTCAACGCCATCCGCGGCCAGGAGGCCGAACTGTTCACCCGCGCCGTCGACATCCTGGTCAGCCGCATCCGCAAGAAGCTGGAGCCGATCGAAGCCGTCAAGACACTGCGCAACGCCGGTTACTGCTTCGCGCTCCCCGCCAGATCATCATGAGAAGCCGCCACCTCAAGCACGAGCTGACGCCCGAGGAACTGGCGGTGCTGAAGAAGCTGCACCACCGCCGCCAGCAGATGTGGCACCAGCACTGGAACCGCCGCGTGCGCCACGGCCATGCGCGCTTCAAGCACTCGCTGGCGGCGCGGTTGATCGCCACCTTCGCCGTGCTGGCCCTGCTCAGCAGCCTGATCGTCTGGGGCGCCGTCGACGGCCACTACGGCGCGCTGCTGGCGGTGCCGCTGCTGGTGCTGGTGCTGGGTGCTGCCTTCGCGGTCGTGGGCCGGATGATCTGGCCCTTGCGCGCGCTGGCCCGGGTCGCGCAGGCCTACGGCCGCGGGGACTTCGAGCACCGGGTACCGGTCTTCGCCAACGACGAGATCGGCGACCTGACCCAGCGCTTCAACCAGATGGCCACCGACATCCAGGCGATGCTGGACGGCAAGCGCGCGCTGCTGCTGGCGATCAGCCACGAACTGCGCTCGCCGCTGACCCGCGCCCGGCTGCATGCCGAGCTGATCGAGGAGGGCGATTCGCGCGACGCGCTGCTGAAGGACCTGGGCGAGATGCGGGTGCTGATCGACGCGCTGCTGGAAAGCGAGCGCCTGGGCGCCGGCCACAGCGCGCTGCAGCTGCAGGCGGTGGACCTGGCCGCCTTGGTGCGTTCGCAGGTGGACGTTGACGTCCTGGTCGAGCCGGGCTTGCCGCCGCTGATGCAGCTCGACTCGATGCGGATCCAGCTGCTGCTGCGCAACCTGGTCAGCAATGCCAAGCGCCATAACGATGCGGCCCGCGGCCCTGTGATCGTCTCGCTGCGGCGCGAGGGCCAGGTCGTGCTGCTTTCGGTCCGCGACCACGGCCCCGGCGTGCCGCCCGAGGCCCTGGAGCACCTGGGCGAACCCTTCTACCGGCCCGACGCGGCCCGCACCCGCAACGACGGCGGTGTGGGCCTCGGCCTCAACCTCTGCAAAATGATCGCGGCCGCGCATGGCGGCCGCTTGGAGATCAGGAACGCCACCCCGGGTCTCGAGGTGACGCTGAACTTGCCCGTTACATGAACAGGTGTTCGCCCGCGTTTTCCCCACCAAGAATCACGTAGTTGACCTTGCGCAGATCCGCCAGCGTCTTGCCGCCAGCATACGAAATCGAGCTCTGCACGTCTTCCTGCATCTCCCGCACCGTGTCGGCCAGCTTGCCCTTCACCGGCTCCAGGATGCGCTTGCCTTCAACGTGCTTGTACTCGCCCTTGTTGAAGTCCGAGGCCGAGCCGTAGTACTCCTTGTAGAGCTTGCCGTCGACCTCGACCGTCTTGCCCGGCGACTCCTCGTGGCCGGCGAACAGCGAGCCGATCATCACCATCGAGGCGCCGAAGCGCACGCTCTTGGCGATGTCGCCATGGTGGCGGATGCCGCCGTCGGCGACGATCGGCTTGGTCGCCACGCGGGCGCACCACTTCAGCGCCGAGAGCTGCCAGCCGCCGGTGCCGAAGCCGGTCTTGAGCCGGGTGATGCAGACCTTGCCCGGGCCGATGCCGACCTTGGTCGCGTCCGCGCCCCAGTTCTCGAGGTCGATCACTCCTTCGGGCGTGCCCACGTTGCCCGCGATCACGAAGGCGCTCGGCAGCTTGTTCTTGATGTGGGCAATCATGCGCTGCACGCTGTCCGCGTGGCCGTGCGCGATGTCGATCGTGATGTAGTCGGCGCCGACGCCTTCGGCCGCCAGGCGGTCGATGATCTTGTAGTCCGCCTCCTTGACGCCGGAGCTGATCGAGACGAACAGGCCCTTGGCGCGCATCTGCTTCGCATAGGCGACCGTGTCCAGGTCGAAGCGGTGCATCACGTAGAAGTAGCCGTTGGCGGCGAGCCATTCGGTGATCGACTCATCCAGCACCGTCTTCATGTTGGCCGGGACGACCGGCAGCTTGAAGCGGCGCGGGCCGAACTCGACGGAGGTGTCGCAGTCGGCGCGGCTCTCGACGCGGCATTTGCGCGGCAGCAAGAGGATGTTGTCGTAATCGAAGATTTCCATGGTCCAAGTCGCAAGTGTCGAGGGGCGTTGACGCAGTGCCCCCTCTGGGCTGCGAGCGCTTGACTTGGAATTCCGGCTGGTCCGCGAAGCCTTTCAGCGAGGAAAGGTGCGGCCATAAAAAACCGGACTCCAAAATTTGGGCCCGGTGACTGATTCTACGCGGCTTTGTCCTTATGTTGGTGCGAGCCTCGTTAAAATTGGTGCATGAACAAAGAAGACACCATCGTCATCAGCGGCACCGGCCTGTACCAACCTCCGCACATCATCACCAATGCGGAGCTTGTGGAGGCCTTCAACAAGTATGCAGACCTGCAGAACGAGAAGAACGCCGCCGCGATCGCCGAGGGTACGGCCGTCGCGCTGACGCACTCCAGCGTCGAGTTCATCGAGAAGGCCTCGGGCATCAAGCAGCGCTACGTCATCAACAAGGACGGCGTGCTGGACCCGGAGCGCATGTACCCGCACTTCGAGCCCCGCGCCGACGACCAGCTCTCGCTGATGGCCGAGATCGCCGTGGACGCCGCGAAGAAGGCGCTGGCCGCCGCCGGCAAGAAGCCCGAGGACGTCGATTTCGTCATCTGCTCCAGCGCCAATATGCAGCGCGCCTATCCGGCGATGGCGATCGAGATCCAGCAGGCTCTTGGAGCACAAGGCTACGGCTTCGACATGAACGTCGCCTGCTCGGCCGCCACCTTCGCGATGGAGCAGGCCGTCAATGCGCTGAAGGCCGGCACCGCGAAGTGCGTGCTGATGGTGAACCCCGAGATCACCTCGGCCCACCTGGCCTGGAAGGACCGCGACTGCCACTTCATCTTCGGAGACGTCTGCACGGCGATGGTGCTGGAGCGGGCCGAAACGGCGACGTCCGACGAGCAGTGGGAAGTGCTGGGCACCAAGCTGGCCACGCAGTTCTCCAACAACATCCGCAACAACTTCGGCTTCATGAACAAGGCCGAGGACAGCGATGCCGATGGCCGCGACAAGCTGTTCCGCCAGGAAGGCCGCAAGGTGTTCAAGGAGGTGGTGCCGATCGCCGCCGCCCACATCGAGAACCATCTCGGCACGCTGAACATCCAGCCCGCTGATGTTCGACGTTACTGGCTGCACCAGGCCAACCTGGGCATGAACCAGCTGGTGATCAAGAAGCTGGTGGGCGGGGAAGTCGGCCCCGAGCTGGCACCGCTGATCCTGGACACCTACGCCAATACCGCGTCGGCCGGTTCCATCATCGCTTTCCACGAACACCGCAGCGGCCTCAAGGCCGGTGACCTCGGCGTGATCTGCTCCTTCGGCGCCGGCTATTCGGTCGGCAGCATCATCGTCCGCAAGAAGTGAGGCCTTGAGCTGCCGTCACGACGACGGCAGCTTGAACTGAGCCACCACCGCCGCCAGCCGCGCGGCCTGGTCCTTCAGGCTCTCCGCGGCGGCGGCCGACTGCTCGACCAGCGCCGCGTTCTGCTGCGTCATCTTGTCGAGCTGGGTCACCGCCTCGCCGACCTGCACGATGCCCCGGCTCTGCTCCTGGCTGGCGGTGCTGATCTCGGCGATCAGCTGGTTGACCTTGTTGACCTCGCCCACCAGCCCCGCCATCTTCGAGCCCGCCGCATCGACCTGGCTGGAGCCGGCCTCGACCTTGGCGACACTGTCGCCGATCAGCGCCTTGATCTCCTTGGCGGCTTGGGCACTGCGCTGGGCCAGCGTGCGCACCTCGCCGGCGACGACCGCGAAGCCGCGACCCTGCTCGCCGGCGCGCGCCGCTTCCACGGCGGCATTCAGTGCCAGGATATTCGTCTGGAAGGCAATGCCGTCGATCGTGCCGGTGATGTCGGCGATGCGCGTGGCGCTGGCCGAGATGTCGGCCATCGTCTGCACCACCTGCTGCACCGCTGCGCCGCCGTCGCCGGCCACCCGGGCGGCATGGCCCGCCAGTTCGGAGGCGCGCCGGGCGGTGTCGGCGTTGTTGCGCACGGTGGCGGTCAGTTCTTCCATCGAGGCCGCGGTCTGCTCCAGGCTGCTGGCCTGTTCCTCGGTACGCTGGCTCAGGTCCAGGCTGCCGGTGGCGATCTCGGCCGAGCCGTCGGCGATCGCGTCCGCGCTCTGGCGGACCTGGCCGACGATGCTGCCCAGGTCGCTGTTCATCCGGCCCAGCGCGCTCAGCAGCTGGCCGGTCTCGTCGGCACCGCCGGCCTCGATGCGCCGGCTCAGGTCGCCGGCTGCCACGTCCTCGGTCACTTCCACCGCGCGTGACAGTGGCCGCGTGATGCCGCGCCCGACGACGCTGTTGATCGTCAGCAGAATCGCCGCCGCCAGCAGCGCGGCGGCGATCAGCATGGTCCGTGCGCGGCTCTCGGTCTTCGCGCCCTCGGCCTGCACGGCCTGCGCTCGCTGCTCGATCAGCTCGCTCATTGCCGCCATCCCGGTCTCCAGCGCCTTGAAGGCGGCGTCGAAGGCCGGCATCCTGGCCTGGGCCGCGGGAAGGTCGCTGAAGGCCAGGCGCACCGTGTCGCCGGCGCTCGTGATGTAGGCGTTCAGCGGCGCCTCGGCCTTGGCGATGCTGGCGCGGATCTCCTCGCTGAGCGGCAGTGCCTTCAGCGCGTCCACCTGCTCGCGGAAGGCCTTGACGTGCTCGTCGAGCTCCTTGCGGATCTGCGCGGGGTCGTCCTTGTTCGCTGCGGCCAGCAGGGCGCGCAGCACGTCGCCGCGCAGCGCGTCGTGCATCTGGTCGGCCGCCATCTGCGCCTTCAGCGCCGAGCCGGACTGGGTCAGCGCGGCATTGGTCGTGGCCAGGCTGTTGACCGCCGCATAGCCGACAAAGCCCACCGCCAGCACGAAGCCCAGCCCCAGCAGGCTCAGTGCCAGCATTCTTTGCTTGATGGTCATGGTGCTCTCGGTCCTTGTTCAGAACTTCATCGACAGGCCGACGGTCCAGCCGAGGTCGGGGCTGGTCCGGTTGAGGCCGAAGAACAGCGCGCTGTCGAGCTGCACGCTGTCCGAGACCAGGTAGGTCACTCCGGTGTCGAAGGTGAGCAGCTTGCCGCCGTTCCTCGCCGAGGCAATCTGCTGGCCCGCCAGCTCGACGAAGCCATGCACCTGCTCGCCGAACTGCCTGCCCAGGGTGACGGCCATGATGCCGCCGGTGTAGCGCCGGCCGTCCTCGTTCCGGTCGCGGTAGAGGCCCGGCATCAGGCCGAGGTTGTAGCCGTCCGGCAGGTCCCATTCGATGCTCATCCGCAGCGACGGTCGCGTGCCCTGGCCGCGGAAAGGGCCGGACCCGGTAGCGAGATCCGCGTGCAGCAGCCAGGCCAGCGAGGGCCTCGTGCCTTCGCCGTCCTGGATGTGCCACTTGGTGCCGATCGAGATGTCCGACCAGCCGCTGCTGCGCATGCCGCCGGCGCTGACGCGGCTGCGGCCGTCCGTCTCGAGCCGCAGTTCCACCGTGTCACTGAGGCCGAATCTCAGCAGCGTCGGCGTGGACAGGCCGCGCACGCGGATGCCGTCCACCTTGTCGCGCTCGCCGGCCACGCTGGTCTCCAGCTGCCAGCGTCCGCGGCCGACCACGTCGCTGGATTCGACGAAGTCCGGCCGGTCGGTGACGATGCCTTCCTCGGCCTGCGCCGGCGCGCTGAACGCCAGCGGCAGGGACAGCAGGCCCAAGCTCCGGATCAAGGCCCGGACCGACGCATTGCCCATGGTGAGACAGCCCTTCCTCCGTGGTCAGGGCTGCGATATTAGCGATCCCGCGGGGGGCCTAACGCCGAGATTCAGCGTAACTCTATGTTCACCAGCGAAGCGAGAGGCCGGCGGTCCACTGCCAGTCGGGCGTGTCCTTGTTGAGCCCGCGGAACACCGCGGCATCCACCTGCACGTCCTTGTTCAGGCGGTAGGTGATGCCGGTATCCAGCGTCACCTGCTGGCCGCCGTTGCGGGCCGAGGCCAGGCGCTGGCCGGCCACTTCGAGAAAGGCGTTGGCGTCGTCCGACAGCGCCTTGCCGATGCTGGCTGCCAGCACGCCGCCGGTGTAGCGCCGGCCTTCGTCGTTGCGGTCCTGGTAGATGCCGGGCATCACGCTGAGGTCGTAGCCGCCGCCCAGGTCCCAGTGCAGGGCCAGGTCGATCTCGGGCCGCGTGCCCTGGCCGCGGAAGGCGCCGGAGCCGGTGTCGAAGCTCAGGTGACCCAGCAGGCCGATACCAGGCATCGTCCCTCCACCATCGGCGAGGTGCCACTTGAATCCGATGCCCACATCGTTCCACCCCTTGGTGGTGATCCCGTCCTGGCGCACGCGCTGGTAGCCGCCGCTGTCCAGGCGCAGTTCCAGCGCCTCGCTCAGGCCGATGCGCAGCAGCCAGGGCAGGGCCAGGCCGTGGGCGCCATCGTCACTGGCGCCGGACAGGCCCGTCTCGATCTGCACGGTGCCGCGGCCGACCACGTCGGGGCTGTTGGCGATATTGGGCCGGTCGGGCGAGATGCCGTCGTCGTCGGCCCACGCGGCGGTGGCGAGGGCGGCGCCGAGCGCCAGGGCGGTGAGGGTGCGAAGCAGTAGCATGGCGTCAGTTCATCCTTCCGGTGGCCAGGGCATGGGCCCAATCGGGCCGGGCGTGCGCCATCGCCAGGCTGGCCATGGCGGCATGATCGTAGGGCACGGCGATCAGCGCGGCCGTCCAGCGTCCCGGCGCGATTCGTTCGACCAGCGCGTAGCGCGCCTCCGGCGAGCCGGTGGCCACGACGTGGGCATGAGGATGGTCGTCGTCGTAGGCCTGCAGGCCGACGCTGCCGGGGTTGACGATCAGCGGCCCGCCCTCGCCGGCGCGCACGATGCGCGGCAGGTGGCTGTGGCCGCACAGCACGACCTCGGCGCGGGCGCCGGCCAGGCGTTGGTCGATCTCGTCGGCGCGGGCCAGGCGGAACTCGCCGGGCTCCACCGTCTCCAGCAGGTACTCCAGGTCGCTGCGGGGGCTGCCGTGGCACAGCAGCACCTCGGGCGCCAGCTGCAGGCGCGGGCCCAGCGTGGCCATCCAGGCGAACTCGGCCGGCGTCAGCTGGGCGTGGGCGTATTCGTCGGCGTCGCTGCGCTGGCCGGGGCCGTGGGTCAGCAACTGGCGCTCGTGGTTGCCGGCGAGCTGCACCCAGTCGCGCTGTGCCATCAGGAAGCGCGCGGTCTCCAGCGGCAGCAGCGGGCCGGAGAGGCTGTCGCCGAGGTTGACGATGCGGTCCACCGGGCCGCGTCGCGCGATGTCGGCGCAGACGGCCTCCAGCGCCGGCAGGTTGCCGTGGATGTCGGAGACGATGGCCAGGCGCATGATCGTCGTGTTCCTTGTCAGAAACGGACCGAGAGGCCCAGCGCCACCGTGCGGTCCGGCGCCCTGCGGTTGAGGCCGAAGTCAATGCCGAAGTCCAGCTGCACGTCGTCGGTGACCACCCAGGCGAGGGCCGGATCGAAGGTGTAGACATTGCCGCCGTTGCGGCCCGAGGCGATGCGCCGGACTCCCAGCTCGGTGGTGAGGCTCAGCGTCGGCGTCAGCTGCTTGGACAGGGCCAGCGCCAGCAGGCCGCTGGCGAAGCGGCGCTCCTCATTGCGGTCCCAGACGATGCCGGGCATCACGCCCAGCGACCAGCCGCCGTCGAACTCCCATTCGGACACCATGCGCAGCGAGGGCCGCAGGCCCTGGCCGCGGAAGGCGGGCGAGCCGGTGTCGGCATCCACATGGAAGAGCAGGGCGATGCTGGGCCGGCCCTCGTCTTCCTCGCCGTCCTGCAAATGCCATTTGAGGCCCAGCGAGGGATCGGAGGCGCCGCTGACGACCTGGCCGGTGGATGTATCGCGCTGGCGCATCAGGCCGTCGGTTTCCAGGCGCAGCTCCCAGCTGTCGTTCAGGCCCAGGCGCAGCAGCGTCGGCGTGCTGCGGGTGCGCGTGGCCTCGCGCCTGTCGCGCTCGAAGGCGATGCTGGTCTCGATCTGGAAACGCCCGCGGCCGACCACCTCGGGCGATTCGGAGAAGTCCGGCCGGTCGGTGGTCAGTGGCTGCTGGGCCTGCGCCGTGCTTGCAGCCAGACAGAGGAGCAGGGCGGGCAGCGGGCGATTCATCGGTCAGTGCTCCTCAGTTCGGGGATGGCGTCGCGGGCAGCAGCGCGCCCGAGGGATCGTTGACCGGCGCGCTCGCCGCCGGGTCGACCGCATCGAGGCCAACGGTGCGTATGCCCGCATCACCTGCATACTCGTCGAAGGCCCAGTCGCCGTGGGCCTGCACCACGCCCTCGGTGGGCTGGATCTCCGCCACCGGCCGGCCTTTCAGCGCCAGCTTCATGTACTCGATCCACACCGGCAGCGAGAGCCCGCCGCCGGTCTCGCGCGCGCCCAGGCCGCGCGGCTGGTCGTAGCCGATCCAGACCACCGCGGCCAGCGAGGGCTGGAAGCCGGCGAACCAGTTGTCCACCGACTCGTTGGTGGTGCCGGTCTTGCCGTAGAGGTCGGGCCGGCCCAGCGAGGCCTGGGCGGCGGCGGCGGTGCCGCTGCGCGTGACCTCCTGCAGCAGGCTGGCCATCACGAAGGCATTGCGCTCGGGGATGGCGCGGTCCTCGTCGCCGTGCGTGGCGGCCGGCGCCTCGAACAGCACGGCGCCGCGGGCGTCGACGATCTTGGTGATCACC
>NZ_LYVQ01000156.1 GCF_001984095.1 Pelomonas sp. KK5
GGCACCAGGCGCGCGGAGGCCTGGGCGCCGCCTTCGGCATCGACGGCCAGGACGCTGCCGTCCGCCGCGACGAAGGCCAGGGCCATCGCCTCGGTGGAGCTGTCGAACGCCAGGAGTCGGGTCATCGTCGGGTCAGTTTAGCGGCCGGGACCGCCATGTCCGGCCCGAACGGCGTCAGAAGGGGTTGTTCTTCGCGCGCGTCTGGGCGAGCGAACCGAGGCGCGACTGCCCGATCGGGCTCAGCAGCGTGTCGGTCGCCCACAGGTAGGTCTGGCCCGTGGCGCCGGAGACCAGGGTCTGCTCGGTGCAGTTGAGCGCGCTGACGGTGGTGAGGCAGGCCGGATCGGTCACGTTGGCCAGCGAATAGGCCGAGGGGTAGCGCGCCGCCGTCTGCACGGACTCGTCCAGCAGGATCAGGCCGATCATGCGCCCGTCGTTGATCAGTTCCAGGCGCATCGCGACGTTGAAGGCGTTGCTCAGCGTGCTCAGCAGCTTGGCGCGATCGATATCGAACTTGGTGGCCTGCTCCTTCAGCGCATAGGGCGTGACGCCGAGGTCGGGCAGCGTGGACACGATCACCCGGCCGCCGGCGGTGGCGATGCGGTTGACCTGGTCGCCCACGGCCTGGCCCAGCAGCTTGGCCTGCTCGACCAGCGAGTCCTGGCTCTGCGCCGGGTACTGCTTGTACAGGTCGAGCACGTCGTTGGTACCGACCAGCACGGTGACCAGGTCCTTCTCGCCGAAGTTGCTCACCGTGAAGTGGCGGTCGATCTGGGTGATCACGTCGTCGACGTGGGCACCCGCGGCGGCGTACATGATGCCCTGCGGCGTGGCCAGCTTGTCCGGGTTGCACTGCGGAAAGGACAGCGAGAAGGTGCTGGCCAGCGTCTGCACCCAGTTCGGGTCGACGCCGCAGGACAGCAGGTTGGTCACCGAATCGAGGCCGTTGACGCCGTACTTCTGGCCGCTGGTGGTGATGGCGCTGGTCTCGTCGCCGAACACGATGATGCGCGAGGGCGCGAACGGCTGGATCTGCCCGCCGCCACCACCGCAGGCGGCCAGCAGGAGGGACAGGGCCGAGGCCAACAGCAAGCGGCTCGCGCCACGCAGACTCTTCATGAACACTCCAGACACATAGGACAGGCGATCGGATCAGCGATCGCCATCTTCATCTTCTTCATCATTCGCAGGGAACGCCGCGGCGGCGCGGGAGAGGCGGTCGCGCACCCCGTCCCACGCGTCGCCCGCCGGCGGCCGCTCGATCCAGATCTCGCCGGCACCGGCGGCATCCAGGTCGCGCAGCACCGCGAACAGCTCGTGCGCGGCGGCACGCGCGTCCTCGGGCATGCGGCGCGCCAGCGCCAGACCGGCCGGCGCGGCAGTGCGGGAATATACCGCCAGCGTCGGGCTCGATTGTTTCGCGCCCGACAGCTCTGCAATCGCCTGTGTCTCCACCAGGCGCACCACGGCCCGCGGGGCGTAGTGCGCCGCCAGCGTGCCGGAGGCGCGGGGGGCCGAGGCGTCAGGCGCCTGCAGCGGCTCGCCCAGCGCGGCCTCGATCTGCGCCGGCGTCAGCACGCCGGGCCGCAGCAGCACCGGCCGGCCGCGGCTGCAGTCGACGATGCTGGACTCGATGCCGACCTCGCAGTCGCCGCCGTCCAGCACCACCAGGCCGGGCTCGAATTCATCGACCACATGGCGGGCCTGGGTCGGGCTGACGCGGCCGAAGCGGTTGGCGCTGGGCGCGGCAACACCGATCACGCCCAGGGCGCGCGCCTCGCGCAGCAGCGCGCGGGCGACCGGATGGGCCGGGCAGCGCAGGCCGACGCTGTCCTGCCCGCCGGCCGCCGCGGCGGCCATGCCCGGTGCGCGCGGCACGATCACCGTCATCGGACCGGGCCAGAAGGCGGCCATCAGCTTGCGGGCCGGCTCGGGCAGGGCCCCGCCGGCCGTGAAGCGGGCGGCATCCTGGGCATCGAGCACATGGACGATCAGCGGGTGGTCGGCCGGCCGGCCCTTGGCGGCGAAGATCTTGGCGACGGCATCGTCCTGGTCAGCGCGGGCGCCGAGGCCGTAGACGGTCTCGGTCGGCATCGCCACCAGTTCGCCCGCCGCCAGCGTGCGCGCGGCGGTGGCGATCGAGGCGGGATCCTGTCCGTCGAGAAGCATCGTGATCCGTTTATGCGGGCAGGCCGAGGATCGCCGCCGCCTGCGCGGCCAGCGTGCGGGCTTCCGCGGCGGTGGCGGCCGTGATGTTCAGGTGGCCCATCTTGCGGCCCCGGCGCGCCTCGCTCTTGCCGTACAGGTGCAGATAGGTGCCGGGCAGCGCCAGCACCTGATCCCAGGCGGGCGTGCGCTCGCGGCCATCGGCAGTGTCGAACCACAGGTCGCCCAGCAGGTTCAGCATCAGCGCCGGCGAATGCAGGCGCGGCGTGCGCAGCGGCAGCCGGGCCATCGCACGGACCTGCAGGTCGAACTGCGAGATGTCGCAGGCGTCCATCGTGTAGTGGCCGGAGTTGTGCGGGCGCGGCGCCATCTCGTTGACGACGAGGCGGCCGTCCTGCAGCAGGAAGAACTCGACGCAGAGCACGCCGACGTAGTCCATCGACGCGGCGATGCGCGCGGCGGAGGCGCTGGCCTCGGCCTGCAGCGCGGCCGGCACGTCGGGCGCGGGTACTTCGGTCACGGCCAGGATGCCGTCGCGATGCAGGTTCTGCTGGACCGGGAACTGCACGACCTGGCCGTCGGCGCCGCGCGCGACGATCACGCTCAGCTCCAGCTTCAGCGGCAGCATCTGCTCCAGCACGCAGGGCACGCCCTTCAGCGCGGCCCAGGCGGCTTCGAGCTCGACGCGGGTCTTGACGCGCTGCTGGCCCTTGCCGTCGTAGCCGAGGCGGGCGGTCTTGAGGATGCCGGGCAGCAGGTCGTCGGGCACGGCGGCGAGGTCCGCGGCATTGCGGATCACCGCGTGCGGGGCGCAGGCCACGCCGCTGGCGGCGAAGTGGGCCTTCTCGTCGGCGCGGTCCTGGCAGATCGCCACGGCGGCGCCTGCGGGCGCGACGAAGCGGGTCGCGGCCAGCGTCGCCAGCGCCTGGGCCGGCACGTTCTCGAATTCGGTGGTGATGGCGTCGCTGGCTTCGGCCAGGCGCGCGAGGCCGGCGGCATCCAGGTAGTCGGCCTGCACGTGGACATGGGCCACCAGGCCGGCGGGGCTCTGCGGATCGGGGTCCAGCACCGCGGTGCGATAACCCTGAGCCTGAGCGGCATGGACGAACATCCGGCCCAGCTGGCCGCCGCCCATCACGCCCAGCGTTGCCTGGCCGGGAAGCAAGGGACCACCCATCAGACCAGGTCCTTGGTCATGCCGGCGGCATGCTCGGTCTGGCGGGCGCGGAAGGCATCCAGCTTCGCGCGCAGCGCCGCATCCTCGTTGGCCAGCATGGCCACGGCGAACAGCGCCGCATTGCCGGCGCCGGCGGTGCCGATCGCGAAGGTCGCCACCGGGATGCCCTTGGGCATCTGGACGATCGAATGCAGGGAATCGACGCCCTGCAGGTGGCGGCTGGCCACCGGCACGCCCAGCACGGGCACCGTGGTCTTGGCGGCGATCATGCCCGGCAGGTGGGCGGCGCCGCCCGCGCCGGCGATGATGGCCTTCAGGCCGCGGCCGACCGCGGCCTCGGCATAACGGAACATCTCGTCGGGCATCCGGTGCGCGGAGACGACCTTGGCCTCGAAGGCGATGCCGAACTCGGCGAGAATGTCGGCGGCGTGCTTCATGGTGTCCCAGTCGCTGCTGGAACCCATCACTACGCCCACCACGGGGGATGCTGCTGCTTCGGTTGGCAAGTCCTGTACGGCTCGTTTCGGGGCCGCTCCATGGGCTGGAAAAGCCTTGAATTGTAGGCTGCCGGCGCCACCTCCCCTTTCAGACCTCCAGCGCCACAGACCCATGATCGACATCACCCTGCAGAATTTCGAGGCCGAACTGATCCAGGCCTCGCTGAACACACCCGTGCTGCTGGACATCTGGGCCCCCTGGTGCGGCCCCTGCCGCCAGCTGGGTCCGGCCCTTGAGAAGCTCGAGGCAGCCTACGGCGGCCGCTTCATCCTCGCCAAGCTCAACAGCGACGAGGTGCCCGAGATCGCCACCCAGCTGAGCCAGATGTTCGGCGTGCGCAGCATTCCCTTCTGCGTGATGTTCGCCGGCGGCCAGCCGGTGGACGGCTTCGTCGGCGCGATCCCCGAGGCGCAGATCCGCGAGTTCCTGGACAAGCACGTGCCCAGCGGCGAGATGCTGGAAGCGGCCGAGGACGTGGCCGAGGCCGAGGACCTCGCCGCCTCCGGCGACCTGGAAGCCGCGCTGGCCAAGCTGGCGAGCGCCGTCGAGGCCGACCCGTCCAACGAGGCCGCACGCTTCGACTACGTCAAGGCGCTGATCGAGCTGGGCCTGCTGCAGGACGCCCGCGCGGCCTTCGAGCCGGTGGCTGCCAAGGCCGCCGACACGATCACGCCGCATGCCCGCTTCGCCGCGCTCGCCGCCTGGCTGAGCGCCGCCGAGCGCACCGCCAGCGGCTTCGACCCGGCCACGCTGCAGGCCGCCATCGCCGCCAACAAGCGCGACTTCGACGCCCGCTACACGCTGGCCCAGGGCCTGCTCGCCCGCCAGCAGTTCACCGCCGCGATGGACGAGCTGCTGGAGATCATCATGCGCGACAAGGCCTGGAACGGCGAGGCCGCGCGCAAGCTCTACGTGGCGATCCTGGAGCTGCTGACCAAGCCCGCCCCGAAGCCGCAGGCCGGCGCCGAGACCAAGGGCAAGCTGGAAGTGACCGGCAAGGCCGCCGTGCCCGCCGGCGATCCGGTGATCGACCAGTACCGACGCAAGCTGTCGATGGCGCTGTTCTGATCAGGGCGGGCTGGAGAGCCCGTTCTCGGCCAGCAGCTGCGCCCAGCGCTGCTGCTGTGCGGCGACCGCCTGCCAGAGGCGCTCGGCCTCCTCCGCATGGCGCGTCGACGCGCCCTGCTGGTTCAGTTCCGCATAGACCTGCGCCAGCCGCGCATGGGTGGCGGCGCGATCGTTCAGATGGCAGGCCGGGTCGATCTCCAGCTCGGCCCGCTGCGCCTGCTGGAGCGCCTGCGCCTTCTGGCCGGTCTTGATGCGGCACCAGGCCAGGTCCGACAGATAGACGCTGTTGAGCCGGGCCAGGCCCTGCGACATCGCCTCGGGCAGATGCTGCTCATACAGGGCCTGCGCGCCGGCGTGGTCCCCGTTGATCGCCAGCACCTGGGCCTGCACCAGCGGCGTCAGGCCGTCCTTGACGGCGACGCCGATCGCGCGGTCGTAGTGCTGGGCCGACTGGGCGCCGGCCATCAGCGCCATCGGAACGCCACTGCCGACCAGGCCGCCGGACAGCACGCCGTAGCGCGCCCGGCTGGCGCGCATCGCGGCCATGTTGAACATCAGCGCCGAGAGGGCCGCGTCGTCGCCATCCTGCATCGCGTGCCGGCGGGCATTGGCGTACCAGGGCTGGGCCGGCTGGTCGCATTCGTCATGAGCCAGGGCCAAGGCGATGGCCAGCCGCCCGCGGGAAGCGTGGTCGTCGGGCGCAGCGATGTCGAGGCAGCGGCGGGCGTGGCGGGCCACGGCCTCGATGTCCTGGCGCAAGTAGCTGAGCATCGCCAGCCAGGCGCAGGCCAGCGCTTCCAGCTCGGGCTGGCGGGCGGCGCGGGCCAGGGCCTCGGCGCGCTGCAGCTTGTCGAAGCCGCCGTCGCCCAAGTCGGCATAGAAGCTCATCAAGCCTTCGGCCAGCTGCAGCCAGCCGGCAATGCCGGACTGCGGGTGCGAGAAGCCGAGCTGGTGCAGCTCGGTCAGCTGCGCCCGCGCGGCGGCGGACTCGCCATGGCGGATCAGCAGGATCGCGCGCCGGGCCGCCAGCGGTGCGGCGCGCAACGGGCTGCCGGCGGCGGCGATCTCCTGCTCCAGCCTTTGCAGCAGGCGCGACCGGATCCTCGTCGTCTGGGTCGTCGCCATCTTGCTGCTGCTCCGGTACTGCTGGAGTGAGTGGAAAAGAGGCGCGTCAGCGGGTCAGCCGCTGCAGCGCCTCCTGGTATTTGGCCGCGGTCTTGGCGATCACCTCGTCCGGCAGGGCCGGTGCCGGGGCCGTCTTGCCCCAGGGCTTGCCGTCGACGCGGGCCTGCTCCAGCCAGTCGCGCACGAACTGCTTGTCGTAGCTGGGCGGGTTGATGCCCACCGCATAGCTCTCGACCGGCCAGTAGCGCGAGGAGTCGGGCGTCAGCACCTCGTCCATCAGCGTCAGCGTGCCGTCGGCATCGAGGCCGAACTCGAACTTCGTGTCGGCAATGATGATGCCCTTGGTGAGCGCGTAGTCGGCGGCGCGCTTGTAGAGCTCGATCGAGATGTCACGCACGCGGGTGGCGAGATCCGCGCCGATGACGGCGACCATCTTGTCGAAGGAGATGTTCTCGTCGTGGTCGCCCATCTCGGCCTTGGTGGCGGGCGTGAAGATCGGCTCGGGCAGCTTGCTGGCGTTCTGCAGGCCGGCGGGCAGCTTGACGCCGCAGACCTCGCCGTTCTTCTGGTACTCGGCCCAGCCGCTGCCGGCGAGATAGCCGCGCACCACCGCCTCCACCGGCAGCGGCTTCAGGCGCTTGACCAGCATCGAGCGGTCCTTCACCTGGGCTTTCTCGGCCTCGCTGACGACCGACAGCGGGTCATCGCCGGTGAGGTGGTTGGGGACGATGCCCTGCAGCTTGTCGAACCAGAACAGCGCCATCTGCGTCAGCAGCGCGCCCTTGCCGGGGATGGGCTCGCCCATGATCACGTCGAAGGCGGAGAGGCGGTCGCTGGCGATCATCAGGATGCGGTCCTCGCCGACGGCGTAGTTCTCGCGCACCTTGCCGCGGGCCAGCAGCGGGAGCGAGGTGATCGAGGATTCAAGCAGGGCGGAGGCGGTCATGATGGGTTCCGGCGGAAGGGCAGAGTAAAGCGAAAGGCCCGCCGAAGCAGCTTCGGCGGGCCCGCAGACTGGGGAAGTATTTTCGCCTAGATCACGACATCACTGGACCAGTTGCGCCAGCTCGCCGCGCGCATACGAGGCGGCCACGTCCACCAGCGAGCGCGGCTTGATCTTGCCGGCCTGGCCTTCGCAGCCGAACTCGATGTAGCGCTGGCGGCAGACCAGCTTGGCCGCTTCACGCGCGGGCTTGAGCCATTCGCGGGCATCGAACTTGTCCGGGTTCTCGGCCAGGAACTTGCGAACCGCGCCGGTCATCGCCAGGCGGATGTCGGTGTCGATATTGATCTTGCGCACGCCGTGCTTGATCGCTTCCTGGATCTCCTCGACCGGCACGCCGAAGGTCTCCTTCATCTTGCCGCCGTACTGGTTGATGATGGCCAGCAGCTCCTGTGGCACGCTCGACGAGCCGTGCATCACCAGGTGGGTGTTCGGGATGCGCTTGTGGATTTCCTTGACGCGGCCGATGGCGAGGATGTCGCCGGTGGGCTTGCGCGAGAACTTGTAGGCGCCGTGGCTGGTGCCGATGGCGATGGCCAGCGCGTCGAGCTGCGTGGCCTTGACGAAGACGGCAGCCTCTTCCGGATCGGTCAGCATCTGGCTGTGGTCCAGCTTGCCCTCGGCGCCGATGCCGTCTTCCTCGCCGGCCTCGCCGGTCTCGAGGTTGCCCAGGCAGCCCAGCTCGCCCTCGACGGTGACGCCGACCTTGTGCGACATCTCGACGACACGGCGGGTCACGTCCATGTTGTAGTCGAAGGAGGCCGGGGTCTTGCCGTCCTCCATCAGCGAGCCGTCCATCATCACCGAGCCGAAGCCCAGCGAGATCGCGCCCTCGCAGACCTTGGGCGAGGTGCCGTGGTCCTGGTGCATCACCAGCGGGATGTGCGGGTAGGCCTCGACGGCCGCCTGGATCAGGTGCTTGATGAAGGATTCGCCGGCGTACTTGCGGGCGCCGGCCGAGGCCTGCAGGATCACCGGCGCACCGACCTCGTCGGCGGCGGCCATCACCGCCTGCACCTGTTCGAGGTTGTTGACGTTGAAGGCCGGGATGCCGTAGCCGTGTTCGGCGGCGTGGTCCAGCAGTTGACGCATCGAGACGAGAGCCATGGAAGTCTCCAGGGAAGTTGGGAATGCTTGATCGATTTCTCAGCGGGAAGCCTAACGCCGAAAACGCCGCTATGCGCACGACGCAGGTCATGTAACCCCGCTGTAACTGGGCCGGATTCTAGTCGGCCCCAGGCTAGCGCCATTGCGCGGCCCTGCCCCAGCCAGTAGGCTCTGACCCCCATGACACGCCTCGCGTTCGATCACCTAACGCTGTGGATCAGCGCAGCCGCGAGCGAGCACTCGCACGACCTGGCCGACCATATGGAAGAGCGCACTGGCGCCAGCCGGCGCGCCTGCCAGGCCGCGCTGCGCCGGCTGGTCGATGCAGGCTGGCTGGCACGCTCCGGCACCGCGCGCCGCCCGGTCTACGGGCCCGGCCGGCTGCGCCAGGTGGCGCGCAGCTACACGCTGCACGGCCTGCAGGAGGACATCCCCTGGCAGCGCGATTTCGCCCCGCATTTCGAGCTGCCGTCCGCGGTGCTGCGCATGGTGCAGCATGCCTTCACCGAGCTGGTGAACAACGCGGCGGACCACAGCGGCGGCACCAGCGTCACCGTCTCGCTGCGGCAGACGCCCAGCCATGCGCAGCTGCTGGTCTCCGACGACGGCTGCGGCGTGTTCGACAGGATCTGCGAAGCCTTCCGCCTGCCGGATGCGCAGCACGCGATGCTGGAGCTCAGCAAGGGCCGCCTCACCAGCCAGCCCGAGGCCCACACCGGCCGCGGGCTGTTCTTCAGCGCGCAGCTGGCGGACGTGTTCGACATCCACGCCAACAACACGGCATTTCAGCGCAGGGCCTGGGAGTCCGGCGGCTGGAAGCAGGCGGGCAACCCGCTGCCGCGCCAGGGCAGCTCGATCTACATGGCCATCGCGCTGGACACTACCCGGACGCTGGATCAGGTGCTGGGCGCCTGGAGCATCGACGGCAGCGGCATCGCCTTCGACCGCACGGTCATCGCGCTGCGCATGCTGGCCGGCCCGGGCCAGCCTCTGGATTCCCGGGCACAAGCGCGCCGGGTTGCGGCGCGGCTGGAGACCTTCCGTAGCGCGGAGCTCGACTTCGATGGCGTCGAGGACGTGGGCCACGCTTTCACCGACGAGTTGTTCCGCGTCTTCGCAAACAAGCACGGGGACGTGCAATTGCTGGCAACGAACATGACGCCGCGGGTCGCTGCGCTGGTGCGCAGCGCCCAGGGGCAGGCCTAGCCCACCCGGCAGACCTTCAGCATATTGGTGCCGCCGGGGTAGCCCATCGGCTCGCCGCAGGTGATCGCATAGGTGTCGCCGGGGCGCAGCATGTCCTGCTGCACCAGCAGGCGCTCGGCCGCCTCGAGCGCCGCGTCGCGGTCGTCGAAGTTGGGCATCAGCATCGGGTACACGTTGCGGTACAGGCACATGCGGCGCAGGCTGACCTCCTTGCTGGTCAGCGCGATGATCGGCACCTTGATCTGGTGACGGCTCATCCACAGCGCGGTGGAGCCCGACTCGGTCAGCGCGACGATGGCCTTGCAGCCCAGGTGGTGCGCGGTGAACAGCGCGCCCATCGCGATCGACTGGTCGATGCGGCCGAACTGGCGGCCGGTGAAGTCGGTGTCCAGCGTGCTGATCTCGGCGCGCTCGGCTTCCAGTGCGATGGCAGCCATCTGCTCGATGGTCTCCACCGGGTACTTGCCGGCCGCGGTCTCGGCGCTGAGCATCACCGCGTCGGTGCCGTCCAGTACGGCGTTGGCCACGTCGCTGACCTCGGCGCGGGTGGGCACCGGGTTGACGATCATCGACTCCATCATCTGCGTGGCGGTGATGGAGACCTTGTCCATCTCGCGGGCCATCTTGATCATGCGCTTCTGCAGCGCCGGCACCGCGGCGTTGCCCACCTCGATGGCCAGGTCGCCGCGGGCGACCATGATGCCGTCGCTGGCGCGCAGGATGTTCTCGAGGTTCGGGATGGCCTCCACGCGCTCGATCTTGGCGATCAGCGCGGGCTTGTGGCGGTAGGGCTCGCCGGCCACGTTGGCGAGCTGGCGGGCCATTTCCATGTCGGTGGAGTTCTTCGGGAAGCTGATCGCCAGGTACTCGCACTGGAAGGACATCGCGGTCTTGATGTCTTCCATGTCCTTGGCGGTCAGCGCCGGGGCGGTGAGGCCGCCGCCCTGCTTGTTGATGCCCTTGTTGTTGGACAGGATGCCGCCGATCTTGACCGTCGTGTGCACGACGCTGCCGCGCACCACGTCCACGGTCAGCACCAGCAGGCCGTCGTTGAGCAGCAGCACGTCGCCGGGCTTCACGTCGCGCGGCAGTTCCTTGTAGTCGAGGCCCACGACTTCCTCGTTGCCGAGCTCGGTGCGGTCGGCGTCGAGCAAAAAGGGCATGCCGGGAATCAGCTCGATCTTGCCGTTCTCGAACTTGCCGACGCGGATCTTCGGGCCCTGCAGGTCGGCCATGATGGCCACGTGCTTGCCGGCGGCCTTGGCCGCGGAGCGGACCATGCTGGCGCGGTCGATATGGTCCTGCGCGGTGCCGTGGGAGAAGTTCAGGCGCACCACGTCCACGCCGGCGCGGATCATGCGTTCCAGGACTTCGGGCGAAGACGAGGCCGGGCCGAGGGTCGCGACGATCTTGGTGGCACGGGTCATGGCTTGTCTCTCGATGAAATTAGGTTACAGGCAAAAAGATCATAGGACGCATTGGCGCTCAACAGCGGGTTTCACCGAGTTACGGAAACACGCCGCTGGATCTCGACGTTACGCCGATGCGCGTACGTCCGCCACCGCAAGCGCGGTCATGTTGACGATGCGCCTCACGGTGGCCGACGGCGTCAGGATGTGAACGGGCCGCGCCGCGCCCAGCAGGATGGGACCGATCGTCACGCCCTGCCCCACGCTGGTCTTCAGCACGTTGAACAGGATGTTGGCGGAATCGAGCGTCGGCAACACCAGCAGGTTGGCCGCCCCGCTCAGCGTGCTCTCGGGCAGGAAGGTGTGGCGTACCGATTCGCTGAGCGCCGCGTCGCCGTGCATCTCGCCGTCGGATTCGATGTCCGGGTGCTCGGCCGCGAACAGCTCGTGCGCGTGCCGCATCTTCAGCGCCGAGGGCCTCTTGCTGGAACCGAACATCGAGTGCGAGACGAAGGCCACCTTCGGCGGCATGCCGAAGCGGCGAAGCTCCTCGGCGGCCATCGCGGCAATCGCGGCGAGTTCCTCGGCATCCGGCGACTCGTTGACGAAGGTGTCGGTCATGAACAGCGTCTGCTTCTCCATGATGACGCCGTTCATCGTGGCCAGGCAGCGCGCACCGGCCTTCAGGCCGATGATTTCCTCCACGTGCTCGAGGTGCCCGTCGAAGCGCCCGACCAGGCCGCAGATCATCGCGTCCGCATCGCCGAGATCGATGGCCAGCGCGCCGATGGTCGTGTTCGAGCGGCGCACCATGGCCTTGGCCATCTCGGGCGTCACGCCCTCGCGGCCCATGATGCGGTGATAGGCCTCCCAGTACTGGCGGAAGCGCGCGTCGTTGTTCGGATCGATGACGGCCACGTCGGCGCCGAGCTTCAGCCGCAGGCCGGCGCGCTTGATGCGCATCTCGATCACGTCGGGGCGGCCGATCAGCGTCGGCTTGGCCAGGCCCTCGTCCAGCGCCACCTGCACCGCGCGCAGCACCCGCTCGTCCTCGCCCTCGGCGTAGATGACGCGGGCCGGGTCGGCCTTGGCCGCGGCGAAGACCGGGCGCATGAACATGCCCGTCTGGTAGACGAAGCGGGTCAGCTCATGGCGATAGGCGTCGAGATCGGCGATCGGCCGCGTGGCCACGCCGGACTCGGCCGCCGCCTTCGCCACCGCCGGCGCGATGCGCAGGATCAGCCGCGCGTCGAAGGGCTTGGGAATCAGGTACTCGGGGCCGAAAGCCAGCTCCTGGCCGGCATAGGCGGCGGCGACTTCATCGCTGGTCTCGGCCTTGGCGAGGTCGGCGATCTCGCGCACGCAGGCCAGCTTCATCGCCTCGGTGATCTTGGTGGCGCCGCAGTCCAGCGCGCCGCGGAAGATGTAGGGGAAGCACAGGACGTTGTTGACCTGGTTCGGGTAGTCCGAGCGGCCGGTGGCGATGATGCAGTCAGGCCGCGCGGCCTTGGCCAGCTCGGGACGGATCTCGGGCTCGGGGTTGGCCAGGGCCAGGATGATCGGCTTGTCGGCCATCGTCTTGACCATCTCCGGCGTCAGCACGCCGGCAGTCGAACAGCCGAGGAAGACGTCGGCGCCGGCCACCACCTCGGCCAGCGTGCGGGCGTCGGTGCGCTGGCAGTAGCGCTGCTTGCTCTCGTCAAGCTTGTCGCCACGGCCTTCGCGGATCACGCCCTTGGAATCGACGGCGAAGATGTTCTCGCGCCTGACGCCCAGGCCCACCATCACATCCAGGCAGGCAATGGCCGCCGCGCCGGCGCCGGAGGCCACCAGCCTGACCTTGCCGATGTCCTTGCCCACCAGCTCCAGGCCGTTCAGCAAGGCAGCGGCGCTGATGATCGCGGTGCCGTGCTGGTCGTCGTGGAAGACCGGGATGTTCATCCGCTCGCGCAGCTGCTTCTCGATGTAGAAGCACTCGGGCGCCTTGATGTCCTCAAGGTTGACGCCGCCCAGCGTGGGCTCCATCGCCGCGATGATCTCGACGAGCTTGTCCGGTTCGCGCTCGGCCAGCTCGATGTCGAACACATCGATGCCGGCGAACTTCTTGAACAGGCAGCCCTTGCCCTCCATCACCGGCTTGCCGGCCAGCGGGCCGATGTCGCCCAGGCCCAGCACGGCCGTGCCGTTGGTGATCACGCCGACGAGGTTCGCGCGCGAGGTGTACTCGGCGGCGAGCGCCGGATCCTCCTCGATGGCCAGGCAGGCGTAGGCCACGCCCGGCGAGTAGGCCAGCGACAGGTCGCGCTGGTTGACCAGGGCCTTGGTGGGCGTGATCGAGATCTTGCCGCGGGTGGGGCTGCGGTGGTATTCGAGCGCGGCGTCGCGCAGCGCGGCCTCGGCGGGTGTGAGGCTCTTCGTATCAAGCGGGTCCATCTGCTGTCTCCAAACTTCGACTTCTTGGAGGGCGCAGATTACTCCCGCTTGATGACGGCCCGCGAGCCGATTCGTGCGATCAGCTTTGACCGTGGCGCAAAAGCAAGACCAGCAAGATCAGCCGGCCTGGCGATCGCGAAAGGCCGGGCTGCCGACGTCGGCCGCCTTCGGAGTCAGGTCGATGACGTCGGGCAGCAACTTCGTCGTGTTGCGGGCGCGGGCCAGGGCCAGGTCGGCCTCCGCCTGGCTGCCGATGTCCCACAGCACGCCTGCGGGCAGCGGCATGCCGAAGATGTTCTTGCCGCGCTGCCCGCTGGCGCGGTAGTGGCCCAGGTAGCTGAGCTTGCCGGCCTCGACGCGGAACGGTGTGGCGATCCGCTCCTTCAGCGAGAAGTGCTGAGCGGTGTTGCCGACCATGGTGGAAGCGCCGAAGTCGACGATCCGGTAGTTGCCCGCCGGCAGCGACGCGACGAGGACGACGCCCACGTCGTCACGCAGCTTGTAGTCCGGCTTGTCGCCGGTCGGCCACATGCCGGGCTTGAAGGACAAGGTCCCGACCGGCCCGTCCGCCGGCGCATCCGCCCGCTGGAACACCAGCGTGTAGCTGGTGTAGTAGGTGCCCGGGCCGCCCGGCCGGTTGCCGATGGCCACGACCAGCTGGCCGGCATCGGCGCCGACGTGGTCCGTGGCCAGGTTGCCCGCGGCCGTCAAGCCGGGGCCCGAGGCGCAGCCAGCCAGGGCCAGCGCGCCCGCAACACCGATGATCAATCGCCTGCGTCGCATCGCCATCTCTCTTGCTCGGAAAAAGGAGCGGCGATGTTAGCGATACGTACCGACCGCCCGGCGCGGGGCTTTCCCGCAACGGCAATCAGCGTCAGCCGGCGGCGCGCTTCGCCAGGATCTCGAAGGCCGGCAGCGTCTTGCCTTCCAGCACCTCCAGGAAGGCGCCACCGCCGGTGGAGATGTAGCTGACGTCACCCTCGATGCCGTACTTGGCGATGGCCGCCAGCGTGTCGCCGCCGCCGGCGATGCTGAAGGCGCTGGACGCCGCGATGGCGCGGGCGATCGCCTCGGTGCCGTGGCCGAAGGCATCGAACTCGAACACGCCGACCGGGCCGTTCCAGACGATGGTGCCGGCGGCCTTCAGCTGCTCAGCCAGGATGGCGGCGGTCTTGGGGCCGATATCGAGGATCAGGTCGTCCTCGGCCACTTCGTTCGCCGCCTTGACGACGGCTTGCGCGTCAGCCGCGAACTTCTTCGCCGTGACCACGTCGACCGGGATCGGCACCGCCGCGCCGCGCGCCTTCATCGACTCGATCACCGCCTTGGCCTCGCCGACCAGGTCCGGCTCGGCCAGCGACTTGCCGATGGACAGGCCGGCCGCCAGCATGAAGGTGTTGGCGATGCCGCCGCCGACGATCAGGCCGTCCACATTGGCGGACAGCGACTTCAGGATGGTCAGCTTGGTCGAGACCTTGGAGCCGGCGACGATGGCGACCAGCGGGCGCTTCGGCGCGGCCAGCGCCTTGGTGATGGCGTCGATCTCGGCCGCCAGCAGCGGGCCGGCGCAGGCCACCGGCGCGAACTGCGCGATGCCGTAGGTCGTGCCCTCGGCGCGGTGGGCGGTGCCGAAGGCGTCGTTGACGAAGATGTCGCACAGCGCGGCCATCTTCTTCGCCAGCTCCTCGTTGTTCTTCTTCTCGCCCTTGTTCAGGCGGCAGTTCTCAAGCACGACCAAACTGCCAGGTTCGACTGACACGCCGTCTACCCAATTGGCGACCACCGGCACCTCGCGGCCCAGCAGCTCACCCATGCGCTTCGCAACGGGCGCCAGCGAATCCTCGGGCTTGAACTCGCCCTCGGTCGGGCGGCCCAGGTGGGAGGTAACCATCACCGCGGCGCCGGCCTTCAGCGCCATCTCGATGCAGGGGATCGAGGCGCGGATGCGGGTGTCTTCGGTGATGTTGCCGGCATCGTCCTGCGGGACGTTCAGGTCGGCGCGGATGAAGACGCGCTTGCCGGCGGCGGTGGACAGAAGATCGGTGAAACGCAGGACGTTCATGGCGGGAGGGTGGTGAGTTGGAGGGAAGCGTGATTCCCCCGAAGCTTACCAACCTCCCCCGACCGGCTTACTGTTCCGCCTTCTTGATGCGGCCGCCGCCGACCACCGACGTGCTGATCTCCGGCGAGCCCACGTA
>NZ_LYVQ01000157.1 GCF_001984095.1 Pelomonas sp. KK5
CCGCGGTGCTGGTGACCCACGACGTGGCCGAGGCGGTGGCCCTGGCCGACCGCGTGCTGCTGATCGAGGACGGCCGGATCGCGCTGGACGAGCCGGTGGCGCTGCCGCGGCCGCGCCGCCGGGATGCGGAATTCGGTGCGCTGGAGCAGCGGCTGCTGGACCGGGTGCTGGACCCCGCGCCGGCGAGATAGTCAGACTATATTTTTCGGTGCGCCTGCGTCGCGGCCGGTTTTGCGACGAAACTTGCGGCTGGTTCTTTGATGGAAAACCACAGCCCAAGCGAGCATGAGTTCATTCGATCCGACCGAACATTCGCACCGCCGCCGCAACCCGCTGACCGGCCAGTGGGTGCTGGTCTCCCCGCACCGGGCCAAGCGCCCCTGGCAGGGCCAGCAGGAGAGTCCCGATACCGCTGAACGTCCGCGTTACGACCCGACTTGCTACCTCTGCGCCGGCAACAAGCGCGTCACCGGCGAGACCAATCCGGCCTACACCGGCACCTTCGTCTTCACCAACGATTTCGCGGCGCTGCAGGGCGATGCGCCGCCCGCGCCGCCGGCCACCGATCCGCTGTTCGAGACGGTGGACGCCCGCGGCACCAGCCGCGTCATCTGCTTCTCGCCCGACCATGCCCGCACGCTGCCGGAGCTGAGCCCGACCGAGATCGTCGGCGTCATCGACACCTGGTGCGCGCAGACCGAGGAGCTCTCGCAGCGCCATGCCTGGGTCCAGGTGTTCGAGAACAAGGGCCAGATGATGGGCTGCTCGAACCCGCATCCGCACGGCCAGGTCTGGGCGACGAGCTACGTGCCCAACGAGCCGGCCGTGGAAGCCGTCGAGCAAACGCGTTACTTCAGCGCACACGGCCGCCCGCTGCTGCTGGACGTGGCCGAGCGCGAGGCCGCGGCGCAGGAGCGTGTCGTCGTGCAGACCGAGCACTGGCTGGCCGTGGTCCCGTTCTGGGCTACCTGGCCCTTCGAGACCCTGCTGCTGCCGCGCTTCCCGGTGCAGCGCCTGCCGCAGTTGACCGCCGCACAGCGCGCTGATTTGGCCCTGGCGCTTAAGCGATTAACCTCGCGCTATGACAACCTGTTCAAGTGCTCGTTCCCGTACTCGATGGGCTGGCACGGCGCGCCATTCGACGGTTCTCCGACCGAGCCCTGGCAGCTCCACGCCCACTTCTACCCGCCGCTGCTGCGCTCGGCCAGCGTGCGCAAGTTCATGGTCGGCTTCGAGATGCTGGCCGAGGCCCAGCGAGACCTGACCCCCGAGCAGGCGGCCGCGCAGCTGCGCGCCGTCAGTGAACTTCATTACCGCGAACAAGCCTCCGCATGAATAACGCATTAGCCGAGCGCAGCGCCGCTGCGTTCCAGACCGCCTTCGGCGTCGCGCCGCAGGCCTTCGTCCAGGCCCCGGGCCGGGTCAACCTGATCGGCGAGCACACCGACTACAACGACGGCTTCGTGCTGCCCTGCGCGATCGACTACGGCACGGTGATCGCCGGCTCGCGGCGCGAGGACATGACGGTCCGCGTCTGCGCCGCCGACTACGGCAACGCCGTCGACGAGTTCCGCCTCGACCAGCCCATCGTCGCCCGTGACGATGCGCTCTGGGCCAACTACGTGCGCGGCGTCGTCAAGATGCTGCTGCAGCGCGGCTTCCCGCTGAAGGGCGTGGACCTGGCCGTCGCCGGCGACGTGCCGCAGGGCGCGGGCCTGTCGTCATCGGCCTCGCTGGAGGTCTGCGTCTCGCAAGCCTTCAAGACGCTGATGGACCTGGGCGACACGCTCAGCCCCAACGAGATGGCGCTGCTGAGCCAGGAGGCCGAGAACAAGTTCGTCGGCTGCAACTGCGGCATCATGGACCAGCTGATCTCGGCCCGCGGCAGCGAGGGCCATGCGCTGCTGATCGACTGCCGTTCGCTGGATGCGAAGCCGGTGCCGATGCCGTCGAACCTGGCGGTCATGATCATCAACTCCAACGTCAAGCGCGGCCTGGTGGACAGCGAGTACAACACCCGCCGCCGCCAGTGCGAGGCCGCCGCGGCGCACTACGGCGTCAGGGCGCTGCGCGACCTGGACCTGGCGGCGCTGGAAGCCGGCGCGGCCGGGCTCGATGCGCTGACGCTGAAACGCGCGCGGCACGTCGTGACCGAGAACCAGCGCACGCTGGATGCCTCCGCCGCGCTGGCCGCCAACGACGTGGCGACGCTCGGCCGGCTGATGGCTGAATCGCACGTCTCGATGCGCGATGACTTCGCGATCACCGTGCCGCCGATCGACCGCCTGGTCGAGATCGTCAAGGCCGTCATCGGCGAGGCCGGCGGCGTGCGCATGACCGGCGGCGGCTTCGGCGGCTGCGTCGTCGCGCTGCTGCCGCACGAGCTGGTGGCGCCCGCCCGCGAGGCCATCGCCGCGCAATACCGCGCGCCCGGCGGCGAGCCCGCCACCATCTACGTCTGCCACGCCTCCGAGGGCGCCTCTTCGCTATGAGCTACACCGCTTCCGAATCCCGCTACGAGTCCATGCCCTACCGCCGCTGCGGGCGCAGCGGCCTGAAGCTGCCGGCCGTCTCGCTGGGCCTGTGGCACAACTTCGGCCATGTGGACCGCTTCGATACCGCCGAGCAGCTGGTGCGCCATGCCTTCGACCATGGCATCACCCACTTCGACCTGGCCAACAACTACGGCCCGCCGCCCGGCTCCGCCGAGACGGTGTTCGGCCAGATCCTCAAGAACGGCCTGGGCGCCTACCGCGACGAACTGCTGATCTCCAGCAAGGCCGGCTACCTGATGTGGCCCGGCCCCTATGGCGAATGGGGTTCGCGCAAGTACCTGGTGTCCAGCCTGGACCAGAGCCTCAAGCGCATGGGCATCGACTACGTGGACATCTTCTACCACCACCGGCCCGACCCCGATACGCCGCTGGAGGAGACGATGGCGGCGCTGGACCACATCGTGCGCAGCGGCAAGGCGCTGTACGCGGGCCTGTCCAACTACCCCGCCGCGAAGCTGCGCGAGGCCTCGGCCATCCTCAAGCGCCTGGGCACGCCCTGCCTGATCCACCAGCCGCGCTACAGCCTGCTGGACCGCTGGATCGAGCCCGAGCTGCTGCCCGCGCTGGCGGAGGAGGGCATCGGCTGCATCGCCTTCTCGCCGCTGGCGCAGGGGTTGTTGACCGACAAGTATCTGTCCGGTGACATACCCGCGGACTCGCGCGCCGCCCGTGGCCACTTCCTGAAGGCCGCGGACGTGACGCCGGCCAAGCTCGCCACGATCGAGCGCCTGAACGCGATCGCCCGCGCCCGCGGCCAGAAGCTCGCACAGATGGCGCTGGCCTGGGTGCTGCGTCATTCGGGCATGACTTCGGTGCTGATCGGCGCCAGCCGCGTCTCGCAGATCGACGATGCGGTGGGGGCGGTCCAGGCCGCGCCGTTCAGTGCCGCGGAGCTGTCGGAAATCGAAGCGGCGCTGCTCATCGCCTGAGTTCCTACGCGGGGACAGGCCGTTCTCCGACGGCCCCGGCGGCGCCCAGCGTCGACCATGGAAGCTCGTTGTACCGCAGTAACAAAGGAGCTTCCGAATGAGCACCCACACGATGACCGACGAGTCGATCGACGCGTTGAACGACCTGATCGAGAACGCCAAGGACGGCGAATACGGTTTCGAGGAATGCGCCAAGCGCGTGCAGTCGTCCGCGCTGCAGGGCACGCTGCGCCGCCGCGCGCAGGAATGCCGCAATGCCGCCATCGAGCTGCAATCGATGGTCACCCGCCTGGGCGGCGAGCCTGCCGAAGGGGGCACCGCGCTGGGCGCGCTGCACCGCGGCTGGATCAGCGTCAAGGACGCGCTGACGCCCGACTCCGACCGCCGCATCCTCGACGAGGCCGAACGCGGCGAGGATTCCGCGCTGGCCCGCTACCGCAAGGCGCTGAAGGCCGAGCTGACGCCCGAGGTGCGGCAACTGGTGGAGCGCCAGATGGCTGGCGCCAAGGCGAATCACGACGAGGTCAAGCGCCTGCGTGATTCGACGCCGGCCTAAATCAGGCCCTTGAGCCGCAACATCCCGAAGGCCGCCACCGTGGTCACATCCATGATGGCCCCTTCGGCAATCATCGTTTCCAGCTCGGCGATGGCGAAGGGCCGGGCGATCAGGCCCTGTTCCTCGGCGTCCAGCTCGCGCTCGCCCTGGTTCAGCCCGGTGGCGTAGAACAGGTCGAAGGCCTGGCTCGAGTAGCCGTAGGCTTCGAACAGGCGGCCAGCGTGGATCATCGTCTGCGCCGTCAGGCCGGTCTCCTCGCGCAGTTCGGCGCGAGCCAGCGTCAGCGGGTCGACGTCGGTGTCTTCCCAGGAACCCTGCGGGAACTCCCAGAAGCGCCGGCCGACCGGATAGCGGAACTGCTCGACCAGCCAGACCTGACCCTCCTGCACCGCGACGATGGCGGCGAAGTCGCGCTTCTCGACCACGCCGTAGATGCCGGGCTGGCCGTCGGCGCGGACGATCTTGTCCTCGCGCACGGTCATCCAGCGGTTGCGGTAGACGATGCGGCTGTCCGTCGTCGCGATCTCGGGCTTGTGATGATTCATCGGCGCGCGCTCCAGGTCGGCGAGCGGGCAGTGTCTCACCGCAGGGCTGTGTCCGTGTGTCCCAAGCTAACGGCGAGGTTTCACTGACCGCACGGGCGTGGCTCAGCCGATCTCGACGCGATCGCGTCCCTGCGCCTTGGCGCGGTACAGCGCCTGGTCGGCGCGGCCCAGCAGGGTGTCGGCGCTGTCGCCGGGCTGCCAGGCGGTCACGCCCACGCTGGCCGCCTGAGCCGGCATGCCGGCCTGGTCGGGCAGGGCGACCTGGCGGTGCAGGCGCTCGGCCATGGTCTTCGCGCCGGCGGTGTCGGTGTGGGGCAGCAGCACGCAGAACTCCTCGCCGCCATAGCGGAAGGCCCGGTCCTGCGCCCGCAGGCCGCTGCGCAGTCGCTCGGCAAAGGCCGCCAGCGAGGCATCGCCGGCGCGGTGGCCGAAGCGGTCGTTGATGGACTTGAAGTGGTCGATGTCCACCATCACCACCGAGAAGGGCTGGGCGCTGCGCGCCGCCAGGGCCAACTCGGCATCGAGCGCGCCGTCCAGCGCGCGGCGGTTGCCCACGCCGGTCAGGCCGTCGGTCATCGCCTGCTGCCTCACCTCGGCCTCCGCGCGCATCTTGCACATCTGCAGGAAACCGAGGTTGGTCACGATGATGTAGAGGAAGCCGAACACATAGATCGGCTGCTGCCAGGTCAGCGGCATGTTGAGGTAGTCGGCATCGCTGCGCGCCAGCGCGAGGGCAAGCGCCCGGGCCGGCAGCAGCGTGCCCATCGCCAGGCAGGCGCCGGCCACCAGGCGCTGCACGCGCGCCAGCCCGGCCGGCGGCGAGCGCCAGAGTGCGCGACCGTTGAGCAGCTCCATCACGCCGTAGGCGAAGCCGTTGAAGATCGTGGCGCCGACGTATTCGGAGCCGGCCGCGGTGGCCACGACCGTCACCAGCCCCACCATCGCGGCCAGGCGCACCACGCTGTAGGCCATGCCCAGGAACTGCCGGATCGCCACGAAGAACAGCGCCACGCTGAGCGCGCCCAGCAGGTTGCCGAGCAGCGCGCTGGCCAGCACCGGCAGCCGCCCGGCGTTGGCCAGCAGCAGGTAGGCGATGGCCTGGCTGGTGACGGCCAGCATCCAGGTGCGCAGGCCGTTGCGGCGGTCGGTGTCGCTGCGGGCGATCCACAGCATGACGGCGGTGGCGCCCAGAGCGCAGGTCTGGGCGATGAGGAGGGTGCGTAGATCCATGAAGGGCCAGACTGTAAGGCCGGCTACGGCTGCTTACATTTCCGGCCTGCGAAAGTGAAGACACCACAAGCGCCGCTGTGACGGCGGGCCAACAATTTGCCCGGTCCCGACTCCGCTGAAAACCAGCGTTAGCCCAGGAGAGCCTCGCCCATGATCCGTCTGACCCTGCCGCCCCTTCTTCTTGCCCTGCTGGCCTTCGGCAGCGCCCATGCCCAGCTGGGCGGGCCCAGCATGAAGGACACGATCGTCGCCGGCGGCATGCAGTCCGGCCGCACCTATCAGGTGGCCCAGCACTGCGGCGCCTCGGCCGACACGCTGAAGGCCTACAAGGCCCGTTTTGACGCCGACACCAAGGGCGGCGAGGCCACCTACGCGAGCCTGGGCATCAATATCGAGCAGGTGTTCGCCGCGGGCCGCAAGGAGGGCGATGCCTTCTACGACACGATCAAGGGCCGGCCGAACCGCGACTCGATCTGCTCGCAGACACTGGACCTGGTGAAGAGCCTGAGCGGAAAGACCTGAGCCGCGACAGCGCAGCGAAGGCGGCCGCACTGATGCCCAGCGCATCGATGGCCGCCACCGGTGTCAGCGCCCAGCCCCAGCGCGGGGCCAGCGCGGCCCAGGCGCTGCCGATCACCCAGGCGGCGATGGCTTCGGGCCGCCAGCCGGTGGCCGGTGCGCGGTCCTTCCCGGCCATCGCCACATGCACCAGGTAGATCCCGGCGATCGGCGGGATCGTGATGCTGAGCCATAGCAGGTAGGGCAGCAGCATCTCGCTGATGCCGCCCAGGCCCGCCGCCGTACCCACCACGCCGGCCAGCAGCGCCAGCCGCCAGCTCGGCACGCGCGGCGCCAGCGTCTGGCCGATCAGCGTGGCCGAGTAGAGGTTGAAGGTGTTGGTCGACCAGGCGGTCAGCACGACGGTCAGCATCGCCGGCAGGCCGAGGCCCAGCGCCAGCATGATGCGGATCATGTCCTTCTCCCCGCTGACCAGGCTGGGCGTGCCCGACAGGATCAGCACCAGCGGGAAGCCCAGGCCGTAGGCGAGGCCCGCGCCCAGCGCGGCGCGCTTCGGAGAAACGGCGAAGCGGCAGACGTCCGGCGTCAGCACCGCGCCGACGATCAGGCCGCCCACCACCATCGAGACGCCGGTGCCCAGCGGCGTGGCCGCGGCCGGCGCATAACTCCACAACGCAGCGGACTTGTTGCCGCCGGAGAGCGCCGCCCCGAAGGTCCAGGCCAGCAGCCCGATCTTCAGCGGCGTGGTCAGCGTGGAGAGCCAGTTCAGCGCGCGAAAGCCCACCATCGCGGTCACGGTGGTCAGCACGCAACCGGCCAGCGACAGCAGCCACAGCGGCTGCGATGCAAGACCCGGCCCCATGCCGGCCAGCGCATGGCCCAGCATCGTCGCCATCACCCCGTACCAGCCCAGCACGCTGATGCCCAGCACCGCATTGGTCAGCTTCGCGCCCTGCGGGCCGAAGGCCTCGCCGATCAGCTCGTAGGTGGTGCAGCGGCGTTGCGCGCCGGCCGCGCCCGTGAGCGCTGCCAGCCCGCCCAGCACCGCGCCGCCCATCAGGCAGACGGCCAGCCCGGGCCTGGCGCCGAAGGCGAAACCGATCTCGGCGCCCATCACGAAGGCGGGCAGGGCGATCATCACCGCCAGCAGGATCAGGATGATGCGCCAGGCGCCGACCGGCTTTTGTTCGTGCGTCTGCATAACCCGTTACCTCAGCGTTGCCTGCAAGGCAGCGAAGCCGCCGATCGGCTTGCGCGCCGGCGCGCTCCAGCCACGCTTGCTGTGCGAGAGCCCGCTGCGGCACAGCGCGTGGGCCATGTTGACGGTCACCGGGATCGGATCGATCACCGGCACGCCGACGATGCCGGCCTTGGCCAGTTCCGCCTCCACCACCTCGGCGCAGCCGAGGAAGCCGGTGCAGCCCAGCACGATCACGTCCGCGCCGTCCTCGCGCACGGCGCGCGCCGCCTGCTCGCCCATCGCGCGCTGCAGTGCGCCCATGTCGCCGTGCAGCGCCAGCACCGGGATGTCGATCACGCGGATGGAGGCGAGCTTGCCGGCCAGGCCGTAGCGGTGGGCCAGTTCGGTCAGCATGCTCATGACGCCGGGCACGACGGTGACGATGGTGAAGCGCTGGCCCAGCATCGCGGCGGCATGCATGCTGCACTCGCCGGGGCCGAAGGCGGGGATCTTCGTCAGCATCTCCCGCGCCGCCTGCAGGCCCGGGTCGCCGAAGCAGTCGATGATCACCGCATCGCACCCTTGCGCCTCGGCTTGCAGCGCGGCGGCCACGGTGCCGGGCGCGGCCAGCATCTCCTCGAACGCCGATTCGATGGACGATGGGCCTTCTGCCAGCAGCGTGTGTTCGAGCCGCAACCCGTCGTGCTCCAGCGCGCGCAGGTCGGCCAGGTCGCGCAGGCCCTCGGTGATGATCGGGGTGATGACCTTGATGCGTGTCGTCATGGGCTTCACCGGTTGTCCATCGCCAGTTGCTCGACCGGCTGGAAGTCCACCTCGTAGCCGAAGGCCCGCGGCCCGACCAGCTTGATGGCCGCCGGCGAGCGCCATTCGGGCACGCTGGGCAGGCCCAGCACCGCGATGCGCAGGCCGTAGCGGATCTGCTCGGCGGTGATCGGCTCGCCGGTCTCCATGTCCACGGTGCAGATCAGGTCCGGCGTGCTGGCCAGCACGCGGTCGCCGCTGCGGGCCATCAGGAACTCGTTCTGGTAGAGCAGGGTGGCCCGCCGGCCCTCGTGCTCGTCCAGGCCGGCGATGGCCGCCTCGCCCTTGCTCCAGCGGCCGTCGATCGTGCGCTGCAGGTCGGTCACCTTGCCCTTGAACAGGCAGTGGCCGCCGGTCACGCGGACCAGCTCGGCGACCGGGTCCAGATGCCGCGCGCGGGCCTCGAACAGCGCCTTGCCGGCGCGCTGGGTCATCGAGATCGAGCCCTGCACCAGGCTCTTCTTCGCCTGCGCCACCGTCATCGAATACAGCGCCGAGTAGCAGGAGCCGCCCATGTCCATCGTGATCGAGCGGACATAACGCTCCAAGTGAGCGTTGTCGATCGTGTCCATCAGCAGCCGGTTGCCCTTCTCGTCGGCCAGCGCCAGCGGCACCGCGGCGATGCCCTGCAGCGTACACAAGGTCATCTCCAGCTTCGGGAAGGCGCGACCCATCGTGTCGGCGTCCACCAGCGGCAGGCCCAGCTCGGTGGCCACGCTGAAGGGGATCACCGAGTTCAGCCCGCCCACCTCGGCCGAGAACAGCGCGGTGGCCTTGCGGCCCAGCTTGGCCTCCAGCTCGCGCAGCGCGGCGATCAGCGGGGCGGTCTCGGCCAGGCGCTCCAGCATCACCGCGGGCGCGCCGATCATCGCCACCGAGATCAGCAGGTCGTCGTCCTTCAGCTCGTCCAGCGTGATCAGCTTCGTCGGGCCGTGCTCGCGGATCGAGCGCTGCGCCAGCAGCTTGCCGATGTGCGGGTCGCCGCCGCCGCCGGTGCCGTACAGCGCCGCGCCGATGGCGATGGCGTCCAGGTCCTTCACGTCGATCAGGGTGATGCTCATGCTGCGAAATCCTTCGAGTTCTCGTTCAGGTCGCCGACGACGCGCACGCGGATGCGCGTCGCGTTGCCGCCGATATAGGCCAGGGCCACGTCCTCGATGTCGATCACCGCCAGCGTGGCCGGGTCGGCGCCGGCCTGCACCGCGCGGGCCTCGGCGTCGGCGCGCACCTGGGCGATCGCCTCGTCGCGCGGCACGTCGTCCAGCCGCACGACGCGGTCCACCTCGCCACTGACCTGGGCCATCGCCGCGCCCACCGCATTGGCGCAGCCGAAGTGCGGCGGGATCACGATGGTCTGGCCCTTCAGCTCCTGGCGCAGCAGGATCGAGCCGCCGCCGACCACGATCACCGGCAGCGGCTCGGCCGAGGTGCGCATGCGCTCGACGGCGTTGAAAACCATCTGCTGCAGGCGCTCGTAGGCGATGTTGACGCCTTCGGCGGGGAGCTGCGCGACCTTGCTCGCATTGCCCAGCTTCGCGACACCGGCGGCCACGGCGATGTCGGTGGCGGTCACGGTCCTGCCGCCGAACACCAGCGCCTCGGTGTGGATCGCATAGCCCACGCTCTGCGGGCCCAGCGCCGAGTAGTCGGCCGCCACCCGCGAGCCGCCGCCCAGGCCCATGCTGTAGACGTCGGGCATGCGGAAGTTGGTCCGCACGCCGCCCACCTCCACCGCCACGCCGGCCTGGCGCGGGAAGCCGGCCTGCAGCACGCCGACGTCGGAGGTGGTGCCGCCGATGTCGACGACGATCGCGTCCTTCAGCCCCGAGAGAAAGGCCGCGCCGCGCATCGAGTTGGTCGGGCCGGAGGCGACGGTCAGGATCGGGAAGCGCGCCGCCTGTTCGGCCGCCATCAGCGTGCCGTCGTTCTGCGTCAGGTAGAAGGGTGCGGTGATGCCGCTCTCGGCCAGCGCGTTGCGGAAGGCGGCGATAACCTCGAGACCGAGCGGACCCAGGCAGGCATTCAGGATCGCCGCGTTCTCGCGTTCCAGCAGGCCCAGGCGGCCGATCTGCGAGGACAGCGTGATGCGCGCATCGGGGATCACCCCGCGCACCACGGCGGCGGCGTTGCGTTCCTGCTCGTCGTTGAGAATCGAGAAGGCGCAGGAGATCGCGATGTCCTTCAGGCCGGCCGCGGCGAACTCCTTGGCATAACGCCGAATCTCCTCGGCGTCCGGCGTGCCCAGCAACTGCCCGTCGTACTCGTAGCCGCCCTGGGCCAGCCGCGCATGCAGTTTCACCGCGCCGATCATGTCCTCGGGCCAGTCGCAGCCCGGCGGCAGGCCACGGGTGGCCGGCAGGCCCAGGCGGATGATGCCCACCGGCGCCAGCTTGCGGCGCTCGACGATGGCGTTGGTGAACTGCGTGGTGCCGATCATCACCGCGCCGATCTCGCGCTTGTCGATGCCCGCGCCGGCGATCACTTCGCGCAGCGCCTTGACGACGCCACCCATCACGTCCGCCGTGGTGGCGGTCTTCAATCCATGCAGGACCTCGCGGCCCCGCATCACGACGGCGTCGGTGTTGGTGCCCCCGACGTCAATGCCTACTCGAATCATTGCTGCTGCTCCCACTTCAATCGCTCATTCACTCGAAACGCCACTTGGCCTCGATCCCATAGGTTCGCCCTACCGCCAGCGAGCCCAGGTCGTAGGGCAGCCCGCCGTACTTGCCGGCGTTGTAGTCGGCGTAGTAGCGCTTGTTCGCCAGGTTCTTGCCGACCAGCGCGACCGACCAGCGGTCCTTCGCACCGCGCAGCCCCACGCGCAGGCCCCACAGGTCCAGTGCCGGCGAGACGTTGACGTTGTCCGGGTGCCAGTACTTCTTGTCGCGATGCTCGTAGTCGAGGCGGATCGTGCCCTCGATGCCGGCGGCCACCGGCTGCGCATACTGCGCGCCCAGGTTGACCTTGAAGGGCACGTTCTTCGGCGTGTGATTGCCGACCGCGCCGGGTTCTGCCGTGTCCTTCTTGATCGTGCTGTCGGTGATGCCGAGGCCGCCGTCGAACTCCAGCCCCTTCATCGGCAGGAAGCGGAAGTCCAGGTCCAGGCCCTTCAGGTCCACCTTGTCGATGTTGGAGATCACCTGCGCGCCCTGCGACACGTCCACGTAGAAGAACTGGAAGTTCTTCGAGCGCGAGGCGAAGACGGCGGCATTGAGCTGCAGCCGGCCGTCCATCAGCATGGTCTTCACGCCCAGCTCGGCGTTGGTCAGCGTCTCGGGCTTGAAGTCGGCCTGGCCCGGCGCGTTGAAGCCGCCGGAGCGGAAGCCGGTGCTCAGCGTGCCGTAGACCAGCTCGTCGCGGTTCAACTTGTAGGTCAGCGTGCCCTTGGGCTGCCACTTGCTGTAGCTGGCCTCGCGGACGCCGCCGTGGATCAGGTCGGTCTGGTGGCGCTCGTCGCGGTCGTAGCGCAGCGCGGTGGAGAGGGTCAGGTCTTTCCTGAAGTCGTAGTCGAGCTGGCCGAACACGGCCGAGGCCTTGTTGTGGTTGCTCTCGCTGTTGTCGATGATGACCTTGGTGGGGTCGTCGTACTGGCCCAGCGAGCCGTCGGTGTCGATGAAGGCGCGGGTCTCCAGCTCGCGCTTCGTGTCCAGGTAGTAGACGCCGGCGATCCAGCGCAGCGCCTGGCTGGCCTTGGAGGTCAGGCGCAGCTCCTGGCTGGCCATGCGCACCTTCAGGTCCTGGCCCTGGCCGGCCTGGAAGCCGAAGCCCAGGAAGCCGCCGGGCAGGGCCGTCGGGTTGCTGAAGTCCAGGTCGCCGCGGTAGCTCTCGCGCAGCCGGGTGTAGCCGGTGATCGCGGTCAGCGTGCCGATGGCGAGATCGGCCTCGACCTTGGCGCTGAAGTCGTTCGTCTTGCCGGTGGTCTTGCCGAAGATGTTCTCGACGGGCTGGGTGATGTCACCGGGATTCCCGCTGGCGACGATGCTGTCCCAGGTGGCGCCGGCCTTGAAGTCGATGGTGCTGGCGCGCAGGTCGATCTGCACATCGCTGCTGGGCCGCAGCAGCAGCTTGGCGCGCAGCGAGTTGTCGTGGTCGACGCCGTCGATCTTGCGGTTCAGGTAGGTGTTCTGCAGCAGGCCGTCGCTGTGCAGGGTCTGGCCGACGATGCGGAACAGCGCCACGTCCTCCTTCAGCGCGCCGCTGACGCCGGCCGAGAGCTCGCGCTTGCCGCCGTTGCCCAGCTCCATGCCGACGAAGCCCTCCAGCTGGTTGCCGGGCGGCTTGGTCTCGATATTGATCGCGCCGCCGATCGCGTTGCGGCCGTACAGCGCGCCCTGCGGGCCCTTCAGCACCTCGATCCGTTCGATGTCGAACAGGTTCATCTTGAGCTGCTTCTGGTTGTTCTGGGGCACGCCGTCGACGACGACCGCCACCGGCGAATCGGCGTTGTTGATCTGCGTGACGCCGCGCAGCACGATGAAGGAGTTGCCGTAGGTGAAGCTGTTGTCGAAGGACATGTTCGGCGTCAGGTTCACGAAGTCCTGCGTGCTGGTGATGCCCATCGCGTCGATCTGCCTGGCCGAGAAGGCCTTCACCGCCACCGGCACCTCCTGCAGCGGCTCCAGCCGGCGCTGGGAGCTGACGATGACGGTCTCCAGCTTGCTGCCATCGGCGGGCGGCGCGGCCTCCTGGGCGAGGGCGGGGCCGGCGGCCATCAGGACCAGTACGGCCTGGGCGAGTGGACAGAGGCGGGGTGCACGAGAGGGCGACGACATGCGAGAACTCCGGCTTGCGGTTTGGATGCCTTGCAGTCTGGATTCCGGGGCGATCGGCCACAACGCAGGCGGCGGGGGATGCGGGGCGGAGAATCGGGTGATGGGGCAAACCCGCTCCCCCGGCGGCGGTGGCGCGGCATGCACAATTTGCAGTCATGGCAGCCCCGTCCTCCTTCCTGAACCTGCGCTTCGCGCCGATCGTCGACGTGGACGAGGCGCTTTGGCGCCAGCGGGTGATGGACCAGCTGCAGGCGGCGCCGCCGGCCTCGGCCCGGCTCACGCTGCTGAGCGCGCCGGCCGGCTTCGGCAAGACCACGGTGCTGGCGCAATTGGCCGCCCAGGCGCGGGCCGGCGGCGAGCAGGTGGCCTGGCTCAACTGCGACGAGCGCGACAAGGAGCCGGCGATGTTCGCCGACAACCTGGCCGCCGCGCTGGCCCGCTGCGAGCTCGGCCAGGGCCCGGCGCCGCAGCCGGTGCTGGTCGAGCGGCTGGCAGCGCTGGCGGTGCCGCTGCTGGTCTGCATCGACGACTTCGAGCGCGCCACCGGCCCCGAGGTGGACGGCATCGTCGAGCAGCTCGCCCGCGTGGCGCCGGCGCACCTGCGCATCGTGCTGGCCAGCCGCGAGATGCCGCACCACCACCTGACCCGGCTGCAGCTGGCCGGCAAGCTGCGCCTGGTGGACGCCGAGCTGCTGCGCTTCAACCGCGAGGAGGCGATGAGCCTGCTGGCCGGCACGCTGAGCGAGCAGGCTGCCGCTCAGATGACGAGTTATGCCGACGGATGGCCTTTCGCGCTGCAGCTGGCCCGGCTGCGGGCCGACGGCGGCGCCGCCGTGCCGCCGGCGCTGGGCCGCGCCGACGCCAGCGCGCCGATCAAGATCCCGCGCCGGCAGATCTTCGACTACCTGGCCAACGAGGTGCTGGCCACGCTGCCGGCGCCGCTGCTGGAGTTCCTGGGCGAGGTGTCGGTGCTGGAGCGGGTGGACGTGGCCGCGGCCAACGCGCTGCGCGAGCGCGAGGACAGCCTCTCGCTGATCCGGCAGCTGGCGCGCATCCGGCCGGTGGTGGTGGTGGACGAGGAGAACTGGTCGGCCCGCCTGCATCCGCTGCTGCGCGACTACCTGATCGACGCACTGGAGGTGGCCTCGCCGGGCCGCAGCGCCGCGCTGCACCTGCGCGCGGCCCGCCACCTGGCCGGCCGCGGGGAGCTGCACGAGGCGGTGGCCCATGCGGTGGCCGGCGGGCGGCTGGACCTGGGCGCGGACCTGATCGAGGCCGCCGGCGCGTTCCGGCTCGTCGCGACCGAGGGCGCGGTGCGGCTGCGCCTGCTGCTGGAGCAGTTGCCCGATGCGGTGATCCGCCGCCGGCCGCGGCTGCGCCTGATCCAGATGATGCAGCTGGCGCTGGAGGGCGGCACGACCGGCCTGTGGCCCGAGTTCGAGCGGCTGGAGCAGCAGATCCGCGAGGCCGACACCGGGCCCGAGGACCCGGCCCGCTTCGACCTGGAGATCGTCCGCTGCACGATGCAGATCCATGCGTCGGCGCAGAGCCTGCGCTTCTCGCCCTGGTCGGTGCTGGACCAGGGCCTGCGCCTGGCCCGGGCGCACGGCGCCGACGACGAGCGGCTGATCGCCTGCACCGTGCCGATCGAGATCTACTTCCTGCACCGCTACGGCCCGATCGAGCGCTGCGAGCGCCGGGTGCGCGAGATGGAGGCGATCTACGCCCACGGCGCCTACGGCGGCAACAGCCCGTGGATCTCGCTGTATCACGCGCGCACCGCGCTGGCCCAGGGCGAACTGGCCCGGGCCGACCGGCACATCCGCCTCTCGCTGCAGCAGGACGCCAACTTCCTCAACTACCGCCAGGGCTCGCTGAGCCAGCTGGTGCAGGTGCTGCTGGGCCACGTGGCCTACCTGCGCGGCGAGCTGGCCGCGGCGCGCGAGCATTTCGACGGCGTGCCGGCCTCGCCGATCCGGCTGCTGGAGGTGCTCAACGGCAGCCATGTCGAAGCGGCGCTGTGCGAGTTCGCGCTGGGCCATGCCGAGCGTGCGATGGCGCTGCTGCAGGAGGCGCGGCAGCTGGCCTTCGAGGAGAGCCTGCCGCAGCTGGAGGCCCTGGCCGGCGCGGCGCAGGTGGAGTTGCTGGGGCGGCTGGGCGATGTGGGCGGCATGCGGGCGATGGCCGAGCGGATCCGCCTGGATGCCCTTTGGCAGCAGTCGCAGG
>NZ_LYVQ01000158.1 GCF_001984095.1 Pelomonas sp. KK5
CTTGTGGAGCGTGCCGGGGGCGGCGGGGGTCGTCGTCGTGTCCATGCGATCGTGTCATCTCTGCCCATCCCCGCCTCGCCCGTGTACTGCTTGTCCGTCCAGTATGGGTGGCCGCCTTTGCGGCGCGCAATCGCAGCCAACGGGGGATTCGCCGCCGAACCGACGGGGGAAGCCTGCATCTGCCTCGTAAAGCGTGCATATTTCGCGGCTTCGTCCGAGCGACGGATGCGCTACCGTCGCAGTCGATGTTGTCCGCACGCCTGCCCCTCACCGCCACTCTGCTGCTGGCCCTGCTGGCCGGCTGCGGCACGCCCACGCAATCGCTGACGATGGCGCTCAGCGATGCCGACGTGCTGCAGCTGCGCACCTGGGTGCCCGAGGCGCTGAAGAACAATGTGGACCTGGACCGCGTCACCGGCGGCCAGTCGACCTCGCCCTGGTGGGGCTCCAAGGTCAGCGGCATGACGCTGGAGCAGTCGCTGGACGACTCGCTGCGCGCGCTGGGCATGCTGCCGGCCTCCCCGCAGGCGCCCACCGCCTACCAGCTGCGCGCGCAGATCGTCAGCCTGGTGCAGCCGCTGGTGGCGGCGGACACGACCGTCACCATCACCATCCAGTACACGCTGGTGGACCGCAACAGCGGCGCGGTGCTCTACCAGCGGGCGCTGCGTACGGCCTACAAGGCCGAGTTCACCGACGCGATGGTCTCGATGCCCGAACGCCTGCGCCTGGCCAACGAGGGCGCTGTGCGCGAGAACATCCGCAGCGCCATGCGCGACCTGATGGTGCTCAGGCTCCCCGCGCCAGGCTGAGCAGCGCGGCCGACAGCGCCAGCACCGCCGCCGCCGCGAGCCCGATCGGCAGGGCCTGCGCGGCCGGCAGCAGCGAGAACAGCAGGCCCATCAGCAGGCTGCCGAAGGTCTGGCCCGCAAGCCGCGCCGAGCCCTGGGCGCCGCCCGCGGCGCCGCTGCGGGCCTTCGGCGCGGCCAGCAGCATGTTGCGGTTGTTGGGCGTCTGGAAGAAGCCGAAGCCCAGGCCGGCCAGCGCCATGCAGGCGGCCAGCGGGGGCAGCCGCTGCGGCCCCGCGGCCAGCAGCGCCAGCGCCGCGGACAGGGTCAGCGCGCCCGCCGCGCAGAGCCAGCCCGTCGGCACCCGCTCGGCCAGCCGGCCCGACAGCGGCGCCGCCCCCATCACCGCCAGCGGCCACAGCGCCATCAGCAGGCCGGTCGTCAGCGCGCCCAGGCCCAGCTGGTGCTGCAGGTAGAAGGGCAGCGCGATGCTGCCCGCCATGTGCCCGGCGAAGCAGCACACGGAGGCCATGATCGAGAGGCGGAACGGCCGCAGCCGCAGCAGGTCCAGCGGCACCATCGGCGTGGCGCGCGGCGCCTCGCGCCGCACCAGCAGCACGGCGCAGGCGGCGGCCGCGGCCAGCAGTGCGGCGCCCTCCAGCGGCTGCGCGGGCAGCCGGTCGGCACCCAGCACCAGCGCGGCGAACATACCCGCGTTCAGCGCCACGCTGAGGCCGTCGATGCGCCGGGCCGTGCCCCCGCCCGCAGGGAGGCCCGCGCAGGCAGCCAGCGCCAGCAGCCCGAAAGGCAGGTTCACCGCGAACAGCCAGGGCCAGTGCGCCACCGAGAGCAGGGCCGCGCCCGCCGCCGGCCCCGCCGCCGAGGCCGCGGCCACGGCCAGCGCATTCCAGCCGATCGCCCGTCCCAGCAGCCGCTGCGGATAGATGTGGCGCAGCAGCGCCAGCCCCAGCGGCATCACCGCTGCGCCGCCCAGCCCCTGCGCGAAGCGCGCCGCCACCAGCCAGGCCAGCGACGGCGCCAGCGCGCACGCGGCGGAGCCCGCGGTGAACAGCGCGACGCCCGCGGCGAACATGCGCCGGTAGCCGAAGCGCTCGCCCATCGCCGAGGCCGGCAGCAGGAACATCACCGCCGCCAGCTGGTAGGCGGTCACCACCCAGACGCTGGCGGCCGGCGTGGCCTGCAGCGCGGTGGCGATGGCCGGCAGGGCCACGTTGGCGATGGCGCCGTCCAGCACCACCAGCATGATGGCGCTGATGATGGCCGTCACGGCCAGCAGCCGCTGCGGCAGGGGCAGGCCGTCGGCCGCGTCGGCGGAGGGGTTCAGGGGCAGGCTGGCATTCATGGATGCAAGCCTAAGCGGCCGGACGTCTTCGGCCCATGGCCTGGCGTGCAGTCCATCCCTGCATGCGGCGCAGGCCGGCAGGTGCTAGCGTGCGGGCGATGAGCGCTCCCGACCTGAACCTCCTCACCGCCCTCGACGCGCTGCTGGCCGAAGGCAGCGTGGCCCGCGCGGCGGCCCGGCTGAACCTGAGCGAGTCGGCAATGAGCCGCACGCTGGCGCGGCTGCGCGAGGCCACCGGCGACGAGCTGCTGGTGCGCGCCGGCCGCGCGATGGTGCCCACGCCGCATGCGCTGGCGCTGCGCGAGCGGGTCAGCGGCCTGGCGCAGGAGGCGCGCGCGGTGCTGCAGCCGGCCGGCGCGCGGCTGGACATCGCCACGCTGCAGCGCCGCTTCACGCTGCGCGCCAACGACGGCTTCATCGAGGCCTTCGCGCCGCGCCTGGCCGCGCGTGCGGCGGCCGAGGCGCCCGGCCTGCAGCTGCGCTTCGCACCCAAGCCGGACAAGGACACGCGCCCGTTGCGCGAGGGCCTGATCGACCTGGACATCGGCGTACTCGGCGAGCACGCCGGGCCGGAGCTGCGCGTGCAGGCGCTTTACCGGGACCGCTTCGTCGCCGTGGTGCGCGACGGGCATGCCCTGCTGGCGGACGGGCGTGGGTCAGTCGACGCGGCGCGTTATGCCGCCTGCGGCCATGTGGTCACGTCGCGGCGCGGGCGGCCCGGCGGGCCGGTGGACGAGGGGCTGGCGGCGCTGGGCCTGAGCCGCCGCGTGGCGGTGATCGTGCCGAGCTTTCGCGCGGCACTGGCGATCGCGGCCGAGTCGGATCTGGTGGCGCTGGTGCCGGCCTCCTACTTCGCGGCCCGGCAAGGCGGGCTGCAGACCTTCGAGCTGCCGGTCGAGACCGCGCCGATCACCATCTCGCAGATGTGGCACCCGCGCTTCGAGCGCGACCCGGCGCACCAATGGCTGCGCGGGCTGATGCTGGAGCTGTTCAGAAACGCCGGTGCTGCAGCGCCGGCAACTGCTCGCGCACCTGCGCCAGCCGCGCCGGATCGACATCGGCGGTGATCACGCCCTCGCCCTCCGGCAGGCAGGCCAGCACCTCGCCCCACGGATCGACGATCATCGTGTGGCCCCAGGTGCGGCGGCCGTTCTCGTGCGTGCCGCCCTGGGCCGGCGCGATCACATAGGCCTGGTTCTCGACCGCGCGGGCGCGCAGCAGCAGCTCCCAGTGCGCCTTGCCGGTGGTGTAGGTGAAGGCGGCCGGCACGCTGAGCAGCTCGCAGGGTGCGGCGCCATCGCTGCGGTAGAGCTCGGGGAAGCGCAGGTCGTAGCAGACCGACAGGCCGACCTTCAGCGGCCCGGCCTGCACGGCCACCGGCACGTCGCCGGCCTCCAGCACGCGGCCCTCGTCGTAGCGCTCGCGCCCGTTGTCGTAGCGGAACAGGTGGACCTTGTCATAACGCGCCGCCTGGACGCCATCGGGCGCGTAGACGCAGCAGCTGTTGCGCACCTTGTCCTGCACGCCCTCGCAGCGCATCGGCAGCGTGCCGCCGATGATCCACAGGCCCAGCTCGCGGGCGGCGGTGGACAGCATCTGCTGGATCGGCCCTTCGCCCGGCTGCTCGGCCAGCGCCAGCTTGTCCTGGTCCGCATGGCCCATGAAGCAGAAGTACTCGGGCAGCGCGGCCAGCTCGGCGCCCCGGCCGCGGGCGTCCTCGAGCAGGCGGCTGGCGCTGCCGAGGTTGCGGGCCAGGTCCGGGGTGGAGACCATCTGGATGGCGGCGATCTTCATCAGGGTCATGGCTTGGCTTCCTTCTTGTCGGCCGGGGTGTCGTCGTCGGGCGGCAGTTCGCCCTTGTGCTCGACCTGCTCGACCTTGGGCGCGTCCCAGCGGCCGGTGATGTGGAACTCGCGGGTGCTGGCGGCGGCCATCGGCTTGTTGAGCAGCAGCTGGGCAAGGAAGGTGCCCAGGCCCACGGCCGGGTTGATCAGCGCATAGGCCAGCGAGGCGCCGCCGGCATTGATCTCGGGCACCACCAGCACGCGCAGGTTCTGCGTCTCGCCGGCCAGGTCCGCGCTGCCGTCCACCAGCACCGAGGCCTGCACCGCGCGCATCTTCAGGTTCTTGCTGGTGGCCAGGCCGCGGGCGATGGTGACGTCGCCGCTGATGCCGTCGAAGGCGAAGCCCTCGGAGAACACGTCGCGGAAGTCGAACAGCAGCCGCCGCGGCAGCGACTGCAGGCTCAGCACGCCCAGCAGCCGGCCCACGCCGGGCTCCACCTTGAGGAACTGGCCGGCGTCAAGCGACACGTTCAGCTGCCCTTCCAGGCTGGGGAAGTCCGGCGTCAGCGGCGAGCCCAGCCAGCCGATGCGGCCGTTCAGCACGCCCTTGCCGTTGCGCAGGACCTGGCCCTGGCCCAGCTCCTCCAGCAGCCGGCCGGCGTCGGAGACGTCCAGCCGCCAGTCCAGCTCGGTGCGGCGCTGCCGGCTGCCGGGCTCGGCCTTCAGCCATTCGCCGCTGGCGTTGAGCACCGCGTGGGGGTTGACCAGGCGCAGCTTGTTCAGGTGCCAGTCGCGGCCGCCGCTGGCCGGGTCGCCGCCGGCGCGGGCTTCCACTTCCAGCCGGCCGAGTTGCTTGCCGCGCAGCTCGAAGTTGTCCACGACGATGTCCAGCGCGGGCACGTTGCCGGGCTGGCTGTCCAGCATCTGCGAGACCGAGTCGGCCTCCTGGCGCGGCAGCGAGAGCCGCGCCAGCCGCGCGCTGATGCGCCCGGCCGAGGCCACGCCCTGCGGCGGCCGCAGCTCGATGAAGCCGCTGAGCTGGTCGGCGTCGACGCTGAAGCGCCAGGCGCCGCTGCCGTCGGCGGCGCGGGTAATGCCGGCCACCACATGGGCCAGCTCGCGGCCCGAGAGCTGCAGGCTCTGCGCGCGCAGGCCGATCTGGTGGGGCACGTAGCTGGTGGCCGCGGCGGCGGGGTCGAGCGGGCCGCTGCTGTCGCCTCCGGCGATGCGCTCTGCGGCCAGCTTCCAGGCGTCCAGGTTGACCTTGCCCAGGTTGGCCTGCAGCTGCACGCCGGCCTCGGGCAGCGGCGGCAGCCGGTCCTGCAACGCGATGGCGCCGCGCTGCACGCGCGCCTCGGCGCCGCCGGTGTCGCGCTGGTAGAGCAGCTGCAGCAGCGTGCCGAGCTCGACGCGCAGCTCGTCGTGCGTGGCGTTCGTCGGCACCAGGGCGATGCGCAGCGGCAGCGTGGCGTCGGCCTCCTTGCGCAGCGGCGCCGGCAGGTCCAGCGCCAGGCCGGCCAGCGGGCTGGCGATGCCGATCTCCACCTGGCCGTGGCCGGAGATGCCCAGCTGCAGCTTGTACGTGGTCTGGCCGCTGGCCACGGCAGCGAGCTGGGGCGCCAGCGGCAGCTCCTTCGCGCGGCGCAGGCCCTCGGCGGTGGCCGTGCCGGTGCCGTTGAAGCGATAGCTGCCGTCGCGCTGGCTGCCGCCGTCGAAGCTCAGGTCGCCGCCCAGCGCATGGGCCTTGCCGCCGCTGACCTTGAAGCCGTTGCGGTCGAAATCGACCGCGGCGCGCGCGCCTTCCAGCAGCGGTACGTCGGGGCGGATGCGCACGTCGTTGCCCAGCAGCTGCACGCTGCCCTTGACGGCGCTGCGGTTCAGGTCCGCCAGCGGCAGCTGCAGCGCCAGCTTGAAGCCGGCGTTGCCGGTGGAGCTCGCGTCCTTCAGCGCATGGCCGGTCCACTCGTCCAGCGGCGAGGCGCGCATGAACTGCAGCAGCGAGGCCAGCGGCCCCTGCCCGCCGCCCTCGATCTCCAGCACCCGCTGGTGGGCCAGGTCCTTGATGCCGCCGCTGACGCCGCTCAGCGGATAGCCCAGCACGCTGGCCCGCGCGCCGACGATCTGCATGCTGCCGCGGTCGAACACCAGGCCGCCCTCGGCATGCTCCAGCGCGGGCCAGCTGAGCGGCAGACCCGGCGCGGCCGGCGGCACGTAGGCCAGGTTGACGTCGCGCACCTGGGCGGCGATGCGGAACTGGCCGGGGCGGCCGCCGTCGAAGGGGAAATCCGCCAGGTCGCCGCGCACCCTGACCGTGATGTCGCGCGCCTCGCCGCTGCGCACGGCGTCCTTGACGTAGCCGCGCGCATGCTCGCCCAGGATCAGCGGCAGGTAGCGCTGCACCTTGACGGCATCGATGCGGGCGATGCGGCCGCTCAGCTCCAGCTGGCCGGGCAGGCCCTTGGGGTCGGCGCCGCGGCCGCTGCGCCAGCTGGCGTCGAACGTGCCGCGCAGGTCGGCGTTCTCCAGCTTCAGCGCGCCCACCTTGAGCGCATAACGCCCCGCATCGACTGACCACTCCAGCCGCGCCGAGGCTTGGCCCAGCGGCACGACCGGCTCCTCGAACAGGCCGGGGAATTCCAGCCGGCCGTCGGCGATCAGCAGCGTGGCTTGGCCGCCCTTGTCGGTGGCGTCGATCTGCAGGTCGGCCTTGTCCACGCCGGGGCGGCCGACGTGGTGGATACCGCCGGGCTCGCCGGGGTCCAGGTGCAGCGCCTCCAGCCCGGCCTTGACCCGGTAGTGGATCGGCGCCTCCAGCGGGCCTTCCCAGCTGGCGCTGAGGCCGTTGACCACGCCGCGCGGCGCCAGCTCGGCCAGCAGCGCGTGGGGCCGCTCGCCCAGCGGCAGGCCGGCGGCGAGCTGGGCCATCAGCGCCAGGTCCAGGCGCTGGGCCGTCAGCGCGCCGCCGAGGGCGGTGCCCGGCTGGATATCGGCCAGGCTGGCGTTGGCGTCCTTGGCCAGCTTCAGCTGCACGCCCCAGTTCGAGCGCGGCCAGGTCACGCCGTCGGCGCTGACGAAGCCCAGCTGCGTGGCCTGCAGCACCAGCGCCTGCGGCTCGCGCAGCAGCTGCAGCCGGCCTTCCAGCTGGCTCAGCGCCAGCTCCGGCGCGCGGGCGGCCAGGCGCAGCTTGACCGCGCGCAGCGCCATGTCCACGGTGGCGCCCAGGGGCTTGCCGTTGCTGATGTCGATCCAGGCGCGCAGCGCGCCGTCGCCTTCCTGCAGGTCGAAGGGCAGGTTCACGTGGCGGCGCAGCTCGTGCAGGTCGCTGCGCGGCAGGTCGGCATAGAGCTGGCCGCTCCAGTGGCGGAGGTCGCCGGGCCGCTTGAGCAGGGACTGGTTGAAGCGGCCCTGCATCGAGAAGCGCTCGCCCCAGGCCGGCGGCGGCGTGGCGTCCAGCCGGATCAGGTGCTGGCGCAGGCCGTTGCGCAGCACCAGGTCCAGGTCGGCCAGCTCCAGCGGCGGGGCGGCGTGCAGCTCGTCGATCCAGCGGATGCGGCCGTGGCGCACGGCGAACTCGCGCTGCTTGAAGAACCAGTCGGCCCATTCCTCGGCCAAGCCGGTGCTGGCCTCGCCGGTGGCCGGGTCCACGGACAGGCCGGCGACGTAGATGTGGCCGCTGCGGTCGCGCCGCACTTCCATCTGCGGGCCGTCGATCAGCAGCTGCTCGAAGCGCAGTTCGAAGGCCAGCAGCGAGCGGGCCGACAGCGAGGCCGCCACCCGCGGCAGCAGCAGGGTCTGGCGGCCCTGCTTGTCCAGCAGGCGCACGTCCTTGAGTTCCAGCGCCGGGAACCAGCCGCCGGCGCTGACCGCGATATTGCCGATCCGTACCGGAATGCCCAGGCTCTGCGAGGCCTCTCTTTCCAGCCTCGGACGCCAATCGTTGATGTGCGGCAGAATCGCCCACTGCAAAACCGCCCAGGCCAGCAGCAGCAGTCCCCAGGCCAGCCCGAGCAGGCCGAGGGCCCAGCGCAGCAGGCGCCAGATCAGGCGCAGGCCGCGTTTGGACCAGTGGGGAATGGCGTCGGCCGGGGCGTGATGGATCAAGGGAGAGCGCTCGCCGCGGAGCCTGTTGTCGGCAATGTCCGGCCGCATCGCCCGGGACGCGGCGAATCTAGCACAGCGCATGGACCGTATGACCGAGGCACAGCCTACTTTACCCCGTGAACGGCCGCCGGCCGAGGCGGCGCACAGCCGCTTCGTGCAGCGCATCCGGCGCCGCTATGCCGAGGAGCTCGCGCTGCTGCCGCCGGGCCTGCCGGACCGCGAGGCGATCGAGGCGCTGGTGGCGCGGCTGCAGCAGCAGGGCCGGGCCTTGCCCTCGGCGCTGCGGGTGGCGCGCCATCTGGTGCTGGAGCGGCTGGCGGTGCTGGACGTGGAGCAGCAGGCCGCCATGCACGACATCACCGCGGCAATGACCCACCTGGCCGAGGCCACGCTGTGCCTGGCCCTGGCGGCGGCCCGCGAGGAGCAGGACGCGATCAACGGAAAGCCCCGCAATGCCGAGGGCGAGGTGATCGAGTTCTGGGTACTGGGCATGGGCAAGCTGGGCGCCCGCGAGCTGAACGTCTCGTCCGACATCGACCTGATCTACGTCTACGACGACGAGGGCCAGACCGACGGCGCCCAGTCGATCAGCGCCCATGAATACTTCGCGCGCATCTGCAAGCGCATGACCACGCTGATCGGCGACGTCACCGAGGACGGCCAGGTCTTCCGCGTGGACCTGATGCTGCGGCCCAACGGCAACTCCGGCCCGCCGGCGGTGAGCCTGGCGATGCTGGAGGAATACTTCCTGGTGCAGGGCCGCGAGTGGGAGCGCTTCGCCTGGCTGAAGAGCCGGGTGGTGGCGCCGCTGGCCAGCGTCAGCGGCACGCGGGTGCTGGCGCTGAAGTCGCTGGTGACCCACTTCGTCTACCGCAAGTACCTGGACTACGGCGTCTTCGAGGGCCTGCGCCAGCTGCACCGTAAGATCCGCGACGAGGCCCAGCGCCGCGCCGCCGGCCGGCCCGAGCGGGCCAACGACGTCAAGCTCTCGCGCGGCGGCATCCGCGAGATCGAGTTCATCGTGCAGCTGCTGCAGGTGGTGCGCGGCGGGCAGTTCCCCGAGATCCGCACCCGCTCGACCGTCAAGGCGCTGGGCCGCCTGGCGGCGCGCGGCCTGATGAAGCCGCAGACGGCCGCCAAGCTGGCCGAGGGCTACTACTTCCTGCGCCGCGTCGAGCACCGCATCCAGTTCCTGGACGACCAGCAGACTCACTGCCTGCCCGGCAACGACGAGGACCTGGCCTGGATCGCCCGCAGCCTCGGCATGGAGCCCTGCCGCGAGGACGCCTGCCAGCTGATGGACCAGCTGCTGGAGGTGCGCGAGGTGGTTGCCACCGAGTTCGACGCGCTGCTACACGACGGCCGCGCGCCCTCCACCGCCAACGGCGGCTGCAAGGGCTGCGCCGGGCCGGCGCTGCCGGTGGACACCGAGGAGTTCCTCGACAAGCTGCAGCCCGAGCTGGCCACGGCCGTGCGCCGCTGGGCCCAGCAGCCGCGCGTGCAGGGGCTGAAGGAGGAATCGCGGCTGCGCCTGGCCAAGCTGGTCGGCCGCGCCGGACGCGCGGTGCATGAAGGCACCTGCAGCCTCGATGCGGCGATCCGCTTTGTCGACTGGATGGAGCCGTTGCTGCGGCGCGAGAGCTATCTGGCCCTGCTGGTCGAGCGGCCGGCGGTGCAGGAGCGGCTGCTGCGCCTGCTGGGCCTGGCCCGCTGGCCGATGCGCTACCTGATGCTGCACCCGGGCGTGATCGACGAGCTGGCCGACGAGCGCGTGCTGCACGACCGCTTCGACGGGCCCGCCTTCATCGCCGATCTCGAAGAGCGCCACGCCGCCTGGGACCGCTCCGGCCAGGCCGACGAGGAATCGCTGCTGGACACGCTGCGCCGCGCCCACCATGCCGAGGTGTTCCGCACGCTGGTGCGCGACGTCGAGCGGGCGATCACCGTGGAACAGGTGGCGGACGATCTCTCGGCGCTGGCCGATGCGGTGCTGCAGTGCGCGATGGCCTGGTCCTGGCAGCGGCTCAAGCAGGCCCACCAGCCGGAGCCGCGCTTCGCCGTCATCGCCTACGGCAAGCTGGGCGGCAAGGAGCTGGGCTACGGCAGCGACCTGGACGTGGTCTTCCTGTTCGACGACGCGCACGAGAACGCCGGCGAGATCTACGGCGCCTTCGTGCGCAAGCTGATCACCTGGCTGACCATCCGCACCGCGGCCGGCGAGCTGTTCGACATCGACACCGCGCTGCGGCCCAACGGCAATTCGGGCCTGCTGGTCACCTCCATCGAGTCCTTCGAGAACTACCAGACCGGCCGCGGCAGCAACACCGCCTGGACCTGGGAACACCAGGCCATCACGCGCGCGCGCTTCTGCGCCGGCGACGCGGCGCTGGGCCAGCGCTTTGAGGCGGTGCGCCGCGCGGTGCTGACCGCGCCGCGCGACCACGCGGCGCTGCGCGGCGAGATCCAGGCGATGCGCGAGAAGGTGCGCAGCGCCCACAAGCCGCGCGAGGGCCGCTTCGACCTCAAGCAGGATGCCGGCGGGATGATGGACGCCGAGTTCGCCGTGCAGTACCTGGTGCTGGCCGAGGGCGGCAGCCATGCCGAGCTGCTGGACAACGCCGGCGTGATCGCGCTGCTGCAGCGGGCCGAGACCGCGGGCCTGCTGCCGGCGGGTGTCGGCGTGGCCGCGGCCAACGCCTACCGCGAGCTGCGCCGCGTGCAGCACAAGGCGCGGCTGGATGAGCAGCCGACGGCCGTGCCGGACACCGAGCTGGTCGAGCAGCGTGATGCCGTGAAGGCCTTGTGGCGCGCCGTCTTCCCCTGAGCCTGCCGTGGATCGCGCTGGCGGTGCTGCTGGCCGCCGGCTCGCTGCTGGCTTGGCGCATCGACCCGACGGCGCTGGACTGGCAAGGCCTGCGCGACCCCGGCTGGCCCTGGCGCGCGTTCACCGCCGCCTTCGTCCACTGGACCCCGCGGCATCTCTACGCCAATCTCGCCGGCTGCGCGGTGCTGGCCGCGCTGGGCTGGGCGGCGCGGCTGCCGGCGCGCTGCGCGCTGGCCTGGCTGCTGGCCTGGCCCTTGTCGATCCTGGCGCTGCTGGCGCGGCCCGAGCTGATCGCCTTCGGCGGCGCTTCCGGCGTGCTGCATGCGGGCGTGGCGGTGGCGGCGGTGGAGCTGATGTTGATGCGCGGGCCGGGGCGGGAGCGCTGGATCGGCATTGCGATTGCGGTGGGCCTAACGCTGAAAGTCAGCGGCGAGGATCCGCTCGGACCGGTGATGCAGCGGGCCGAGGGCTGGGGCGAGATGCCGGTGGTGACGCTGTCGCACCTGACCGGCGCGGTGATCGGCGCGGTACTGGCGGCCATTGCGTCAGGGGCCGCCCGCTATCATCGCCGCCGCTGATTCCCCGGCGCCAACCGCCACGCCCATGTCCTCCACGACTGTTTCTTCTTCGTCTTCCGCCTCCGCGCCGGTTCCCGGCGCCAGCGCGCTGTTCTTCATCCAGGTCTTCGCCACGCTGGGCTTCGCCGTGCTGCAGTCCACGCTGGTGCTCTACGCCACCAAGCACCTGGGCTTCAGCGATCAGTTGGCCACCGCGCTGATGGGCGTGTTCGGAGCCTTCAACTACGGCCTGCACCTGTTCGGCGGCTACCTGGGCGGGCGCTTCCTGTCGAACCGCAACCTGTTCGTCGGCGGCATGGTGCTGCAGGTGCTGGGCTGCGCGGCCATCGCCGGCGGCACCGCGGCGCTGATGTACTGGGGCCTGGCCCTGTTCCTGACCGGCAGCGGGCTGAACGTCACCTGCATCAACATGATGCTGACCCAGCGCTTCACGCCCGAGGACGAGCGACGCGAGTCCGCCTTCCTGTGGAACTACGCGGGCATGAACGTCGGCTTCTTCATCGGCTTCAGCGTGGCCGGCCAGCTGCAGCTGAGCCAGGACTATTCGACGCTGTTCACCTTCGCCACCGTCGGCAACCTGGTCGCCATCGTGCTGGCCTTCGTGTTCTGGACCCGCATCCGCGACCTCGACACGCCGCTGCTGCAGGCCACGCCGCAGGCCTGGCGGCTGCGCTTCGTCGCCGGCGTGGCCATCCTCGTGGGCCTGGTGCCGGCGCTGTGGCTGATGCTGCAGGTGCCGGACTGGGCCGGCTCGATCGTCAAGGCCATCGGCGTGCTGGTCTTCCTCGGCCTGCTGGTGCTGACGATCCGCCATCCGGTGCCCGAGGAGCGGCGTCGCATGGCGGCCTACCTGATCCTGGCCGGCGGCTCGCTGGCCTTCTGGTCGCTCTACCAGATGGCCTTCAGCGGCCTGCAGCTGTTCTACGACCGCAACGTCGATCCGATGATCGGCAGCTTCCAGATCGCGCCGCAGTGGGTGCAGAACATCAACACGGTGGTGATCGTCTTCGGCGGCCCGCTGCTGGCCTGGCTGTTCGCCCGGCTGCGCGCGCGCGGATGGGCCATCGACGTGCCCAGGCAGTTCGCCGCCGCCGTGCTGCTGATGGGCGCCAGCTACGTGGTCCTGCCGCTGGGCATCGGCCTGGCCGATCCGGCGACCGGCCGTTCGGCCTTCATCTGGATCTTCCTGAGCTATGTGCTGCAGAGCGTCGGCGAGCTGCTGATCTCGCCGGTGGGCTACGCAATGATCGGCCGGCTCGCGCCACGCCAGTACCAGGGCATCATGATGGGCGCCTGGATGCTGGTGACGGGTCTTGCCTCGCTGTTCGCCAACGACTTCTCGGGCTCGATCCCGCAGGCGCCGGGCAATGATCCGCTGCTGACCAACGGCTTCTATTCCATGCTGTTCGGGCGCCTCGGCTGGGGCACGGTGGCGGTGGGCGTGGTGATGCTGCTGCTGATCCCGAAGCTGAGCCGGATGATCATCGGCCGCGACAAGGAATGACCGAGCGCAAGGCGCGGCTCGGCCGCGGCGCCATCGCCGGCGTGCTGCTGTGCTGCCTGCTGTGGGGCCTGAACCAGGTGGCGGCCAAGGCGGCGCTGAGCGAGATCGGCCCGCTGTGGGAAGCCGGCCTGCGCTCGCTGGGCGCGGCGCTGCTGGTGTGGCTGTGGGCGCTGGCGCGGGGCATCCCGCTGTTCGAGCGGGATGGCAGCCTGAAGGGCGGCCTGCTGGCGGGCACGCTGTTCGCGCTGGAGTTCGCCTGCATCTTCGTCGGGCTGCAGTACACGACCGCCTCGCGGATGGTCGTCTTCATCTACCTCTCGCCCTTCGTCGTCGCTTTGGGCATGCCCTTCATCGCCGCCAGCGAGCGGCTGAACCTGCGCCAGGTGGGTGGGCTGGTGCTGGCCTTCGGCGCGGTGGCCTGGGCTTTTGCCGAGGGCTTCGGCAAGGACAGCGGCTCGGGCCTGCAGTGGTTCGGCGACCTGCTGGGCCTGCTGTCGGCAGTGCTCTGGGGCGGCACGACGCTGGCGATCCGCGGCTCGCGCCTGGCGAGTGCCAGCGCGGAGAAGACCTTGCTGTACCAGCTGGCGATCTCCGGCGTGGGCCTGACGCTGGCGGCCATCTGCATGGGCGAGCCGGCGCCGCTGGCCTGGTCCTGGCGGTTGGCCGGGCTGCTGGGCTTCCAGACGGTGATCGTCAGCTTCGCCAGCTACCTGCTGTGGTTCTGGATGATCCGCCACTACATGGCGACGCGGCTGGCCAGCTTCACGCTGGCGACGCCGCTGTTCGGCCTGCTGGCCGGCGCCTTCCTGCTGGGCGAGCCGATTACCGTGCGCCTGGTGGTGGCCCTTGTCGCCTTGGCGGCAGGCGTCGTGCTGGTCAACAAATAGCATCGCAGCCATGACGACACCTGCTTCCATCACCCTCTGCGGCTTCTCCCTCAGCAACTACTACAACAAGGCCAAGATGGCCCTGCTGGAAAAGGGCATCCCCTTCACCGAAGAGACGGTGATGACCCACTCGCACGAGCAGGCGGTGCTCGACTGCACGCCGCTGGGCAAGGTGCCCTTCATCCGCACGCCGCAGGGCGCGCTGTGCGAGAGCCAGGTGATCGTCGACTGGCTGGAGGCCGCGTATCCGCAGGTGCCGCTGATCCCGGCCGAGCCCTTCGCCGCCGCCAAGGTGCGCGAGCTGGTGCAGTTCATCGACCTGCACCTCGAGCTGGTGGCGCGCGAGCTGTACCCGCAGGCCTTCTTCGGCGGGCAGGTCAGCGAGGGCACGGCCAAGCGCGCGCGGCGCCTGCTGACGGCGAATATCGAGGGCTTCAAGCGGCTCGCGAAGTTCGGGCCGTATGTGGGTGGCGACACCTTCACGATGGCCGACTGCGCGGCCTTCAACAGCCTGCCGCTGGTCGGCATGGCCAGCAAGATCGTGCTGGGCGAGGACCTGCTGGCCGCCGCCGGCGTGGACTGGAAGGCCTACGCGAAATTCATCGGCGAGCGCCCCAGCGCGCAGAAGGTCGCGGCCGACCGCAAGGCCGACCAGGACCGCATCGCGGCCCTGAAGGCCCAGGGCTGATCAGGCGGGCCGCTTCGGGATGTCCAGCCCGCGGATCACCGCGGGCCGCTCGACGAAGGCCGCCAGCACGCGGGCCACGTTCGGAAACTTGTCGAAGCCCACCAGCTCGCCGGCGCCGTAGAAGCCGATCAGGTTGCGGATCCACGGGAAGGTGGCGATGTCGGCGATCGTGTAGTCCTCGCCCATGATCCAGGCGCGGCCTTCGAGGTGTTGTTCCAGCACGCCCAGCAGGCGCTTCGCCTCGTCCACGTAGCGGTCGCGCGGGCGCTTGTCCTCGAAGTCCTTGCCGGCGAACTTGTGGAAGAAACCCACCTGGCCGAACATCGGCCCGATGCCGCCCATCTGGAACATCACCCACTGGATGGTTTCATAACGGCGAGCCGCATCGGAGGGCAGCAGCTGCCCGGTCTTCTCGGCCAGGTAGATCAGGATCGCGCCGGACTCGAACAGCGCCAGCGGCTTTCCGTCCGGCCCCTGCGGGTCGAGGATGGCCGGGATCTTGTTGTTCGGGTTCAGCGACAGGAAGGCCGGCGAGAGCTGGTCGTTGGTCTGGAAGTTGACCAGATGCGGCTCGTAGGCCAGGCCGATCTCCTCCAGCATGATCGAGACCTTGACGCCGTTGGGCGTGGGCAGCGAGTAGAGCTGCAGGCGGTCCGGGTGGGCGGCGGGCCACTTGGTGGCGATGGGG
>NZ_LYVQ01000159.1 GCF_001984095.1 Pelomonas sp. KK5
GGGCTGGGCGTCTCGTCGGCCGGGGAGATCAGCAGCAGGCCGGCGTCGGGCTTGAAGTAGCGGCTCTCGTCGATGGCGATGACCGCCGGCCAGGCGGTGGCGTCCAGGCCGTCGGGCACGTCCACCAGTACCGCCGTGCGGCGCAGGGGCTGCAGGCCCAGCGGCGCGATGCCGGCCAGCGCGGCCACCGCGTCGGCCCAGGCGCCGGCGGCGTTGACGACCAGCGGCGCGCGCCACGAGCGGCCGTCGGCGCTGCGGGCCAGCCACAGGCCCTCACCGTCGCGCTCCAGCGCGACCAGCCGCGCATCGCAATGCAGTTCGGCGCCGCCCGCGCGAGCCTGGCGCAGGAAGCCCTGGTGCAGCAGGTCCACGTCGATGTCGGCCGAACTCTCGTCCAGCAGCGCGCCGGCCACCTGCTCCGGCGCCAGCACCGGCACGCGGGCCAGCACCTCGGCGGCATCGAGCGGCCGGGTCCGGCGGCGCACATCCTCATCCTCCGCGAAGGCCTCGGCCACCGACTGCTGGCCGGCGCCGATCAGGAACAGCGTGTCGCGCGGCCTGAGCGCCTCGGGATGCTGCTCGCGGAACATCGGCAGGCTGGCACGGCTCAGCGCCCGCACCGTCGCATTGCCGTAGATCGCCGAGTACAGCGCGGCGGAGCGGCCGGTCGAGTGGTAGCCGGGCTGGGCTTCGGCCTCCAGCATCACGACGCGCACGCCGGCCGCGGCCAGCGAGGCAGCGGCCGAGGCGCCTGCGATCCCGGCGCCGATCACGAGGCAGTCGGCAGCTTGCGGGGCCGACTGCGGGTTTTTCTCTGAATTTTCCATATTGGAAAAAATGTACCATCTGGACATTCAAGATCAATATCCGATGGAACCCTGATGAAAGAGACCTTGTTCGGCCAGCCGCGCGGCCTCACCGTGCTGTTCCTGACCGAGATGTGGGAGAAGTTCTCCTTCTTCGGCATGCGGGCGCTGCAGGTCTACTACATGATCAAGCAGCTGCACTACTCGCAGGCGGACGCCTCCCTGGTCTACGGCCTCTATGCGGGCGGCGTCTACCTGACGCCGATCTTCGGCGGCATGGTGTCGGACCGCTGGCTGGGCCGCCGCCGCGCCATCCTGATCGGCGGCGCGCTGATGGCGGCCGGGCACTTCGCGATGGCGTTCGAGCCGCTGTTCTTCACGGCGCTCACGCTGATCGCGCTGGGCAACGGCCTCTTCCTGCCCAACCTGCCGAGCCAGGTGGGCGACCTCTACGCCCATGACGACCCGCGCCGCGGCGGCGCCTACAACGTCTACTACGTCGGCGTGAACCTGGGCGCGCTGCTGGCGCCCCTCGTCTGCGGCACGCTGGGAGAAATCTATGGCTGGCATGTCGGCTTCGGCGCGGCCGGCGTGGGCATGTGCCTGGGACTGGCGATCTATGCGCTGAACGGGCGCTGGCTGCCGCCCGATGCGCCGCGCACGGAGGCCGTGGCCGCCTCGGCGCAGCGCGACCACGGCGCCAGCGTGCTGCCGCTGCTGGGCGTGGCGCTGGCGGTGATCGTGTTCCGCAGCGCCTACGAGCAGAGCGGCAATGCGCTGGCCGTCTGGGCCGACACGCAGGCCGACCGGCTGCTGCTCGGCTGGACCATCCCGGTCACCTGGATGCAGTCGCTGAACCCGCTGTTCGTCTTCCTGTTCACGCCGCTGGTGGTGGCGGGCTGGCGCCGCGCCGCCGCACGCGGGCGCGAGCCTTCGGCCATCGTCAAGATGGCGCTGGGCGCCGGCGGCGTGGCGCTGTCCTACGCGATGCTGGCCGCGGTGGCGCAGCAGGCCGGCGCGGCGCCGGTCCACGCGGGCTGGCTGCTGCTGTTCTTCGCGCTGTACACGCTGGGCGAGCTCTACATCTTGCCGGTGGGGCTGGGCCTGTTCGCCCGCCTGGCGCCGCCGGGGATGGGGGCCACCGTCATCGCGGCGTGGTTCCTGGCCTCGTTCGGCGGCAACCTGCTGTCGGGCGTCGTCGGCCGGGCCTACGAGGCGATAGGCGCGGCCGGCTTCTTCGCACTGCTGGCGGGCATCGCAGCGGCTGCGGCCCTCGCCCTGCTGGCGCTGCGGCCGGCCGTCGGGCGGATCGACCGCTAACGCGCCGCCTCAGCGGCGTGCAGGCTTGGCCTTCGCCGCCGGCGCCCGCTTGGGCTTCGCCGCCACGGCGGGTTCCTCGGCCATCCGCTGCGAGGCCTCGCGGAACTGCTGCGAGAACACCTCGCCCTGCCCGTGCCGCGGCGCGCAGGAGGCCACCAGCCGGCAGGGGCCGTCGGCGGCCTTCAGGTAGGCGTGGCCCATCTCGCTGTCGAAGTAGATGGAGTCACCGGCCTTCAGCACCACCGGCGCGTACAGGTCCGAATGGAAGGCCACCTCGCCTTCCAGCACGTAGGCGAACTCCTCGCCGGGATGGCGGATCAGGTCGCCGAACTCGGCCTTGAACTCCTCGACGCTGCGCGCCTGCACCTCGACGACGATCGGCGTGAAGCGCTTGTTCAGCAGCTCCGAGGCCAGGTAGACCTGCTGGTAGCTCTGCGTCAGCACCGGCTGGCCCTCGCCGGCGCGGTGCACCACGCGGCGCCCGCCGCCACCCGGCGTGGGCCGCGCGCCCGGCGCGTCGCTGAGCAGCTCGGCCATGTCCACGCCCAGGCCCCGGCTCAACAGCATCAGCTTGTCGTAGGAGAGCGAGACATTGCCCTTCTCCAGCTTGGACAGCGTGGACACGGCCAGCCCCGTGCGTGCGCCCAGCTCGCTGAGCGTGAGGCCCATGCGCTTGCGCACGTTGCGGATGTGGTCGCCCGGGTTGACGGCAGTGTCGTTGGCCATGGTGATCGCTTGAGTTCGGGCGAATGATAGGCCAGCCGGTGTGGCTATCCGTCTCATCTAAGGTTTACACCGATGGGAAATAATTTTCCGAATTGGAAACTAACTCCATTCAAACACCAAACTGTGGAGAGTTGCCCATGCGTCGGCCCATCTGCCCCTCCCGTGTTGTTCCCGTGCCCCGCCACAAGCTCGCGGCATTGCTCGTCCCCGCGCTTGCCGCCCTCGCCCTGCCCGCCGCGCGGGCCGAGGAAGCGGCCACCAAGACCGGCGAGAAGCTCGACACCGTCACCGTGACCGCCACCTTGCGCCGCGAGCCGGTGCGTGAGGTACCGCTGCGGGTGGAGACGCTCAGCGCCGAGACGCTGGAGCGCGCCGGCGCCACCACCCTGTCCGACTACATCGGCGGCCTGCCCGGCGTGGACGTGAAGACCGATGGCGGCCCCGGCCGCGGCACGGTGACGATGCGCGGCGTCAGCATCGGCGAGCAGCAGATCGCCACCGTCGGCATGTATGTGGACAACGTGGCCTTCGGCTCCAGCAGCGCCTTCGTGCACGGCGGCGTGCAGGCGCTGGACCTCTCGCTGCTGGACCTGAACCACATCGAGGTGCTGCGCGGCCCGCAGGGCACGCTCTACGGCGCCGGCTCGATGGGCGGCCTGATCAAGTACGTGACCAACGAGCCCGATACCTCCACCTTCTCCGGCCACGTGGGCCTGGGCCTCAAGACGGTGAAGGACGGCGGCACCGGCCACACCGAGAATGCGGTGCTGAACGTGCCGCTGTCCACCGACGTGGCGGGCCTGCGCATCGCCGCCTTCAACGACCATGACGGCGGCTTCATCCGCGCCACCGGACTGGCCGCCGGCGACAACACCAACGCCGGCAGCACCCGCGGCGCGCGGCTCGCGCTGCTGCTGGAGCCGAGCTCGCGGATGAAGATCCGCCTGGCCGGCACCACCCAGGACATCAAGCGAGACGGCACCGACACCGTCGACTACGACGCCACCACCGGCCGCCCGCTGGTCGGCGACCTGGCCCGCAACCTCGCCACCGCCGAGCCCTATTCGGTCAAGACCCGACTGGTATCGGCCGACGTGGAATACGACTTCGGCTGGGCGCGGCTCAATGCCATCGCGTCCACCCAGCGCCTGGACATGGCCACCGCGCAGGATGCCACCGCCCTGCTCGGCGCCAGCGCCGCGGCCTTCGACTTCGCGCGCCTGGACAACACGATCCGCCTGCGCAAGCAGACCCAGGAACTGCGCCTGACCTCGTCCCGCGGCACGGTCGAATGGCTGCTCGGCCTGTACCACGACAAGGAGACCGGCGGCGTCGGGCAGCTGCTGTTCGGCCAGCTTGCGGGCAACGGCGGCAGCCTGGACCTGCAGGCCAACCAGCAGCCCTCCAGCTACCGCGAGACCGCCGTCTACGGCGACCTGACCTGGAACATCGACCGCGCCTGGTCGCTGACCGGCGGTGCCCGCTTCGCGAAGAACAAGCAGCACTACGCCGTCGTCGGCGCCGGCCCGCTGGATTCGAGCTCCGACTCCGACGACGAGTCCAAGACCTACCTGGCGACGCTGCGCTACACGCTGGACAAGAGCAACAGCCTCTACGCGCGCGCCGCCAGCGGCTACCGTCCCGGCGGCCCCAACCCACCGGCGCTGGACGGCAACCTGCAGGTGATCCCCGACACGCCGCGCAGCTTCAAGCACGACACGCTGTGGAGCTACGAGCTCGGTTACAAGGCCGACCTGCTGGACAAGCGCCTGAACCTCGAGGCCGCGCTCTACCAGATCGACTGGAAGGACGTGCAGCTGCCGGTGGCGCTGGGCGTCAGCACGCTGGTGGGCAACGCCGGCAAGGCGCGCGTGCGCGGCCTGGAACTCGCTGCGCGCTACCAGGCCGATGCCCACTGGCAGCTCAACGGCAGCTTCGCCTGGACCGATCCGAAGCTCAGCGAGGACGCGCCCGGCCTGGCCGCCGCCGGCTCGCGCCTGCCCAATGTGGCCAAGGTCGCACTGACCGCCGGCCTGCGCTACGACTACGCGCTGATGGGCCACGAGTCCTATGCCGGCCTGAACGTGCGCCACGTCGGCCAGCGCAACGCCGGCTATGACCTCGTCGGCAGCTCGGTGCCCAACTTCAGCCTGCCGGCCTACACGATGCTCGACGCGCAATGGGGCCTGGACCTGGGCCGCTGGCAGATCAGCGCCTACGTGCGCAACCTGGCCGACAAGCGCGCGATGCTCGGCGCCGACACCGCACTGACCGCGTTCGGCCTGCCGCTGCACGCCACCATCGCCCAGCCGCGCACGATCGGCGGCACGGTGAGCTTCAATTTCTGAGGATGAGGATGATGAACAAGAAGAGGACGTCGTTGCTCCTTGCGCTGGCCTTCGCGGTCGGCGCGCTTTTCCAGCCCGTGCAGGCGGCGCCCGCCGCCGCGCATGACCTGACCCCCGTCGACGCCGAAGCCTGGCTCGACGGCCTGATGCCCAGCGCCCTGCACACCGCCCGCGTGCCCGGCGCCGTCGTCGTGCTGGTCAAGGACGGCAAGCCGCTGCTGCAGAAGGGCTATGGCTATGCGGACTTCGACAAGCGCGTGCCGGTCGATGCCGAGCACACGCTGTTCCGCCCCGGCTCGGTCTCCAAGCTGTTCACCTGGACCGCGGTGATGCAGCTCGTGGAGCAGGGCAAGCTGGACCTGGACGCGGACGTCAACAAGTACCTGGATTTCCAGATCCCGGCCTGGAAGGGCAAGACCGCCGTCACGCTGCGCCACGCGATGACGCACACCACCGGCTTCGAGGAAACCGCCCGCGACCTGCTCGTCTACGACCAGCCCGGCCCGGACATCGGCAAGGTGCTCAAGCAGTACATCCCGCCGTATCTGTACGAGCCCGGCACCCATCCCGGCTACTCGAACTACGCCACGTCCCTCGCCGGCTACATCGTCCAGCGCGTCAGCGGCCTGCCCTTCGACGACTACATCGAGCAGAAGGTGCTGCTGCCGATCGGCATGACGCAGTCCACCTTCCGCCAGCCGCTGCCGGAGAAGTTCAAGCCCCAGATGTCCAAGGGCTACATGAGCCAGGACGACAAGCCCAAGGGCTTCGAGGTGATCTCGATGCCGCCGGCCGGCAGCCTCTCGGCGCCGGGCTCGGACATGGGCCGCTTCATGATGGCCATCCTCGGCAAGGGCAGGCTCGGCGACGCGCAGATCCTCAAGCCCGAGACGGTCGAGCTGATGCACACCAAGCTGACGAAACCGATGCCCGACCTGCTCGGCATCGGCCTGGGCTTCTACCAGCAGGACGTCAACGGCCACCGCGTCGTCGGCCACGGCGGCGACACCGTGCTGTTCCACACCGACCTGCTGCTGTTCCCCGACGACAACATCGGCCTCTATGTGTCCGTGAACTCGCCCGGCAAGGACGGCCTGGGCAAGTGGCTGCGTGACCGCGTGTTCGAATCCTTCGCCGACCGCTACCTGCCCGACCAGCGCCCGGAATCGAAGCGCGAAGTCGACGAGGCCACCGCCAAGCAGCATGCCGCCACGCTGGCCGGCGCCTACCGCTCGACGCGCCGCGAGGACTCGACCTTCCTCTCGCTGCTCGCGCTGGTGAGCCCGCTGCGCGTGCAGGCGCTGGAAGACGGCCGTGTCGCCATGGACCTGGCCGGCTCGCGCAGCGTGTTCCATGAAACCAAGCCCTGGTTCTGGGAAGAGGACAACGGCAAGCGCCGGCTGCAGGCGGTGCTGGACGAGAACGGCAAGGTCAAGCAGTTCGGCCTGGAGCCCTATGTGTTCGCCTTCATCTTCGAGCCGGTGCCCGCGCTGGCCGGCACGACAGCGCTGGTGCTGTTCTGCGGCGCACTGGCGACCGTCCTGCTGACCGTCCTGCTCTGGCCGGTGGCCGCGATCCTGCGCCGCCGCCACGGCGTGGCCGAGAAGCCGGCCAAGGCCGTCGGCTGGGTGCGCATCGCCAGCGTGGCGAGCCTGGCGGCCTGCGTGCTGTGGGGTTTCGTCGTCGCCGGGCTGGAGGAGCTGAAGGACACCAGCACGATGCTGCCGATCACGCAGCTGGTGACGACGCTGGCCTTCCTCGGCGGGCTGGTGGCGGCGGCGATGGTGCTGCGGCAGAAGACCGTGTCCAGGGCGCTGGGCGGCGTGTGGCTGGCCAGCTTCCTGGTGCTGGTGGTGCTGGGCATCGCCCATCATCTGATCTCGTTCAACCAGTGGTATTGAGGCGCTCATGAAGCTGTTCGTCGCCGGCATGGTCCATGAGACCAACAGCTTCTCGCCGCTGCCCACCAGCGAGGCGTCCTTCGCCGAGCTGGAGCTGATCCGCCGCGGCGATGCCGATGCGCTACCGCGCATCGAGGCGATGGCCGAGCTGGGCGGCGTGCTGGCCGCCTCGCGCCGCAGCGGCGACACCTGGACGCCCGGTCTGTTCGCGCAGGCCCAGCCCTCCGGCCCGCTGGCCCGCGGCGAGTACGAGCGGCTGCGCGACGAGTTGCTGGCCGACCTGCGTGCCGCGCTGATCGAAGGCATCGATGCCGTCGTGCTGATCCTGCACGGCGCGATGCTGGCCGAGGGCTATCCGGACTGCGAGGGCGACCTGCTCGGCCGCGTGCGCGCGATCGTGGGCCCGTCGATGCCGGTCGGCGCGCTGCTGGACCTGCACTGCAATCTCAGTGCGGCGATGGTGGACTCCGGCGCGCTGCTGATCTCGGTCAAGGAGTATCCGCACATCGACTACGCGGCGCGGGGCGAGGAACTGCATGCGCTGCTGACCCGCATGCTCGACGGCAGCCTGGCGAAGCCGCGCGCGCAATGGCTGCGCGTGCCGATGCTGGGCATCTTCGGCACCACGGAAGGGCCGATGCGCGGCTTCGTGCAGCGACTGCAGGCGGTGGAGTCGCTGCCGGGGCTGCTGTCCGTCTCGGCGCTGCATGGCTTCCCGTGGTCGGACACCGAGCACACCGGCGGCGCGCTGCTGGTCTACAGCGAAGACACGCCGCCGCTGGCCTCGATGGCGCAGCAGTTGCTGCAGGAACTCGGCCAGAGCTTCTATGCACTGCGCGAGTCGGCCAGCGCCCGCCGCATGCCGCTGGCGCAGGCGCTGGACGAGGCCGAGCGATCGCTGTCCGACAGGGGCCCGGTGATCGTCGGCGACGGCTCCGACAACCCCGGCGGCGCCGCCGCCTGCGACAGCACCTTCATCCTGCGTGCGCTGCTGGACCGCGGCCTCACCGAGCGCGTGGCGCTGGGCATGTTCTGGGACCCGCAGGCCGTGGCCATCGCGACGGCGGCCGGGCCCGGCGCGCGGCTGGCGCTGCGCATCGGCGGCAAGGTGGGCCCGATGTCCGGCGATCCGGTGGACCTCGAGGTGGAAGTGCTGGCCTGCCGCCCCGATGCCCGTCAGCGCGGCCTCACGCCGGGCGGCTTCGACGCGCTCGGTGCCGCCGTGGCCGTGCGCTCGACGCAAGGCCTGACGCTGATCCTCAACAGCATCCGCCAGCAGGTCTTCTCGCCGGACTGCTTCACCGAGCTGGGCGTGGACCCGGCGGCGCAGCGGCTGGTGGTCGTCAAGTCCACCCAGCACTTCCGCGCCGGCTTCGACCCCATCGCCGCAGCGACGATCTATGCCGATGCCCCGGGCACGCTGCAGGCGGACCTGAGCCTGCTGCCCTACCGGCATCTGCAGCGGCCGATGTGGCCGCTGGATCGCTGACCCGGGAAACTCCGCTGATGGGCCCTCCGGCCGGTTGGGAAGATCACCGGCAGAACAACAGGAGACAAGCCCAGTGAAGACGATAGCCTTCTTGCTCAGCGCGCTGCTGCTCGCCGGCGCCACGGCGGCCCAGACGCCCAACCCCAACTACGACGAGGCGCTCGCCAAGCGCCTGGGCGCCGACGAATACGGCATGCGCTCCTACGTGCTGGTGATCCTGAAGACCGGGCCGAACAAGCTGCCCGCCGGCCCCGAACGCGACGAGATGTATAAGGGCCATTTCGCGAACATCAAGCGCCTGGCCGACGAAGGGAAGCTCGCCGTGGCCGGCCCGCTGGACGGGGCGGACGGCTGGCGCGGCGTGTTCATCTTCGCGGTCAAGGACATCGAGGAGGCAAAGGCGCTGGCTGCCACCGATCCGGTGCTGATCAAGGGCGAGATGGTGGCCGAGTACCACCGCTTCTACAGCAGCGCGGGGCTGATGGAGATCAGCGCGCTGCACGCCAAGCTGGGCAAGAAGTCCTTCTGAGCATCCAGGAAACATCCGTTCGCCCTGAGCCTGTCGAAGGGTCTTCCAACCCACACGGCCCAGGGCTTCGACAGGCTCAGCCCGAACGGTTGGCTACGGCGTCCTGCAGGCCGGTGCCTGCATCCGGTACGGCGCCAGCAATGCCTGCAGCCGGCCGCTGCGGCACATCTGGTCCAGCGCCCGATTGAAGCGCTCGACCTCGGCCGCGGGCATGCTGCGGCGCAGGCCATAGGCCAGGTTGGGCCGCGCGGCCACGCCGGCCAGGCGCAGGCCATTCAGTGATTCGGCGGCGATCAGGTCTTCCGCCACGCGCTCGTTCACCAGCGCGAGGCCGCCGGTGCCGTAGCGGCCGGCCTGCAGCTTGCGCAGCACGGTGGCGTTGTCCAGTTCCAGATGAGGCTGCGCGTTCGTGCCCAGGGCCAGCCGCGTGAGCAGGCGCGAACTGGCCGAAGGGCCGTAGACGCCGACGTTGCGGCCGATCAGGTCGGACGGCGTGCGGTAGGCCACGGTGTCCGCCTTGCGGGCGAAGAAGCCGTAGCGCGTCTCGACCACCGGCGAGGACACATGGAAATCCTCGCGCGGCTCGCCGTGGTCGACCAGCGCGAACACGCCGTCCACCTGGGCCGAAGTCCCGCTGGCCAGCGCCCGCCGCCAGGGCAGCAGTTCGATCTCGCACTGCGCGCCGAGCCGGCCGCACAGCTCGGTCAGGACCACCACCATCGGGCCGACCGCCCGGCCGTCCTTCTCGGCGATGTAGGGCGCGAACTGCTCGGTGACGAAGTGCCAGCGGGTCGTCCCGGCGCGGGCCGTGCCGGCCAGCGCGAAGGTGGCAGCTGCGAGGAAGAACAAGGAGACCTTCCGCATCCGCCCGCTCCGCGTCCTAGCGCTTGAGCTTGGCGAAGGCCGCGGCCATCGCGTTGCCGACCGGCTGCTGCTGCTGCTGCGAGCCGCCGCCCCGCTGCGGGGCCGGCCGCTCGCCGCGCGCCGCGGGCCTGAAGGCGTTGTCGCCGCCGCCCTTGCGCGGCGCCGCCGCGTCGAGCTTCATCGTCAGCGAGATGCGCTTGCGCGCCAGGTCCACTTCCAGCACGCGGACCTTGACGATGTCGCCGGTCTTCACCACCTCTCGCGCATCGGTGACGAACTTGTTCGACAGCTGGCTCACATGGACCAGGCCGTCCTGGTGCACGCCCAGGTCCACGAAGGCGCCGAACTGCGCGACGTTGCTGACCGTGCCTTCCAGCACCATGCCTTCGACCAGGTCCTTGATGTCGTCCACGCCGTCGTTGAAGCGGGCCACCTTGAAGTCCGGACGCGGGTCGCGGCCGGGCTTCTCCAGCTCGGCCAGGATGTCCTTGACCGTGATGGCGCCGAACTTCTCGTCGGCGAAGGCCTCGGGCTTGAGCGTGCGGATGACATCGCTCTTGCCCATGATGTCGGCGATCGGGCGGGCCAGCTTGTCGAGCATGCGCTGGACGACCGGATAGGTCTCCGGATGCACGCCGGACAGGTCCAGCGGATCGTCGCCGTCACGGATGCGCAGGAAGCCGGCCGCCTGCTCGAAGGTCTTGGGGCCCAGGCCGGTCACATCAAGTAATTGCTTACGTGAGCGGAACGAGCCGTTGGCATCGCGCCAGCGAACGATCGAGGCCGCCACCGTGCCGGACAGGCCCGACACGCGCGCCAGCAGCGGCGCGCTGGCGGTGTTCAGGTCCACGCCGACCGAGTTCACGCAGTCCTCGACGATCGCGTTCAGCGTCTTCGCCAGCTCGCTCTGGTTGACGTCGTGCTGGTACTGGCCCACGCCGATGCTCTTCGGGTCGATCTTGACCAGCTCGGCCAGCGGGTCCTGCAGGCGGCGGGCGATGGAGACGGCGCCGCGCAGGCTGACGTCCAGGTCCGGTAGCTCCTTCGAGGCGAACTCGGAGGCGGAATAGACGGAAGCGCCGGCCTCGCTGACGACGACCTTCTCGATCTTCACGTCCGGCGCGATCTGCTGCACGCGCTTGATCAGGTCGCCGGCCAGCTTGTCGGTCTCGCGGCTGGCGGTGCCGTTGCCGATGGCGATCAGGTTGACGCCGTGCGTGGCCACCAGGCGGCCCAGCGTGTGCAGCGAGCCTTCCCAGTCGCGGCGGGGCTCGTGCGGGTAGACGGTGTGGGTGTCCAGCACGCGGCCGGTATCGCTGACCACGGCCACCTTGACGCCGGTGCGGATGCCCGGGTCCAGGCCCATCACGACGCGCTTGCCGGCCGGGGCGGCCAGCAGCAGGTCGCGCAGGTTCTCGGCGAAGACCTTGATCGCCACCGCTTCCGCATCCTCGCGCAGGCGGGCGAACAGGTCGCGCTCCAGGCTCATGCTGAGCTTGACCTTCCAGGTCCAGGCCACGGTCTTGCGGATCAGCGCGTCGCCAGGGCGGTTGGCATGGCTCCAGCCGAGGTGCAGCGCGATGCGGCCTTCCGCCAGGCCGGGCTTGCCGGCGACGGTCTCTTCATCCAGCGCCAGCTTGGCATCGAGGAACTCCAGCGCGCGGCCGCGGAACACGGCCAGCGCCCGGTGCGAGGGCACGGTGCGGATCGGCTCGTCGTAGTCGAAGTAGTCGCGGAACTTGGCGATGTCGGGGTTGTTCTCGTCCTTGCCGTCCATCAGCTTGGACTTGAACAGGCCTTCGGCCCACAGCCATTCCCGCAACTTGCCGATCAGCAGCGCGTCTTCGGCCCAGCGCTCGGAGAGGATGTCGCGCACGCCGTCCAGCACGGCGAACGCATCGGCGAAGCCGGCGTCCGCGTTGATGAACGCAGCGGCCTCGTTCATCGGATCCAGCGCCGGGTCGGCAAACAGCTTGTCCGCCAGCGGCTCCAGCCCCGCTTCGCGGGCGATCATGCCCTTGGTGCGGCGCTTCTGCTTGTAGGGCAGGTAGAGGTCTTCGAGCTCCTGCTTGGTGGGCGCGGCCTCGATGGCGGCGCGCAGCTCGGGCGTCAGCTTGCCCTGCTCCTCGATGCTCTTGAGCACCGCGGCGCGGCGGTCCTCCAGCTCGCGCAGGTAGGCCAGCCGCGCCTCCAGCTCGCGCAGATGCGTGTCGTCGAGGCCGTCGGTGGCCTCCTTGCGGTAACGGGCGATGAAGGGCACCGTGGCGCCCCCATCGAGCAGCTCGACGGCTGCGTTGACCTGGGCCGGCCGAACCTTCAGCTCGGCGGCAATTTGAAGCAGGATCTTGTCCAAGACGTCTGGAACTCGCGTTAGCAAAACTCGGGCGGGAGTGTAGCGGGGGCGACCGCCAGGTCCCGGCGAGGCATGCCGCCGGGCCGCCAGGGCTCGGGAGGGCCAGGTCTTGCGGGCCGCTTCAGCCCGGCTTGTTCTTCAGCTTGCCCTTCGGGATCACGCTGGTCATCGGCGCGACCGGGCGGTCGGAGAAGGAGGTGCCCTCCTTGACGGGGCCGGTGTCCTTCTTCGGCTTCTTGGCGGACTTGTCGTTGCGTTGGACGCCTTTTGGCATGATCGGTGTTCCCTCTGTTTGGTCAGTGCTCGCGCACTCTACTACTTCAGAGCCCGGCCGCCTCGATCTCGCCGCCCGCATGCGCGAGCCACAGCTTCAGCCGCTGGCGCTCCAGCAGGCCCAGCTTGAGCCCGCCGGCATCGGCGCCCGCACGGGCCGCCCAGAAGCTGCTGTTGGTGGCGTCGATCTTGCGGATCAGCGCGTCCTGCAGGTGCCTGACCTTGACGATGCGCGCGCCCAGCGCCATGGCGCGCTCGAGCTGGCCGGAGTTCTCCAACTGCGAAAAGTCGTCGCCGCGCAGCTGGTTCAGCACCAGCACGTACTGCAGCTTGTCGCCGAAGCGGTCCAGCAGCTTCCTCAGCAGGTCCACCGAATCGCGGCCCGAGTCCATCACGTGCCAGTAGCGGATGAGCACGCCCGCTTCCGCGGCCACGTCGAGCACGCCGGACTCCTCCATCCAGCGCGCCAGCGCGTCATGGGTCTGCGCGGCCAGGTCCACCAGCACGCGGTGGCCAGGCTGCTCGACTGCCGTCTCCAGCACCGCATCGAGAGCCTCGTAGCGGTCCACCAGCACGGGGCTGGCGTAGTCCGCGTAGAAGCGCATCAGCGAGCCGTGCGAGCGGTCGGTGTCGAAGCCGGTGAAGGGCATGCGGCGATCGATCAGCTGCTGCGCGATCAGCCGCGCGACCAGCGACTTGCCGACGCCGCCCTTCTCGCCGCCGATCAGGTGGAGGGTCGAGGTGCCGGGGACTTCGTCGTCGAGCGTGGGAATCATTGTGGACCGCCTTGGATGGGATGCCGGATCGTACGCAGGGATCATGCCACCGCGGCATGTCAAGGCGTGACGAGCTGCAAGCCGGCTGCCACCAGCAGGCCGAGCGCCACCCCGCCCAGCCCCGGCAGCCAGCGGCGCGGCGCATCGCGCAGGCAGCGGCCCATGCACCAGAGCGCCACCGCGAGCAGCGCCCCGGCCGCCCACTGGATGCCGGCGGCCAGCGCATCGGCCTGCAGCAGCCAGCTGCCCGTGGCCGCGACACAGGCGATGAACACGGCGCCGGCCCAGGCGCGCGCGGCAGGCGGCAGCGGCGGGTCGAAGCGCGGCTGCGCCAGCCGGCGCGCCGCGGCCTGCGGGTCCTCGGCCTCGACGCCTGGCGGCAGCCAGCCGGGCGACTTGAAGGGCACGCGCAGCCTGTCGAGCCAGCGCGGCGTGGCCGCCATGCGCTGCGCGATCTCCGCGTAGAACTGCGCCACCGCCCACAGCGGCTGCCAGCTCGCCAGCGGCTTGACGGTGCCGTAGACACAGGGCTCGGCCTCCTCCGCGAAGGTGCCGAAGAGGCGGTCCCAGACCACCAGCACCGCCCCGTAGTTGCGATCCAGGTAGCCGGGGTTGACCGCGTGATGGACCCGGTGGTTGGACGGCGTCGAGAACACACGGTCCAGCCAGCCCAGGCGGCCGATGTGCTCGGTATGAATCCAGAACTGGTACAGCAGCACGACCAGGCCCGCGGCGATGAACTGTTCGGTCGAGAAACCCAGCACCGCCAGCGGCAGGAAGAAGGGAAAGCCCATCACCGGATAGAAGCTCTCCTGGCGCAGCGCGGTGCTCAGGTTGAAATGCTCGCTCTGGTGATGCACCGCATGGGCGGCCCAGAACAGGGCGCTGTCATGGCTGACGCGATGCAGCCAGTAGTCGCAGAAGTCATAGCAGACGACGGCCATCACCCAGCCCAGCGGCGTGGCCAGGCGCGCCGCCGGCAGCAGGTGGACGTGGAGCTGCACACGCGGCTGCACCCAGGCGTAGATGCCGGTCTGCAGCAGCGGCGTCAGCGCCGCCACGGCCTGGCTCAGCAGGCCCTGGGCCAGGCTGTTCAGCGTGTCGGCCCAGCCATAGCTGTCGCGGCCGCGGCGCCGGCCCCAGGCCCATTCGAAGGCCATCGCCGGGACAAACACGGGCAGCGCCCAGAGCAGGAAGTCCTCGTGCATGGTCGGTCGCGCTCAGAAGCGGCGCCACAGGCTCAGCGTGAAGGACGGCTGGAAGCGCGACTGCGTCAGCGGCGAGCGCGCCGCCGCGCCCAGCAGGCGCGCGCCCAGCCACTGCCCGCTGAGCGACCAGTCCGCCGAGAACCTGTGCTCGGCGCTGACCGCCAGGCTCCAGTCCTGCCAGCCACGCGAGGGCTGCCAGGCCGGATCGATCCCGAAGCTGCCGCGCAGCTGGGCCGCATTGGCATAGCTGGCCGCCAGGCCGATGCCGATCAGCTCGTCGCCGATCGGCAGGCCGCTGGTGGCGCCCAGCTCCAGCTGCGCACCGTCGCGCCGGCGCCCGCTGCCCCAACTGGCGCCCGACTGCAGCAGCAGGTAGGGCGTGGCCTGCACATTGGCGAACAGCTCGCCGAGCACGCGCGTGCCGGAGGCCTCCGCACCGGCGGGCGCATAGCGCCGCGGCCGGCCCCATTGAGGCC
>NZ_LYVQ01000160.1 GCF_001984095.1 Pelomonas sp. KK5
GTCGTCGGTACTGCGTGGCGCTGGTCAGTGGAATCTGGGCGTCACGATGCCGATGCTACACGGCGCCGATACAGTGCCTCCATGTCATCGATCCCCACGAGGACGCCGCTGGTCGGCGTCGATTTCAGCAGCGCCCCGAGCCGGCGCAAGCCCATCGTGCTCGCCCGGGGCGAGCGCCAGGGCAAGGTCGTGCGGCTGCAGGGCCTGGAGACCTTCGACAGCCTGGCCGCCTTCGGCGCCTGGCTGGCGCTGCCCGGCCCGTGGCTGGGCGGCTTCGACCTGCCTTTCGGCCTGCCGCGCGAGCTGGTGCAGGCGCTGGGCTGGCCCAGCGACTGGTCAGCGCTGATCGAGCGTTATGCCGCGCTGTCCCGCAGCGAGATCCGGGACCTGTTCGCCGCCTTCTGCGCGGCGCGGCCGGCCGGTGGCAAGTTCGCCCACCGGGCCTGCGACGGGCCGGCCGGCTCCTCGCCGAGCATGAAATGGGTCAACCCGCCGGTGGCCTTCATGCTGCACGCGGGCGTGCCGCTGCTGCTGCAGGCGGGCGTGCAGCTGCACGGCCACCAGCCGCCACCTCGGCCCGAGGCCGCGCGCATCGCCTTGGAGGCCTATCCGGGCCTGCTGGCGCGCGAGATCCTGGGCCGGCGCAGCTACAAGAGCGACGAGGCGGCGAAGCAGGCATCGCCCGAGCGCCTGATCGCCCGCAAGGACCTGGTCGATGCGCTGGAGCAGGGCCGCAGCCAGCGCCTGGGCCTGCGGCTCAAGCTCAGCCATGCGCAGCGCGACGAGCTGGTGGCGGACGGCAGCGGAGACCGTCTGGATGCCGCGTTATGCCTGATGCAGGCCGCCTGGGCGCTGGAGGCGCCGCGGCACGGCTGGCCGCTCGACGCCGATCCGCTCGAAGGCTGGATCGTGAGTGCCTGATCGATGGAATACTCGGACCGATGACACCCGCACCGATCCCCGACGACGAAGCCGAGCGGCTGCAGGCGCTGCAGGCGCTGATGCTGCTGGACACTCCGCCGGACGAGCGCTACGAGCGCGTGGTCCGTTTCGCGGCCGAGCAGCTGGACATGCCGGTGGCGCTGGTCTCGCTGGTGGACGGCCGGCGCCAGTGGTTCAAGGCCCGGCTGGGGCTCGGCGCGCCGGAGACGCCGCGCGACATCTCCTTCTGCGGCCACGCGATCATGGCGCCCGAGCTGTTCGTGATCGAGGACGCCAGCCTCGATCCCCGCTTCGCCGACAACCCGCTGGTCACCGGCGATCCGCACATCCGCTTCTACGCCGGCGCACCGGTCAGCACGCCCGGCGGACAGCGCATCGGCACGCTGTGCGTGATCGACACCGTGCCGCGCCAGCTGGGCGCGGTGGAGCGCGCGGTGCTGGAGGCGCTGCGCGGCCTGGTGAACGAGGCGCTGGCCGGGCGTGGCGACGACGGTGAGGAGGCAGCGCCGTGAGCCCCGCGGCCGCACTGCCCCGGGTGATGCTGTTCGAGCAGCACTTCGTCATGCGCCGCACCATCGTCTCGGTGGCGCGCGACCTCGGCGTGGCCGAGGTGCAGGACGCCAGCACGATCGACCGCGCCCGCGCGCTGCTGGCCAGCGGCGTCTACGAGGGCGTGGTGCTGGAGCTCGACGACGCATCCCATACGGTGGACATGCTGGCCGAGCTGCGCCTGGGCCGCTTCAAGAGCCAGCCCGATGCGCCGGTGATCGTGTTGACCAACGGCGAGCTGCGCCGCGGCGACGAGGAGCGGCTGCAGTCGCTGGCCGTCTCCCAGGTGCTGACCAAGCCCTTCAAGATCGGCGAACTGCTCAACGCGGTGGCGCGTTCCCGCAAGCGATGACGGACATGGCCGGAACGATCGAAGGCGGCTGCCGCTGCGGCGCGGTGCGCTACACGCTGGCGCTGGACGCGCTGCCCCGCACCTATGCCTGCCACTGCCTGGACTGCCAGACCTGGAGCGGCAGCGCCTTCAGCCAGCAGGCAATCCTGCCCGAGGCCGCGCTGTCGGTGAGCGGGCCGGTGCTGGTGTACGAGCTGACGTCGCCGAGCGGGCGCATCTCGCGGCAGCGCATCTGCGGCGTCTGCCACACCCGCGTCTTCAACACCAACAGCGCGCGGCCGGGCAAGGTGGTGCTGCGCGCCGGCACGCTGGATCGCAGCGACGAGCTGGAGGTGGTGGCCCACATCTGGGCGAAACGCGCGCAGCCCTGGCTGCGCCTGCCGGACGGCGTGCCGGCCTGGGAGGAGGGCGCCCCGGCTGATGCCTTCGCCCGGGCGCTGGAAGGCTGAACGAGCGCCCCGCGGCGCCGTCCTCAGGCCGCGGCCTCCCGCCCCGGGCCCATGTACAGCTTCTGCATGTCCACGAAGGGCGAGTCGCGCAGCTCGTCGGCCACGTCCTTCCATTCGTCGATGTGGGCGACGATGTCCTGGTAGCGCGCCAGTTCCACGTCCATCACCCGCTCCGCATCGGGCACGCCCGGGCCGAACCAGGCGAGGGTCAGGTCTTGCCCCTGCGCCTCGACCAGGCGCAGCTCGGTGCCGGTGCCCAGCGGGATCTCGGGCAGCTCGCGCAGGATGTCGAGCTTCAGCAGCTCGAGCGCCACGTCGTCAATCGCGAGGTCGTGGGCCAGCAGCTTCTCGCGCATCGCCGGCCAGCCGAACACGACCCGACCGGTCAGCGACTGGCCCAGCTCGTGCGCGGCCTTGCCGGCGCCGGGGCCGAAGTTGTTCTCGAACACCGCGCCCATCTCGTCGGCGGCCTCCAGGTGGTCGAGGATGCGCGGCCCCGGGTAGCAGGCGATCCACTGGCCGCGCCCGGCGTCCATGTAGTTGAAGTCGGGCTCCAGCCGGAAGCTCTCGCCGCAGTGGCTGCAGGCGGCGGTCTGGAAGGTGTCGTCCAGGATCTGCTGGCGCAGGTCGGGCCGGCGGTCGGCGTTGAGACTGCCGACCTCCTCGATCGAGGTGGTTTCGCCGCAATGCGGGCAGCTCACTTGCGTGGTCGAGAACAGTGACATGGCGTGCTCCTGCGTGGCTTCGGGCTATTCGGCATCCAGGCGCTTGAGCCATTCCATCGCCGGATGGTTGGGCTTGAGCTTGTTGGACTTGTAGGCGGCGTACATCTCGCTGAACCACTCCAGCGGCGAGCGGAACTGGTAGCCGCTGATAGCCTGCTGGCGGGCCGCCAGCTCGTAGCTCGACCAGTGGGGCCAGTCGTAGCTCTGCTGGTAGACGCGGCCGTCGATGGCCAGGCTCACGGCCGTGGCCTGCGAGGACCACGGGTTCTTGCCGGCCACCATCCGCGCGTAGTGCGCGTCCACCTGCTTGTGCCGCAGGTTCCACTCGACCGCGTCGACGCCGGGCGGCGCCGGCGGCAGCGTGCCGGCGCCGGTGGTGAGCAGGTCCTTGATGTAGGTGGCGTCGAAGTCGTAGCGCTTGGCCAGGGCCGCCACCACCGGGCCGTTGTCCTTGCCGTACTCGCGCCAGCCGCCGAACTGCGACTGGTTGGCACGCTTGACCATGAAGCCCAGCTTGGCGTCCAGCGTGTGGCCGACCTCGTGGGCGGTGTTCCAGTCGAAGAAGGTGATCGGCTCGTCGTTGGCGGGCTTGCATTCGTCCTTCACGTCGGCGGGCATCTCGTCGGGCCGGCCGACGCCGTAGACGCCGCTCTTGTCCGCGCGTCCCTCGTTCATCACGATGTCCTTGAAGCGGGCGCTGGCAAACGAGGCGCTGGACTTGTCGCTGTCGCGGTAGCGGAACTTCAACAGCCCCGTGTTCTCGCGCGTGTGCTTGGCGGGAAGCTTGGACATCAGGTCGTAGAAGCGACGCAGTTCCGGGGCCTTCTTGTCGGGCGTGTTGGCGCTCGCGATGCCGTCGCCGGTACCGTCGGTGACGCGCTGGAACTTGCCCTGCGCGTTGTAGCTGGCATCCGAGAGGATCTGCAGCTTGCAGCCGAAGCGCGCCTCGAAGGCGACGGTGATCACCTTGCGCTGGGTCGACTCGTCGAGGTTCTTGATCATCTCGTCGAGCTGCTTGTCGCCGTCCTTGCGGGCGATGATGGCCTTGATGTCGGGCACGCTGGGCACCTGGTTGGCGCTCATCTGCTTCTTCACCTTGCCGTCGAGCATCAGATCCTTGCCCCGGGCCAGCGCCAGCAGCGCCTTGTCGACATCACCCTGGCCGACCAGCTTCAGCACCTCGTCCGCCTGCTGGCGCAGGCCGTCCAGCTCGGTGCGCACCGCATAGCGCTTCTGTTCCTTCTCCCACTTGTCGGCTTCGGTCTGCAGCGCCTTGACGCCGTCGAGCAGCGACTGGCCCTTGGTCACCAGCTCCTCCAGCTCGGGGAGGCGGGCCTTGACGGCGGCGACGGTGTCCAGCGCCTCCTGCAGGTCGACGCCGCGCTGGGTCGCCCCGCTGAGCTTGGCCACCAGGTTCTGCGCCCCGCGGAAACGCACCAGCTCGAAGTCGGCCGACTTCTTCAATGAGCGGAGCTGGTCCGTGTCGAGGCGCGTCACGACGTCCTCGAGCTTGTGCTCCACGCCCAGCGACTCGTCGTCGAGCCGAGCCCTCAGCTGCTTGCACAGCTTGAGCTCCAGCTCCGCGCCGTCATAGGCCTTGAAGGTGCTCTCCACCTTCTGCGGCAGGACTTTGGTGTCGGTATCGCTCATGTCAGCTCCGCGCTCAGTTTCTCGATGTCATCGACGGCGGTCTTCAGCGGCTCCAGGCCCTTCGGGTCCAGAGCCTGCTGGGTGGTGGCCAGGCTCAGGTCCGCGTAGCGCTTGCGCAGCTCCGACACGGACTGGGCGTAGTCGGGCGCGCCGCCGTCGCCCTTGGGCGGCGTCGACGCCACGGCACCGGCGCCGGCCCGGGTGGCCCCGCTGGCCAGCATGCTGGCGGCGTCGAGATCCGCCTTGGCCTTGGCGAAGTCCGCGGGGCTGGCGCTCAAGGCCTGCGCGATGGACTGGCTCAGCTGCTGCACGCTGGCCTGCACGTTCTTGAATGCGGGCACGTCGGCCAGGGCGTCCAGGCCTTTGAGCTGCTGCTCCAGCGCCAGCAGCGGCGCGGCCAGCGGCTGCAGCTTGGCGAAGTCGGCCTCCAGCTGCACCAGCTGTGCCTCCGGCTTGGCCACATCCACGGTGGACGGCAGGTAGGTCGCGGGATCGGCGGTACCGGCCGTGTTCAGCCGCTCCAGCTCCACGCCGATCGGCGTCGACTGCTTTTCCTGCAGCACGGCCACGGCGCCATCCACCGCGCTGCTGCGCGCCAGCGTGGTGAGCCCCGACTTCACGACGTTCAGCCGCCGGGTGAGGTCCGTGTACTTGTTGACGAAGGTGGTGCGGGCCGTCGTCAGCGTATCGAGCATGCGGTCGAAGTAGATGATCTCGCTGGTCGCCACACGCAGGCCCGCGGCGCTGCCGGCCTGGGCGGCGCTCCCCAGCCCGGCCAGCAGCTGATCGAAGGCCGCCTGCCGGCCCAGCAGGGTCACCTTGCCCTGGATCAGGGTGATCTTGGCATTGAGCTGCGAGCCGACATACACGATCGCCGCTTTCTGCTCCCCGGTCGCCTGCTTCAGCGCGGCCGCCTCGGTGATGATCACCTTCATCGCCGCCGCGCCCGCGATCAGCGCCTCGATGCCGGCCGCATTGACCAGCTCGTCCTTGCGCGTGCGCAGGGCCTTGTGCCGCTGCTCGTCCGGCAGCTTCTCCAGGGGCTTCTTCAAGGTGGCATCAAAGCTTTCGAAGGCCTTGGTGACGGCCGGCACGTCGGTGGTCTGAAGCGCTTGGATGGCGATCTCGGCCTGCGCCGCGTCGGCGGTGAAGCCGGCCAGCTTGCTCGCCGCCGCGCGCCAGGTGGCCAGGCGGTTCTGCAGGCCGGCGATGTCCTGCAGCAACTGCTCGTAGGCCGGCTCCTTGCCGCCGGCCAGCGGCTTGCTGACCTTGGCCTCCGTCTGCGACTTGATGTCCGTGAATTCGGTGGACAGCGTGCCGGCCACCGCCAGCGTGCTGGAGGCCAGCGTGCCGAACAGGGCCTCGGACGCCTTGATATTGGTCTGCAGCGCCTCGTGCAGAGCCTGGCTGGTCTTGTAGCTGCTGAGCTGCTCGGTCAGCCCGGCCAGCGCGTCCATGGCCTTCGTGCGCTCCTGGTTGGCAGTCGGGGCGTCGCCGGCCGTGTTGGCGCGGCGCAGGGCGGACAGGGCCAGCTTGGCGGTGGCGAGCGCGGTCCATTCGAAGTTCGCACCCGCCTGGCCCGAGCTTTCCTCGGCCGACTTGATGGCGGACTCGATCAGCGCGATGTCCTTGCTCATGTCCTCGCTGCCGGTCTCGCGCGGCGGCGCCTGTTTCGCCTCGTCCAGCGCGTCGTCGATCTTCTCGGCGGCTTCGATGCCGTCCAGCAGCTTGCGCACGCTGTCCAGCTGCTTCTCGGCGCCGTCGAAGTCGCCCGCCAGGGCCAGCGTCTCGGCCTCCTGCACCGTCAGCACGCAGGCCTGGGCGGCGGCCTTGGCGGAGGTGGAGGTGTACTGGGCCTGCACCTTCTCCAGTTGCAGATTGGTCTTGTCCAGCGCGGCCAGGTAGGTCACGCAGCGCGTGATCTTGCCCTGCTGCTCGTTCGAGTAGACCTGGCTGGCATCGACCGCCATCTTGGCCTTCTCGAAGTCCTGCCGCGCGGCGTGCGACTTGCCCAGGGCCAGGTCGTTGAAGATGCGGTCGCGGTAGTCGGCCGCCACGTATCGCAGCGCGCGGCGCGAGCGATCGTCGGAGAGCAGGTCCTGGCTGTGCTTCACCAGCGCGTCGTTGGCCTGGAAGTACTGGACGCCGAGCGCGGCGCGATTCCGCACGGCCGTCAGGTGGGCCCGGGCGCCGCGCAGTTCGCCGAAGGTCTTGTCGTCCAGCTGGATCGAGTAGCCGGGATCCGCGTAGCGGCCGATGCTGTCGATCAGGGACTTCGGATAGAGGCGCTCGAACAGCTCCTTGTAGGTGTTGCGGTCGGCGTTCAGGTCGCGGACCAGGTTCGCCGGCGCGGTGTTTACCGCCGTGAAGATCGTCGCCTTGCGCTTGTAGGTCGCCACCAGCGCCGGGATGGTCTCGCTGGCGGCTAGCGCCTCGTCGTAGGCGCCGGTGTTCCACTTCGGCAGGACCTTGCCCCACTCCGTCGAGATCAGTCCATGGGCCGTGCTCAGTTCCACCGAGCCGGTCTTCGTGCCGGTGAAGTCGGCGTTGGCTTCGTTGACCAGGACCTCGCGCGCCTGGTAGATGACGCGGATCTTCTCGTAGTTGTCGCTGTCCTTGTCCAGCTGCGTGGCCCGGTCGAGGACGGCTTTCACCGCCACGAGCGCGCCGTCGTAGTTGAACTGGGCGGCCTGTTCGCGTGCCGCCTGAAGGTCCAGCGGCAACTGGTCCAGCCGGGCCTTGAGCTTGGTGTCGTTCTTCACGCCCCACAAGTTGCCCATCTGCTTGTGCCGGTCTTCCACCTGGCCGGCCTTCTGCTCGAAGTCCTTCTTCTTGTCGCTCAGTTCCTTGATCTTCGGTTCCAGGTCCTTCAGCACCAGCGCCGAGGCCTCGGCGCCCTTGCGGATCTCCTCCAGCGTGCCGCCGGCGACCGATTCCACATCCTTCTCGGCCTGCGCGATCGCCGTGTCCCACAGCAGCGGCACGCTGGGGCCGAAGGCCGTCATCAGCGCGCGCACGCGCGCGACCTCGCCGCGAGCGGCCAGCAGCGCCTGCGCGACGTCCACCTTGGAATCGACGGGCTTGCCCTCTTCCTGGCCGGGCGTCGGCAGCACTTCCTGGGCCAGCATCGCGCGCAGCTTGTCGGTGATCAGCTCGGCGCGGCCGAAGTCGCCTTTGCCGCCCAGCTCGATCGCCATCTTCCACGCGGTGGCGACCTTGGTGGCGCGCTCGCCGGGCGTTTCCAGCGCCTTCTCGACCAGCGGCTGCAGTTCCTTGCGCACCTCGTTCCAGTGCTCGATCGGGCTCGCCTCGGGCTTGGACCGCGCCTCGACGACCGGCGGGGCGGTCTTGCCGGAGAGCAGGTCCTCCACCTCATCGAGTAGCAGCTGGGCCTGGGTGAAGTCGCCCTTGGCGGCGGCCACGCCCGCCTCGCTGGCCTTCAGCCTGGCCGCGGCGGCGCCGGGATGCTGGGCGGTGGCGCTCTCCTTGATCTTCGGGATCAGTGCGCCCAGCCGTGCCTTGAAGGCCACCGCGGGGTCGACGGTGTCGCCATGGCCCTGCTCGTGCTCCTGCTCCTTGGGCCCGTCCGTCGTCGTGGTCGTCGGAGGCATTTGCTGCGTCGGCAGGCCGGGTGCGTCCGGCACGCCGACCGACTCCTCGGCCTGCTCGTCGGCCTCGAAGACGGTGCCGTCGGCGTTCCACAGCACCGCCTTGGCGATCTTGAAGCCGCAGGCCTTGACCGGCTGGCGGATCTTCTTCACGAGGCCCGACAGCGGCTTGTCCAGCTGCAGCATCAGGCTGGTGCCGTCCACCCAGGCCGTGCCGTAGGAGCCGGCCTTCACGCCCGAGGCCTCCTGCAGCTTGGCGAACAGCATCTTCACGCTCATGCGCGGGTGCATGGCCAGCATCGCCGGCTGCTTGTCCTTGGCCTCCACGTAGGCGAAGCTGACGGTGCGCTCCGGGTCCTGCCGGCACATGTTCAGCTGCTTGAGCAGCAGCTTCGGGTTGGCCAGGGCGGCGGCGGCGGAATCCTCGTCGGCCTCCTCGGGCTCGGCCTCGTCCAGCGCGGCCTCGGTCTTCTTCTGCAGCGTCTCGGCCTCGTCCAGCATCGCGTAGAGCTGGTCCTTGATCTTGCCGAAAGGCTTGTCGCCGAGCTCCTTCTTCTGCTTGGTGACGGCCGCCACCTGCTTCGGGATCTCCTTGGCCAGGGCCTTCAGCGCCTCGAGCCGGGGCTCGGGCTTGCGCTCGTCGGTCTTGTCCAGGCGCTGCAGCAGCTTCAGCAGCTCCTTGTCGTCGAGTTCCTTGTCGAGCTTCAGGCCCTTGACGAAGGCCTTCCAGCCGGACTCCGTGATCTTGTCGGTCATGGGTGTGCCTCCTGGTCGCAATCTGGTGCGTGCCCGGCGCGGTCGGGCCAGGCGATCTGCGGCGCAGGCCGGCGTGGCCGGCTGCACCCTCCCGTGATGACGCCGGTCAGGCCGGCGCTCGTGTCGTGTTCAAGCCGGCGGATGTTGGCATCGGATCGTGACAGCCGCAATAGGGACGATGCGGTCAGCGGACATAACTGTTTATGTCGGCGTGTGGCAGACCGCTTCGATATTGTGTCCGTCCGGGTCGATGACGAAGGCGGCGTAGTAGAGGGCGTGGTACTGCGGGCGCAGGCCGGGCGGCCCGTTGTCGATGGCGCCGGCCTGCAGCGCGGCGCGGTAGAAGGCGTCCACCTGGGCGCGGCTGGCGGCCGCGAAGGCGATGTGCAGCGGTGCCGGCGTGCCGGTGGCCTGGAACAGGCACAGCGAGCTGGCGCCGCCGCGCACGCCGAGCTCGACGCCGTAGGACGGCTCGCCTTCGCCGAGCAGCGTGACGCCCAGCGGCGCCAGCGCCTCCAGGTAGAAGGCCTTGCTCGCGGCAAAGTCGCGAACGCCGAACTTGACGTGGTCGAACATCGACGGAGTCTCCTTATGCAGCCGGGTTCACCCAGGCGCCGTCGGCCCGGCTGGAGCGCATCACCGCGTCGATGAACTCGACCCCGCGCAGGCCGTCCAGCGCGTTCGGGAAGCATCCGGCCAGAGGGGCAGGTCTTGCCCCCGCCAGCCGGGCGGCGATCGTCTCGGCCGCGTCGCGGTAGAGGTTGGCGAAGCCCTCGTGGAAGCCTTCCGGATGGCCGGCCACGATGCGGCAGGCCCGCGCCGCCAGCGGCAGCGTGCCAGGACCGTTGGGCGTGAACTTCTGCTGCGGCGCGCCCAGCGGCTTGAACCACAGCTCCTGCGGCAGCTCCTGCAGCCATTCCAGCGTGCCCTTGCTGCCGCTGATGCGGATGCGCAGCGAGTTCTCGACGCCGGCCGCGGTCTGCGTGACCCAGAACATCGCGCGGGCGCCGCCCTGCATGCGCAGCAGCGCGCCGGCGTAGTCGTCCACCGTGCGGCCGGGCACGATGGGGCCGATCTCGGCGGCCACCGCGTCCACTTCCAGGCCGGTGACGAAGCGCAGCAGGTGGTGGGCATGCGAGCCGATGTCGCCCATCACCAGCGAGGGGCCGGCCTTGGCCGGATCTTCCTTCCAGCGCTTCTTCATCTGGCCGGGCAGCACGCTCTCGTCGGCGCGGCCGCCCTGCACGTACTCGACCTGCATCAGCCGCAGCGTGCCCAGCACGCCGGCCTCGACCATCGCACGGGCCTGGCGCACCAGCGGGTAGCCGCTGTAGTTGTGGGTCAGGCAGAAGACGCGGCCGGTCTGCTGCTGGGCGGCGTACAGCGCCTGCGCCTCGGCCAGCGTGTTGGTCATCGGCTTGTCGCAGATGACGTCGAAGCCGAGCTGCATCGCCTCGATGGACAGCGGGGCGTGGCCGTCGTTGGGGGTCATGATGGCGATGACCTCGGCCTTGCTGTCGGCCCCGCGCGCGGCCTCCGCCTTCAGCAGCTCGCTGCCGCTGCCGTAGCAGCGCTCGCGCGGCAGGCCCAGCGCCAGGCCGCCGGCGAGGCCCCGCTCGGGGTCGGAGGACAGGGCGGCGGCGACGATCTCGTAGCCGTCGTCCAGCCGCGCGGCCTGGCGGTGCATCGCGCCGATGAAGGAGCCCGGCCCGCCGCCGATCACGGCCAGGCGCAGCCGGCGGCCCAGCAGGGCGATGACGGGATTGGGTGAGGCGTTGGGGCTGGTGCTCATGCGGGTCTCCTGGGGAAGGCTGGAGTGTCGCGCAAGCGCATGTCACAAACCGGCCCGCCCGCACGTCTTGCAGGGTGTGGGCGGCCCATATCGTCGCCGCCCCCGGACGGATCACCCACGGAAGGACCACCACATGAACATCACCCTCATCGGAGGCAGCGGCCTCATCGGAAGACATCTCGCCCCGCTGCTGGAACGCGCGGGCCACAAGGTCACGCTGGCCTCGCCCTCGCGAGGCGTCAACACACTGACCGGCGAAGGCCTGGCCCAGGCGCTGGCCGGCGCGGACGTGGTCGTGGATGTGAGCAACTCGCCGTCCTTCGAGGAGAAGGCGGTGATGGAGTTCTTCCGCAACTCCACGACCCGCCTGCTCGCCGCCGGGCAGGCCGCCGGCGTGCGCCATCACGTGGCCCTGTCGGTGGTCGGCGCCGACCGGCTCGCCGACAACGGCTACCTGCGCGCCAAGGTCGCCCAGGAGTCGTTGATCCGCGCCGGCGCGCTGCCCTACACGATCGTGCGGGCGACCCAGTTCTTCGAGTTCCTGGCCGCCATCGCCGGCGACGGTACGACCGGCGGCAGCCCGCGCGTCTCGTCGGCGCTGTTCCAGCCGATGGCCGCCGCGGATGTCGCGCTGTTCCTGGCCGGCGTCGTGGCCCGGGCGCCGTGCAACGGCATCGTCGAAGTCGGCGGGCCGGAGCGCCTGCCGATGGCCGAGGCGGTTCAGCGCGCGCTGGATGCCCATGGCGATGCGCGCCGCGTCGTCGCGGATGCGCAGGCGCCGTACTTCGGCTCGGTGCTGGACGACGGGTCGCTGGTGACCGCCGCCGATGCCCCCGTCGGTGCCACCACGCTCGACGCCTGGCTGGCCCGCTGAAGAACTCATGACCCTGGAGAGAAGGAAGAAGACCCCATGAAGACGACAACACGATCGATGGCCATCCTGGCTGTGCTGCTCGGCGGCCTGGTACTCGCGCCGCAGGCCGATGCGGCCGATGTGAAGCAGTTGATGGCCAGGCCGTTGCCCGAGGTGCCGGGACGGGAGGCCGTGATGCTGGAGGTGTCCTATCCGCCGGGCGCCAGGGACATGGCGCACCGGCACGATGCCCACGCCTTCGTCTACGTCCTGGAAGGGACGGTGCAGATGCAGCTCGAGAACCAGCCGCTGGTCACGCTGAAGGCCGGCGACACCTTCTACGAGGGCCCGAACGACGTCCATCTCGTCGGCCGCAACGCCAGCGACACCGAGCCGGCGCGCTTCGTGGTCGTGCTGCTCAAGCGCCAGGGCGCCCCGGTGCTGACGCCGGTGCCCGGGCACAAGCCATAGCGCCATCGCCCATAACGTCGAAGCTGAACGGAAGCTGACCAACCCTGACGGGCCGCTGCCCCTGGGCCGCCGGGGCAGCGCCGGTCCCGATAATGCCGCCTGGCGTTCAGCCAGGAGGGTCCGGACGATGAATTCGAGACTGGCAGGACGGCGCGCACCCGCTGCGGCCTTCTTCACGATGCTCCTGTTCCTGTCGGCGTGCGCCGGCCCCGGCGTGCTCGACCCCGCGGTGCAGGCCGACGACACGGCCGCCTGCGCGCGCATGGTCGCCGAGGGCTTCCGCCGCCTGCCCGGCGACCGGGCCGAGCGCTTCAACGGCAAGGTCAGCGAGGCGGTGGCCCAGTGCCGTGGCGGCGCACGGCCGCTGGCCTTCCGCAAGGCCCCGTATGTGGACTGGGCCAACTACTGGGCCGCCGGCGACGCCAGCAGCCTGGCCCCGGGGACCCGCGGTGCGGGCGGGCATCTCGGCCCGAACGGCCGCGGCATCGACGGCGCGCTGCTGGACCTCGAATACCAGCGCATGGAGCTGATCAAGTTCAACCTGTTCGACAACAGCGGCACCTATCCCGAGTACGTGCTGGGCAGCCGGCAGGGCGTGCCCGGCCCGGCCGTCAAGCAGTGGGACGCGATGCGCCTGCCGGCCGGCGCGCCGGCCTACGCCGCCGTGGGCGGCGACGGCCCGCAGCTGTGCACCGGCGAGCTGATCCGCTTCCGCAACATCGACGGCATCTGCAACGACCTGAAGAACCCGCGCATGGGCTCGACCGGCATGCCCTTCGCGCGCAACGTGGAGTTCGCCAGCACCTTCCCCGACCTGGGCAAGACCGAGCTGGCCCGCAACCGCCACGGCGACCGGCTGGCCCTGCTGAAGCCCGACCCGCAGCTGATCAGCCGCAAGCTGTTCACCCGCCCGCAGTCGCAGCCGGACGCCTGCCGCGAGGGCCAGGGCCTGCCCGGCGATGCGGTGCAGGCGCAGTGCGACTACAAGAAGGCGCCCTTCTTCAACGTGCTGGCCGCCTTCTGGATCCAGTTCATGACCCATGACTGGTTCTCCCACCTGGAGGAGGGCCACAACGCGCCGGGGCTGATGGCCGTGGGCTGCGCCGACCCCTCGTCCGGCTGCCGTCCCGAGGACCGCATCGACCCGAGCCTGTATGCCGAGACCACGGAGCCGCCGGTCTTCGAGGCCGATGGACGCAAGCAGCTGGCCCGCGCCTACAAGACCACGGCCAACCGCACCACCGGCTGGTGGGATGCCTCGCAGCTCTACGGCTACGACGAGACCTCGCGCCGCCGCGTCAGGCACGACCCGAAGGATCCGGCGCGGCTGCTGCTGCTGCCCGGCCATCTGGCGGGCCGGGGCGAGGCCCAGGGCTACCTGCCGGCCTTCGCGCCGGGCGACCCGATCGAGCCCCAATGGGCCGGCCAGGAGGCGGCGGCCTTCCCCGACAACTGGAGCGTCGGGATGAGCTTCTTCCACAACGTCTTCGCCCGCGAGCACAACGCCTTCGTCGACGCCTTCCGCCGGCGCGCGGCTGCCACGCCGCAGGCCGACAGCGGCCTGCGCAATCCGTCGCGGCCCGATCAGGTCATCCGCTACGTCGACGTCACCGACCGCGAGCTGTTCGAGGTGGCCCGGCTCGTCATCGCCGCGGAGATCGCGAAGATCCACACCACCGAATGGACGACGCAGCTCCTCTACGACGAGCCGCTGTACCTGGCGATGAACGCCAACTGGAGCGGCCTGTTCGCCAGGCATCCGATCGTGTCGGCGGCGCTGGAGCAGATCGTCGTCAACAACTTCGGCAAGTCGGAGAACGCGAAGAAGGCCACGCAGTGGTACTCGGCGCTGGCCTCCGGGCCGGGCATCTTCGGCCTCGGCGCGCGGGTCTACGCGGACGACGCCGTCTTCGCGCTCTGGGACCCGGCCAAGACCGACCTGTGGAGCATGAGCCGGCTCGACGACGTCAACGGCGGCGTCAACCATTTCGGCTCGCCCTTCAACTTCCCGGAGGAGTTCGTCAGCGTCTACCGGCTGCATCCGCTGGTGCCCGACCTGATCGAGTTCCGCGAGTGGGATCACGACCCGAACACCGTGAGCGCCAAGGTGCCGGTGATCAACACCTTCCGGGCCAAGGCCACGCCGCAGATGCATGACCGCGGCCTGGCGAACTGGGCGCTCTCGATGGGGCGGCAGCGCCTGGGGCTGCTGACGCTGCAGAACATGCCGCAGTTCATGCAGAACCTCGAGCTGGCCCGCGCGCCGGCGGGCATCGGCAAGATCGACATCGCCGCGCTGGACATCATCCGCGACCGCGAGCGCGGCGTGCCGCGCTTCAACGAGTTCCGCCGTCAGTACGGCCTGCGCCAGCTGACCGGCTTCGACGACTTCGTGGACCCGCATGCCAAGGGCGCCGAGCGCGCCGAGCAACTGCGCCTCACCGGGCTGCTGCGCGAGGTCTACGGCCAGCATCGCTGCGATGCGGGCAAGATCATCAGCACCGCGCAGAAGATGGAGGACGGCTCGGCGATCACCGACTGCCTGGGCCATCCGGACGGCAGCGTCGTCGACAACATCGAGGACCTGGACACCATGGTCGGCTGGCTCTCCGAGTTCGACCATCCGCATGGCTTCGCGATCTCGGAGACGCAGTTCCAGGTCTTCATCCTCAACGCCTCGCGCCGCCTCTTCAGCGACCGCTTCTTCACCTCCAGCTTCCGCCCCGAGTTCTACACGACGCTGGGCGTGGACTGGGTCAACGACAACGGCCCGGACGGCCGCCGCATGGAGCCCGGCGAGGTGAACGGCCACCTGGTGGAAGTGCTGCCGCTGAAGCGCGTGCTGCAGCGGGTGATGCCGGAGCTGGGGCCGGAGCTGGCGCAGGTGGTCAATGTGTTCGACCCGTGGG
>NZ_LYVQ01000161.1 GCF_001984095.1 Pelomonas sp. KK5
CATCTGGGGCTCGTGGCTGCGGCGCCCGCCGATCACGACCGCCTGGCCCTTCAGCTCGGGATAACGCAGAAGCTCGACGGACGCGTAGAAGGCGTCCATGTCGAGGTGGGCGATCAGCCGCTCGGGCAGGACCGTGGAGGCAGCCACCCCGATCGGCGGCAGCTCGCCGCCGGCATCGGGGTCCGCGTCGGCGGGATCAACGAGGAACATGCCGCTGGCCATGCGCCATTGTGCGGCGCCTCAAGACAGGGATGGGCAGCGATCAGAACCAGGCCCAGAGCGCGCGCAGCCACCGGGGCACGTGCACGACAGGGGCGGGGCTGTAGGTCTGGCGGTAGCTGGTGCGGGAGTGCATGAGGCGCCTCGTGGAAGTACTGTTTGTTCATACAGTATATGAATCCATACAGTGCTTGCCAAGGGGCCTAACGGCAGAATTCAGCGCAATGAATCCGATCGACAACAAGCCCGCCGACGCGGACCCGATGCCCGTGCCCCCGCCGCAGCCCGACCTGGACGCCTGCTGCGGCAATGGCTGCGACCCGTGCATCTTCGACTACTACGACCTCGCGATGGACGAGTACCGCCGCGCGCTGAGGGCCTGGCGGGAGCGGCATCCCGCCGCTTGAAGGAGGAGGCCCGGCCGCTCAGCCCAGCCGCACCCGGTGCCGCGCCACCTGCGCCCGCACCTGCGCCGGCGCGGTGCCGCCGAGGATGTTGCGCGCCTCCAGCGAGCCGCGCAGCGAGAGCACCTGGAACACGTCCTCGCCGATGCGGGCGTCGAACTTCTGCAGCTCGGCCAGCGGCAGCTGGGACAGGTCAAGACCTGACCCTATCGCGGTCTTCACCGCGTGGGCGACGATCTCGTGCGCGTCGCGGAAGGCCAGGCCCTTCTTGACCAGGTAGTCGGCCAGGTCGGTCGCGGTGGCGTAGCCCTTCAGCGCGGCGCGCTCCATTGCCTCGGGCTTGACGGTGATGCCGCCGGCCATCTCCGCGAAGATGCGCAGCGTGTCCTTGAGCGTGTCCACCGTGTCGAACAGCGGTTCCTTGTCTTCCTGGTTGTCCTTGTTGTAGGCCAGCGGCTGGCCCTTCATCAGGGTGATCAGGCCCATCAGGTGGCCCACCACGCGGCCGGTCTTGCCGCGCGCCAGTTCGGGCACGTCGGGGTTCTTCTTCTGCGGCATGATCGACGAGCCCGTGCAGAAGCGGTCGGCGATGTCGATGAAGCCGAAGCTCTGGCTCATCCACAGGATCAGCTCTTCGGACAGGCGCGAGACGTGCACCATCACCAGCGAGGCGGCGGCGGCGAACTCGATCGCGAAGTCACGGTCGCTGACGGCGTCGAGGCTGTTCTGGCACACGCCTTCCATGCCCAGCGTCTTCGCGACGCGCTCGCGGTCCAGCGGGTAGCTGGTGCCGGCCAGCGCGGCGGCGCCCAGCGGCAGGCGGTTGACGCGGCGGCGCGCGTCGGCCAGGCGCTCGGCATCGCGGGCGAACATCTCCACATAGGCCAGCAGGTGGTGGCCGAAGGCGACCGGCTGGGCCACCTGCAGATGGGTGAAGCCGGGCAGGATGACCTCGGCGTTCTTCTCGGCCACGTCCACGAGGGCGGACTGCAGCGCCTGCAGCAGCACGCTCAGCTCGTCGATCTCGCCGCGCAGCCACAGGCGCACGTCGGTGGCGACCTGGTCGTTGCGGCTGCGGCCGGTGTGCAGGCGCTTGCCGGCGATGCCGACCAGTTCGGTCAGCCGCGCCTCGATGTTCAGGTGCACGTCTTCCAGGTCCAGCTTCCACTCGAACTGGCCCGCCTCGATCTCGCTGCGGATCTGCGCCATGCCGCGCTGGATGGCGGCGTGGTCCTCGGCGCCGAGGATGCCCTGGGCGTTCAGCATCTCCGCGTGGGCCAGGCTGCCCTCGATGTCGGCCTTCCACAGGCGCTTGTCGAAGAAGACGCTGGCGGTGTAGCGCTTGACCAGGTCGCTCATCGGTTCGGAGAACAGCGCCGACCAGGCTTGGGACTTGTTGGCGAGTTGGTTGTCTGAGACGGAAGACATGGCGGGCCCGGGCACAATGAAGGAAACAGGGCTCGGATTCTATCGAGCCGCCTTTCAGGAGCGCCGCGGGGGCATGGCCGACAAGAACAACAGCTGGTCCGACAGCTCGCAACAGCTGAGCAGCCTGATGGGCTTCGCGCCCACGCTGCCCGAGGCCGGCGCGCCGGTGGCACCGCTGTTCGACCCGGCGCGGCAGTTCGACGTCTGCCATGTGGGCCTGGTGCTGCGTGCGGTGCTGGGAGTGCAGGGCAGCCTGGCCCTGGGCATGGCGCTGGCGGCGCGCGACGCGCAGCACTGGCTGCTGGCGATGTCCAGCGCCACGGTGGTCTCGATCTCGGCGCTGCTGCTGTGGCTGCTGCTGGTCTGCGCCGCGCGGCGGCCGCTGGGGCGGCTGGCGGAACCGCTGCAGTGGGCGCTGCTGATGGCCCTTGGAGCCGCCTGCACCTGCGGTGGCTGGAGCCTGCTGACGCTGGCCAGCGACGAACCCACCCGGCCCTTCCGCTGGACGGCGCTGGTGCTGTCGGGCGCGGCGGCTGCCGGCGTGCTGCTGGCCTGGCTGAAGCTGCGCGAGCGCTCGCAGCGGCCGGCCGACGCGCTGGCGCAACTGGTGGAGCTGCAGTCGCGCATCCGTCCGCATTTCCTGTTCAACACCCTCAACAGCGCGATCGCGCTGGTGCGGGTGGACCCGCAGCGGGCGGAAGACGTGCTGGAGGACCTGAGCGAGCTGTTCCGCGTGGCCCTGGCCGATGCCACCTCGTCGGTGAGCCTCGCCGAGGAGGTGGAGCTGGCGCGGCGCTACCTGGCCATCGAGCAGATCCGCTTCGGGGAGCGGCTGCGCATCGTCTGGCGGGTGGATCCGGCCACCGACCTGGCCCGCGTGCCGCCGCTGCTGCTGCAGCCGCTGGTCGAGAACGCGGTGCGCCACGGCGTGGAGCCCAACGACGAGGGCGGCGACGTGGAGATCGTCACCACGCGCCAGGGCGGCGAAGTGGAGATCCGCGTGCTCAACAGCGTGGGCCTGCCGGCCCGCACTTCGGGGCATGGCCTGGCCCTGCGCAATGTGCGCCAGCGGCTGCGACTGATGCATGATGTGGCGGCGCGTTTCGAGCTGACGCCCGAGCCGCAGCGTTTCACCGTCCGCATCGTTCTGCCCCGCCGATGAATGCCACGCCGCCGCTGAAGGTCCTGCTGGTCGACGACGAGCCGCTCGCCCGGCTGCGCATGCGCAGCCTGCTGGAGGCCTGCGTGGATCCGCGCGCCGAGGTGGTGGCCGAGGCGGCGGCCGCCTCGCAGGCGCAGGCCTGGCTGCGCGAGCATGCCTGCGACCTGGTGCTGCTGGATGTGCAGATGCCCGGCCCCGATGGACTCCAGCTGGCTGACGCGTTGCGTGAGCGGACCGCCCCAACCGGCCTGCCGGCCATCGTCTTCGTCACCGCCCACGCCGAGCACGCGCTGCGCGCCTTCGAGCTGGATGCGATCGACTACCTGACCAAGCCGGTCCGACGCGAGCGGCTGCAGGCCGCACTGGCGCGGGTGGCGCAGCGGCTGGCCGAGCGGGCGGCGGCGCAGGCGCAATTGCAGCAGCAGCAGGGTGCGACGGCCGGTGGGGAGGCGGCTTCGGCCGATGTCGTCATCGTCAACGACCGCGGCCGCCTGCAGCGCGTGCCGGTGGCCGAGGTGCTGTACTTCAAGGCCGAGCTGAAATACCTGACCCTGCGCACCGCGCAGCAGAGCCTGGTGATGGACGGCAGCCTGTCGGACCTGGAGCAGCGGCTGGGCGAGCGCTTCCTGCGCGTGCACCGCAATGCACTGGTCGCGAAGGCGGCGGTGCGGGAACTGGAGCGGCATGCGCCGACCGACTTCGCCGAGCTGGAAGGCGGCGAGGGCGCCGAGGGCTGGGCCGTGCGCATCGCCCATGTGAACGAATGGCTGGCCGTTTCGCGGCGGCAGGTGGCGGCGGTGCGGGAGGCGCTGGCGCAAGGGGCAGCCTGATGAAGAGGTGGCCGGGCTGGATGCTGGTGCCGGCCGGCGCGGCCCTGGCGGCCCTGCTGATGTGGCGCTTCGGTGCTCACGCGCCGCCGGCGCCCGATCCTGTCCCGTCCGACGTGCCGCCGCCCGCGGTGCTCGCTGCCAGAGCGTCTGCGGTGGCGCCACCGTCTTCGGCGCCGGCGCGGCCGGCCTACCTGCGGCACTACGACCCGGCGATGGAACTGTGCCGCCAGCCGCCGCTGTCGGCCGAGTCGGAGGCGGCGCTGGCGAAGCCCGGCAGCGCCATGGAGCGGTACATGCAGGTCCAGGCGGACGATCTGAAGGCCTATGTGATCGATGCGTTGCTGGCGCGCGGCGACGACCAGTCGCGCGTCGCGGTGGCGATGCTGCGCGGCGACGTGGCGGGGGTCGCGGAAATCGCCCGGCGCACCGATGACGGCATGGCCTACGGCATGGCCTGGCAGGTCTGCCAGGGGCGCGGGGCGCAGGCCGTGATGCGCCGGGCGGCAGCGGCCGCCGATGCGGCCGAGCTCGATGCCGAGGTCGAGCAGGAGCGGGCCGCGACGGCGTCGAATTGCGATGCGCTGAGCCTCGAACGCTGGGCCCAGCTGCAGCCCGATGACGCCGCGCCCTGGCTGCACCAGCTGGACGCGGCGCGGCGGGCCAATGACGAAGGTGCCGTGGCCCAGGCGCTGTACCGCCTGGGCCAGGCCCGCGAACTGCGGAGCCGCTGGCCCTGGCTGGGCGGCCAGGTGATGGCGGTGCTGCCCGACGATGCGCCGCTGGGCGGTCGCATGCAGTTGCTGACGGATGCGATAGGCCGCGATGCGGCACTGGTGGCAGGCCTGGGTGTCTCGGCCGCGAGCAAGTCCTGCGAAGGCGCGGCCCTGCAGGACGGCAACCGGCGCCAGCAATGCGAACGGGTCGCCGAGCTGCTGCGCGGACGTTCCGATCGCTTGCTGGACCGCACTGTCGGCGCACGCATGGGCGAGCGGCTGGGGTTGCCGCCCATACAGCCGGACCTTGCGGCCATCAAGGCGATGCAGGAGCGCCACGCGGATCGCTACGGGGCGCGGCTTGACAAGCCGACTGCCTGCGATGCGCTGCGCCTGATGGAAGAGGATGGCGCCGAGGTGGCACGCCTGGGGGAATGGGAAGCGCTGGTGAGCCGTTTCGGCAAGCCCTGACCCCGCGCCCGGCGGCCGCAGTCACGAGTCCGTCAGCATTGACCGTTACCATTGCGGGTTGCCCTCGAACGCAGCCCCCAGCCTGACGAAGTCCCGATGAAAGACAAGCGATTTTTCCCCCGCCAGGTGGTCGAGGCCAGCGGCAACCGCTGGGACTGGATCATGCTGCCGATGGTGCTGGCCGGGCTGACGCTGCTGGGCCTGGCGGCCTCGCAGATGGCGCGGCCCTTCCAGGTGGGCGAGACGCTGCCGATCAGCCTGGATCCGGCGGTGCTGCCCTACTACCTGCTGCGCACCACGCTGCGCATGTTCCTGGCGCTGGGCGCCTCGCTGATCTTCGCCTGCGTGTTCGCGGTGCTGGCGGCCAAGGTGCGGGCGCTGGAGAAGGTGCTGGTGCCGATGCTGGACATCCTGCAGTCGATCCCGATCATGGGCTTCCTGTCCATCACGGTGACCGGCTTCATCGCGCTGTTCCCGGGCAGCCTGCTGGGCGTCGAGTGCGCGGCGATCTTCGCCATCTTCACCTCGCAGGCCTGGAACATGGCCTTCAGCCTCTACCAGTCGCTGCGCACGGTGCCGCAGGAGCTGCAGGAGGCCTCGCGGGTGTTCCAGCTCTCGGGCTGGCAGCGCTTCTGGCGGCTGGAGCTGCCCTTCGCGATGCCGGGCCTGCTGTGGAACATGATGATGAGCATGTCCGGCGGCTGGTTCTTCGTCGTGGCCTCGGAGGCCATCTCGGTGGCCAACCAGGACATCAAGCTGCCCGGCATCGGCTCCTACATCGCCGTGGCCATCGAGAACAGCAATATGCAGGCGATCGGCTTCGCGATCCTGGCCATGCTGATCGGCATCCTGCTCTACGACCAGCTCTTCTTCCGCCCGCTGCTGGCCTGGGCCGACCGCTTCCGCTTCGAGGAATCCGGCAGCGAGGATGCCCCAACCTCCTGGCTGCTGACCTGGCTCAGACGTACCCAGTTACTTCAGCGTGCTGGCGACTGGCCCGACATGTTCCTGCAGCGCAGCTTCGGCTGGTTCCGCAAGGCGCACGACGGCACGTCCATCCGCGCCCGCAGCACGCCGATCAACCCGCTGTGGCTGCGCGCCTGGGACGCGGTGCTGGCGGCGCTGCTGATGTTCGCGGCCTGGCGCCTGCTGGAGTTCATCCGCTCGGAGGTCGGCTGGGGCGAGGTGGCCCATGTGTTCAAGCTGGGCTTCTACACGCTGCTGCGGGTGATGATCCTGATCGCGCTGGCCTCGGCCGTGTGGGTGCCGGTGGGCGTGTGGGTGGGGCTGAACCCGCGCTGGTCGAACCGGCTGCAGGCGGTGGCGCAGTTCCTGGCGGCCTTCCCGACCAACCTGGTGTTCCCGGTGGCGGTGATGCTGATCGTCAAGTTCCACCTGAGCCCGGACATCTGGCTCTCCCCGCTGATGGTGCTGGGCACCCAGTGGTACCTGCTGTTCAACGTGATCGCCGGCGCCTCGACGATCCCGACCGAGCTGCGCCTGGCCGCCCACAACCTGGGCCTGAAGGGCTGGCTCAAGTGGCGCCGCTACCTGCTGCCGGCGATCTTCCCGAGCTACGTCACCGGCGCGATCACGGCCAGCGGCGGCTCCTGGAACGCCAGCGTGGTGGCCGAGGCGGTCCAGTGGGGCGACAAGTCGCTGCGGGCCGAGGGCCTGGGCAGCTATATCGCGCAGATGACGGCGGTGGGCGATTTCCCGCGCGTGGCGCTGGGCATCGGCGTCATGTGCGTGTTCGTGATGGCGCTGAATCACTGGCTCTGGCGGCGGCTGTACCGTCTCGCCGAGTCGCGGATGCACTTTTGATTGGGAGTTGGTGCGATGGGTGCACTCGTTGAACTGAAGAACGTCGCCAAGAGCTTCAAGTCCTCGGACGGCAGCTCGCGCTCGGTGCTGGAGCGCGTGGACTTCACGCTGGCCGAGGGCGAGATCGTGGCGCTGCTGGGCCAGTCGGGCTCGGGCAAGTCCACGCTGCTGCGCATCATGGCGGGCCTGATCCCGGCCGACGGCGGCGACGTGCGCTACGCCGGCCAGCCGCTGTTCGGCCCGGCCCAGGGCATCGCGATGGTGTTCCAGTCCTTCGCGCTGTTCCCTTGGCTCACGGTGCAGGCGAACGTGGAGCTGGGCCTGGAAGCGCGCGGCGTGCCGGCCGAGGAACGCGAGAAGCGGGCCGAGAAGGCGATCGACCTCATCGGCCTGGCCGGCTTCGAGGGCGCGCTGCCGCGCGAGCTGTCGGGCGGCATGCGCCAGCGCGTGGGCCTGGCACGTGCGCTGGTGACCGAGCCGGCCGTGCTGCTGATGGACGAGGCCTTTTCGGCGCTGGACGTGCTGACCGGCGAGCGCCTGCGCAACGAGATCCTGGAGCTGTGGGCCGGCGGCGAGATGCCGACGAAGGCGATGCTGGTCGTCTCCCACAACATCGAGGAGGCCGTGATGATGGCCGACCGGGTGCTGATCTTCTCCAGCAACCCGGGCCGCGTGCGGGCCGAGCTGCCGATCCGGCTGCCGCGCCCCCGCCATCCCGACAGCCACGAGGTGCGCGCGCTGATCGACGAGATCTACGGCCTGATGACGGCCGGTGCCGCGCCGGTCGTCGACGCGGCCACCGGCGCGGCCGAGGTGCAGCGCCCGCATCTGTCGGATCGTCTGCCCGAGGCCGACGTCGGCCGCATGGAGAGCCTGCTGGAGCTGCTGGCCGGCGAGGAGTTCAACGGCCGCGCCGACCTGCCGCAGCTGGTGGAGGAGAGCGACCTCACCGACGAGGAACTGCTGCCCATCGCCGACGCGCTGCACCGCCTGGGCCTGGCCAGGCTCGAGAAGGGCGACCTGCTGGTCACCCCGCTGGGCCAGAACTATGTGGACGGCGAACACGAGTTCCGCCGCGAGATCTTCGGCCAGCAGCTACTGGCGCATGTGCCGCTGGCCGCCTACATCCGCCACAGCCTGGAGCAGGAAGCCCATGGCCAGCTGCGCGAGGAACCCTTCCTGCAGCTGCTGCAGGAGAGCATGGACTCGCAGGAGGCCGAGCGCGTGCTGCGGGTGGCGATCGAGTGGGCGCGCTATGGCGAGGTGTTCGAGTACAACTTCCACACCGGCATGATTCATCTGCCCGAGGAAGACGAGGCCTGAAGTGAAACCTCCAAAGACATGTAACGCGCTGCATGGTTTGGCGCGCCAAACCATCCGGCAGATTTGTAACAATCCGCCCCCGCCGGCAAGGCCCTAGAGCTTGATGCAGTACAGCAGAGCGACGTTCCGCGAGCGGGTTTCAGCCACCACTACGCCGGCCGGGTTCGTCGTGCCGTCGTAGTTCGAGCCGTCGTTGGTCAGGTTGTAGTAGTTGTCGCTATCGAAGCCGCCAGAACCGATCCGACCTCCGGTGTTCGTCCGACCGAAAGGCCCCGGATAGGAGACGTTCTCGCCCAAGGCCATCACGTGCTTGTGCAGTTGCACCTGGCAATCCTGGGCGGTCCCGAGGACACGCCCAGCGTTGACGCCGCGCCCCGCGTCGAGGCCCCGGATGAACTCGCCCCGCAGGTCCGGCTTGTTGAACGTCGTGGTGTCGTTGCCGGCCCCCAGGTGGTGCCGATGGCCGCGAACAGGGCCGCGTTGGCGCTGCGGCTCAGCTCGCCGCCCTCACAGACGGACCAGCCGTCCGGTGCAGTCGCTCGCGCGAAAGCCTGCACCGCGCCAGATGGAACCGCCACGGCGACCTGGCCGTTCATCGCGCGCTGCTTGCCGGCGCGGAAGATCTCGACCTGTTCGAGCGGCGCCGTGGCGGCTTGCTGGGTGGGGAGGGTGTTGGTGCTCACCGGCCGCACTTTGGGCGGCGGGAGCTGGGAAGGCTTTTCGCGGGCGCGAAAAACGAAGAGGCCCTGCGTCGCTTCGCGCGAGGCAGGGCCGGGGAGAGTTTCGCAGCGATTCTAGGGTCAGATCTTGAGCACAGGTCGGATGAGTTCCACCCGGTCGCCAAGGGCGATCCTCATGTCTTCGTGCAGCTCATTGATCGCGGCGTGAATGTCGGTCACGAACCGGGTGTTCTGCCGCTCATATTCATCCATGCTCCCGAAGTTGCCTTGCGTCCTTACCGCCGACCCGAATCGGCCTGTGATGTCACGCAGATCCGCGTCTATCGTCTTCAGGCGTCCGACGATACCGCGAGGCAAGAAGAGCTGAAGATCGACGAGGTCCTGGTTGAAGTCGGCATACGCATGGGACAGCCTGGTAGCGTGGGCCTTGTCCGTTTCGTCATCGAAGAGGCCGTACTCGAGTAGATATAGGTCCACTGCCTTGTGCAGGTCGTGCAGTTTCCTGTAGGTCCGTTCGATTGCCGTGATACGCCGCTCATGTAGACGAGAGAAGGCAACGCCATCCTGTGCGGCCTGGATCTGAAGCCTCGACTTGAACTGTTCCAACTCCTTGGCGTTGGTGGCCGCCAGTTCCGCCTTGTGCGTTTCCAGCTTGGCGTCGAACTCGGATTTGACGGCCGCTCTCATCCGTTCGATGAGTACGTTCTGCAGCAGGTATGTCACCACTCCGACCAGGACGGTCGCTACCCCGGTGGAGGTCAAGACATTGAGAAGCCAGTCATTCAACACGTGATCCTCTCTTTTCATGATCAGGAGCGCTCACTCCGAGTGGTCGCGCGACCCAGGGCCCGCGGCGCGTATTGCCTTTGCTTTCTGGGATGCGCGGGCCTGCAGCCCATTGGCAGATGTCGGCGACAGCGAGCGCATCACCGAGCTGGTGAACGGACCGGCAAAACTCAAGCTGCAGGAGCGCCTCTCCACCACAGCTGCAGCGCTGGAGGCATGGCGGCCGTAGTGATGCGCAGTCAGAAGAAGCTACTTCGGATGCCAGCCAAGACGGTTCCGCACTCGTGAATCATCCCTTCCATGAGCGGCTGCAATGGACGATGGGCAATCGACTCGACTTGACCGAACGCGACGGTGATGTTCGCGTTGAATTCCCCGTCCCACACGGTGCCCTTCTGGATGGTTGCCACACGCATGCCCTTGTCGAGGGCCACCCAGTGAGGGCGAGCCATCCTTATACCGAAACTGCCGCCGCTGCCATCGCCTCCTATGCTGTCAAACTTGGCCCCGGTAGTGCCCGCCATGCCAATCGGCGTCAGTCGACGGTGCTTGTCGCCGAGGTCTAAATAGTGGATGAGCCAGAGCAACTCGTTCCCGCCGCGGTACGGCGACAAGCCATGAATATGGTCTCTTGCGACTTTGGAGACTTTCTTCAGCTTCTCTTTGGCGCTGTTGACGAAGGACTCTTTGGTCTTCCCGAACGGGAAGTACACGTTCTGGACATCAGAGGCCCCATTGAGTTCGGCCAGGTCGCAGGCGGCAAAGTCCAAAGCCGCGCGAAGGTTGTGAATCACGTCTGAAAAGCGGCGCGGCCATGTAGATCTTCTTGTCGACGACACGCTTCAGCGCAACCACATCCGGCGGTGACATTTCCTTCCAGCGCCCCACGTAAGTGAAGTAGCACAGTAGATCGTTGAACAGGGGGGCGAGGTCGTCATAGATGGCGATGCGTTTCTCGATCAGCTTCTGGCTCCGCCACTGAAGGTGCTCGAACTGCCTGGTGACGCGATGCACGAACACGCCGACCCCCGCCAGCGTGAGAGGAATAAGAAGACTTGCGACGAGCTTCGCCACTTCCAGCCATGACCAGTCCCCTGCCCTCATGTCACCCTCCTTGGCTTGATGTCGTCTGCGTTCTGGTGGACGTCCCGTTCCGAAGCCATGACTGTTCGACGCCGCGTGATGGACCTGCAGCTTTTTGGCTATGGAGAAACGGTCATTTTGGTGCGGCGGACACGGCCGTGTGCGGCCAATATTGCCCAACGACGCAGCTGTCGACGTTGCCGACTGAGCCCAGGACGTGTTCGCCCGCTACGTCGAAACGACATCAGGCCTTCCCGCAGGGCAGGTGGGGCCAGCGCCTTACCGCGGATGAGATCCGGCGAGCGGGCGGCCGACTACAACTTGATAGAGCGGCATATCGGGGAAGAACTTTAGTGAAATATCAACAATTAGGTACTTCTCGCCGAAAATCTCATCCTCTCGAAGGATCAATGGATCCTTGTTCTGCCTCCGTTCTGGTTCAAAGCCGCCCACAAAATAACTGCCGCTGCCAACGTCATCTACGATTAATGGCAGCAGCAGCGGCTCGAACCCTTTCGGTCCCAGTTCGTAGCAGGCAAATGCATGCGCGGTCTTTGCTAACACGCGAATCACCGTTCGGGGATTGATGCCCGCGGAGGACCAGACGATGTCGCGCAAGCCAAACCTGCGAGATATTTTCGAGCTTTGATCGGTATCGAGCCCGCTCGTCAGCGCGACACCAGACTCAATGTCTGGCGATATCCCCTGTAGTAGTCCTGGCGTTGGCAGGCGGACGATCATCGGCATATGGGGGTATTCATCGCGCGAAATTGCAACGGTTTCGCTCTCACCAGCCGCATTGATACCGGTAATCGAAACTCGCTGTGCCATGAGCACTTTGCGCCGCTCCTTGTCCCTAGTCGGCACGCCATCGCGTGCGCGTTGTACTCCGTACGTCTCCCGTGACATCCTCGTCTCAAAGGCTGACGTGATGTCGCCATGAGTCTTGCAACTGGCCTTCTGAAGCACAACATCCCCACCAAGCGAGCGGGCAATGACATGCTCCTTTGTAAGAGGAGCGTCGTGCTCTCCGCAGTAAATGCATTCGTTGGCGTAGCGCGCGGCAGTCATTGAGGTTGTTTGGCGATTTGGGCCGCTCATTGTCCCGGAAGAGTTGAGACAGTGCGCTTGATCGCAACGCCACGCAATGATTGCTGCTGGCTGCAGCAGTCATTGCGCCTCAGCGGCTGACAGCCGCAAGCAGGCACCTGCCAGTGGTCAGCCCCGACCGGCACGCTGGCTGAGCTGGTCATGGCGCACCGGCACGGGCGTCAATGAGACCGGAATCCCCATGATGTCAGGCCGGGAAGTGTTGCGCCGAGCAACACTTGGCCCTCCCGTGCGGTCCCGGCCTGAATCGGCCGACTCGCCAGGCGGCGCCGGGCTTGGAGGCGGATTTCAGCCCGCAAAGCATCGCGCCACACTTTCGCAATGCTTTCGTCGAACTGTTGCAGCCGGTTTGAAGGCCCTGCGAAGGCCTCGGAGCCCTGCGCCACCGGGCCGCTGGCACGTTTCCGGCGCAAGTGGCGCCTTTGCCAAGCTCGCCACCAGGCGGCCAGACCAAGTGGCGCGGAAGTGTTGCGTCACTTTTGTGCGGCGAACGAGCTAACTCGTTGATTCACAACCCGTCCCGGACGGTTTCACCTGGTCCCGGCTCATCCCGGGTTCCGGCCATACCATGTGGCGGGTCACAAAACGAATGAAGGCCGGCAGAGCCGGCCTTCATCGCGGGAGTAGCGCCCTCAGTCGCGGCGGCGCCGCCGCTGGCGCAAGCCGGCCAGCATCAGGGCACCCACGCCCATCAAGGCCCAGCTCGAAGGCTCGGGCACCGCGGCCACCAGCGAGACGCCATCCAGCAGCGCCACCGGCGGGGCGCCGTCCGGCGAGCCGCCCGCCAGGAAGGACAGCACCGCGGTGGGGCTGTCGGCGACGAAGGTCATCGTCGCGGTGTACCAGCCGGTGAAGCCCTTGCTGTCGTTGTTCAGGATCGTGGTGCGCTGCACCGCGGAGTTGCCGAGGCTGACGTCCCACCACTCGGTGGTCGGGCCGGTGCGGGTGGTGAACTGGGCGCCGGCGAAGCTGAAGCTGAGCGTGTAGGCCTGGCCGACGACCAGGCCGGAGACCGATTGCTGGATCTTCGAGGCGACGTTCGAGTCACCGTCGATCGCGATGAAGGAGCCGCCGTCGGGGCTGTCGGTCACCGCCCAGAGCAGCAGATCCCCGTCCATCGTGCCGGTGGCGCCAGGCGCGGTCGTCGCCGCGGCGGCATTGGCATAGAAGACGGAATAGTTGCCGGAGCCGTAGGCGCTGGTCATGGCCGGCGTCCAGAAGGGCATATTGCTGGCGTTCAGCTTGGCGGAGGGCAGGCCGCCGTTGTCGAAGCTGCCGTTGGTGACGAGGTTCTGGGCGCCGGCGGCGCCGACCGCCGTGCAGGCCGCCAGGCCGATCAGGTATTTGTTCATGGAGCTCATCCCGGGTGTCGTGTGGAAGGTGTCCATGCTCCCGGCTTGCTGGATGTGGATACATCCCATCGCCTTGGGGGCTGGAGCCTGTCCATGTGACGGCCCGGGCACTCGCTTGCGGGGGTGTCGCCCGGAATCCTCGCAGCAATGCACGCAGGCTAGACTCCGCGCCCATCTCCGGAGGGATACATCCAATGAACGAATCGACGCCCGGCGCCGCGCGCCGCTGGCTGGTCTGCGCGCTGATCGCGGCCGCCGCGTACGGCAACTTCTACGTCTACGACTGCATCGGCCCCGTGGCCGACCTGCTGCAGCGGGATCGCGGCTTCAGCGACCTCCAGATCGGCCAGCTCAACGCGATCTACAACCTGCCCAACGTCGTGCTGATCCTGGTCGGCGGCGTGCTGGTGGACCGCTTCGGCGCGGCGCGGATGACGCTGATCACCGCGGCGATCTGCTTCGCGGGCGCGCTGCTGACGGCCTTCAGCCCCGGCTTCTACGGCATGGCCGGCGGCCGGCTGCTGTTCGGCATCGGCGCGGAGACCTTCAACATCGCCACCCTGGCAGCGATCGCCGACTACTTCGCCGCCGGCGAGCTGGCCTTCGCGATGGGGCTGAGCCTGTCGATCGGCCGGCTGGGCTCCTATTCGGCGGACATGTCGCCGACCTGGTTCTCCCAGGCCTATGCCAGCGGCTGGCAGCAGCCGCTGGTGATCGCGGCCGTCATTGCGGGGACCTCGTTCGCGGCGTCGCTGCTGTACGTGCTGGTGGACCGCCGGCGCAAGGCGCTGGCGCCGCCGAAGCCGGTGGCTGAGAAGTTCGCCTGGCGCGACCTGCTGCACTTCGGCAAGGCCTACTGGTACCTGCTGGCGCTGTGCGTGCTGTGGTACTCGGTGATCCTGGCCTTTCGCAGCACCTTCTCGATCAAGTACTTCCAGCATGTGCACGGGCTGGACCTGGCGACCGCCGGCGAGATGAACAGCTATGTCTTCCTGGCCGCGGTGTTCGCCACGCCGGCCTTCGGCTGGCTGTGCGACCGGCTGGGGCGCTATGCGCCGTTCCTGGCCTTCGGGGCGATCCTGCTGCCGGTGGCGCTGGCCACGATGACGGCGGCCCACGCCAACCTGTGGATCGGCACGGCGCTGATCGGCGTCAGCTTCTCGCTGGTGCCCGCGGTGATGTGGCCGCTGACCAGCCGGCTGCTGGGCCCGGCGCGCTTCGGCACCGGCATCGGCCTGATGTGGGTGGTGCAGAACGCGGGCATCGGCGGCGCCAACGTGCTGGCCGGCTGGCTCAACGACCGGGCCGGCGCCAGCGCGGCCAACCCGGCGGGCTACAGCGGGATGATGGAGTTCTTCGGCGTCGCGAGCGTGATCGGGGCGATCTGCGCGCTGCTGCTCTGGTACACGGCGGGGCGCCGTGACCAGGAGCTGTCACCGGCGCATCAGCGCTGAGCGA
>NZ_LYVQ01000162.1 GCF_001984095.1 Pelomonas sp. KK5
GTATTCGATCATGCGGCCGGCCTCGCCGATGCAATGCAGGCCGGTGGTGCAGGCGGTCACGATCGCGAGGTTCGGCCCCTGGAAGCCGAATTTGATCGAGACGTGGCCGGAGATCATGTTGATGATCGATGCCGGCACGAAGAACGGCGACACACGGCGCGGGCCGCGGGCCACCAGTTCGGCGTGGGTTTCCTCGATCATCGGCAGGCCGCCGATGCCCGAGCCCACGAGCACGCCGATGCGCTCGGCCTGCTCTTCCGTCAACTGATCGCCGGTGGGCAGGCCCGCATCCTTCACCGCCTGGGCCGCCGCGGCGAACCCATAGTGGATGAAGGTGTCCATCGTCCTCGCCTCCTTGGAGTTGAGGTACTCACTGACGTCGAAGCCCTTCACCTCGCCGGCGAACTGGCAGGCGAAGTTGGTGGCATCGAAACGGGTGATGCGGTCAATGCCGGTCTTGCCGGCCAGGATGTTGGCCCAGCCCTCAGTGACCGTGTTGCCCACGGGACTGATCAGGCCGAGACCGGTGACGACGACGCGACGACGGCTCATGCGATGCGGGGATCGGTTGACGACTAATACAGCCTAAGGAGCGACGTCGCTCAGGCCTTCTGGTGCTTGACGGCGTAGTCGATCGCCAGCTGCACGGTGGTGATCTTCTCGGCCTCTTCGTCCGGGATCTCGATGCCGAACTCGTCTTCGAGGGCCATCACCAGTTCCACGGTGTCGAGGGAATCGGCGCCCAGGTCAGCCACGAAGGCCTTCTCGTTGGACACGTCGGCTTCGGGCACGCCCAGCTGCTCGGCGATGATTTTCTTGACACGGGTTTCGATATCGCTCATGACTCCTCCAGGAGTGGATTACAAAGAACAGCCCGGGATTCTAAAGGCTTCCCCTTTCGGGGCGAGCCTTGCACCGGCCGGGCAGGTCCGGTGGGCGGTCGCGAGAGTAGCGGCCGCCTCAGTTCATGTACATGCCGCCGTTGACGTGCAGCTCGGTGCCGGTGATGTAGCCGGCCTGGGCGCTGGCCAGGAAGGCCACGGCGTCGGCGATCTCCCTGGGCTCGCCCAGGCGGCCCAGCGGGATCGAGGCCAGCAGCGCAGCCTTCTGGGCCTCGGGCAGCACCTCAGTCATGTCGGTGGCGATGAAGCCGGGCGCGATGCAGTTGACGGTGATGCCGCGGCTGCCCAGCTCGCGCGCCAGCGAGCGCGTCATGCCCGCCACGCCGGCCTTGGCCGCCGCATAGTTGGCCTGGCCCGCGTTGCCGGACGCACCCACCACCGAGGTGATGTTGACGATGCGGCCATAGCGCTGCTTCATCATCGTGCGCATCACGGCGCGGCTCATGCGGAAGACGGCCTTCAGATTGGTGTCCACCACGGCATCCCACTCGTCGTCCTTCATCCGCATGGACAGGTTGTCGCGGGTGATGCCGGCGTTGTTGACCAGCACCTGCAGACCGCCGTCGGCCTTCACGATGGCGTCGATGGCGGCTTCGGCCGCCGCCTGGTCATTGACGTTCAGCGCGATGCCGCGGCCGCCGAAGGACCCCAGCACCTCGTTGATGGCGGCGGCGCCGGACTCGGTCGTCGCGGTGCCGATGACGGTGAAGCCCTTCTCGGCCAGCGACAGCGCGATCGCGCGGCCGATGCCGCGGCTGGCGCCGGTGACCAGGGCGACTTGCTTGGTATCAGTCATGGTGTGTGGAACTAACTCGTTATGCCTGCAGCAGGGCCTTGGCCTCGGCCAGCGAGGCCGGGTCCAGCACCGTGGTGCTGCTCAGTTCACCGTCGATGCGCTTGGCCATGCCGGCCAGCACCTTGCCGGGACCACATTCGATGATGTGCGTGAGCCCGCGCGCCTTCAGCGCCTGGATCACCTCGACCCAGCGCACCGGCCCGAAGGCCTGCCGGTACAGCGCATCGCGCAGCGCGTCGGCGTTATCGGTGATGGCCACGTCGATGTTGTTGACGACCGGGAAGGCCTGGGCGCCGAAGTTCACCGAGGCCAGGCGCTCGCGCAGGCGTTCTGCAGCCGGCTTCATCAGGCTCGAATGGAAAGGCGCAGACACCGACAGCGGCAGCGCACGCTTGGCGCCGGCTTCCTTCAGCGCGGCGGCGGCGGCTTCGGCGCCAGCCTTGCTGCCGGCGATCACGGTCTGCTTCGGGTCATTGAAGTTGACGGCCTCGACGACCTCGCCCGTATCGGCCGCAACCTTCTTGCACACCTCGCGCACGGCCTCGCCGTCCAGGCCCAGGATCGCGTACATCGCGCCAGCGCCGACCGGCACCGCTTCCTGCATCGCCTGGGCGCGCAGGCGCACCAGCGGCAGCGCGTCAGCCAGGCTCAGCGCACCGGAGGCGACCAGCGCCGTGTACTCGCCCAGCGAATGGCCGGCGGCGGCCACGGGCACCAGGCCGGTCTCGGCGATCCAGGCGCGGTAGCAGGCGATGCCGGCAGTCAGCATCACCGGCTGGGTGTTGGTGGTCAGGTCCAGTTGTTCCTTCGGGCCCGTCTTGATCAGGGCGCCGATGTCCTCGCCCAGCGCGGCCGAAGCTTCGGCCAGCGTGGCCGCCACGGCGGGATGGTCGCCCCAGGCGTCCAGCATGCCGACGGACTGCGAACCCTGGCCCGGGAACACGAATGCAAAGCTTGCGCTCATAGCTTTCTCAAATACCGATTCGTTGAATAACTCAGAGGTCGAGCAGCACCGCACCCCAGGTGAAGCCGCCACCGACGCCTTCCAGCATCACCGTGTCGCCCGGCTTGATGCGGCCGTCGCGCACCGCCACGTCCAGCGCCAGCGGGATCGAGGCTGCCGACGTGTTGCCGTGCTCGTCGACGGTCGCGATCAGCTTGTCCAGCGACATCTTCAGCTTCTTGGCCGTGCCCTGCATGATGCGGATATTGGCCTGGTGCGGGATCAGCCAGTCGATGTCGGCCTCGCTGCGGCCGGCCTTCTCGAGCACCGAGCGGGCCACCTTCTCCAGCACGCTGACCGCCTGCTTGAACACGGCCTGGCCGTCCATCTTCAGGAAGGGATCGCCGAGCACCTTGCCGCCGGCCACGTTGCCGGGCACGCAGAGGATGTCCACATGGCGGCCGTCGGCATGCAGTTCGCTGGCGATGATGCCGGGCGTTTCGCTGGCGGCCAGCACGACGGCACCGGCGCCGTCGCCGAACAGCACGCAGGTCGTGCGGTCCTTGAAGTCGAGGATGCGCGAGAACACCTCGGCACCGACCACCAGCGCCTTGCTGGCGGCACCGGTCTTGATCATCGCGTCGGCCACCGTCAGCGCATAGACGAAGCCGGAGCAGACGGCCTGCACGTCGAAGGCCGCGCAGCCGTGGACGCCCAGCTTCTGCTGCAGCAGCGCGGCGGTGGACGGGAAGATCATGTCCGGCGTCGAGGTGGCGACGACGATCAGGTCGATCTCGCTGGCCGTGATGCCGGCAGCCGCCAGCGCGGCTTGCGCGGCCGGCAGGGCCAGGTCGCTGGACGTCACGTCGTCGGCAGCGAAATGGCGGAAGCGGATGCCGGTGCGCTCGACGATCCACTCGTCCGAGGTCTCGATATCGTCCTTGGCCAGGCGCGCCGCCAGGTCGGCATTGCTGACGCGTTGGGGAGGGAGGTAGCTGCCGGTCCCGACGATGCGGGCGTAGCGGGGGGAACTGTTGCTCATGCAGTCTGCTGGGCGACGTCTAACGCCCCGTTTCCATTGACCGATGCGTCGCCGGCGGGAGTGGCCGGCAGCGCCTGCAGCGTCTCGACGATGCGGTCATGGACACGATCGAGCAGCCGGTTGCGGGCCGCATCATAAGCTCTGTTCAAAGCCTGCTCGAAGGCGAAGGCATCGGCCGAACCGTGGCTCTTGAAGACCAGCCCGCGCAGGCCCAGCAGCGCCGCGCCATTGAAGCGGCGGTGGTCCATGCGCGCCTTGAAGCGCTTGAGCACCGGCAATGCGATGACTGCGGTCGCCTTCGTCAGCCAACTGCGGCCAAACTCTTCCTTGATCATCGCGCCGAGCATGGTCGCCACGCCCTCGGCCGTCTTCAGCGCGACGTTGCCGACGAAGCCGTCGCAGACGACCAGGTCCGTCGTGCCCTTGAAGATGTCATTGCCTTCCACATTGCCGTGGAAGTTCATGTGCCCGTCGGCCGCCGCCTGGCGCAGCAGCTCGCCGGCGCGCTTGATGGTCTCGCTGCCCTTGATCATCTCCTCGCCGATGTTCAGCAGGCCGACGCTGGGGTCTTCCTTGCCGTCGACGGCGGCGACCAGCGCGCTGCCCATCACGGCGAACTGCAGCAGGTGCTCGGCGGTGCAGTCCACGTTGGCACCCAGATCGAGCACCGTCGTGAAGCCGTTCTTCTGGTTCGGCAGGACGGTGGCGATGGCCGGGCGGTCGATGCCATCCACCGTCTTCAGCAGGTAGCGGGCCACGGCCATCAAGGCGCCGGTATTGCCGGCGGAGACGCAGGCATCGGCGGCCGGCGCGGCATCGGCAAGGCTCTTGAGCTGGCTGATCGCCACGCGCATCGACGACTGCTTCTTGCGCCGCAGCGCCACCTCGATCGGGTCGTCCATCGCGACGACTTCCGAGGCGGGGACCAGCGTGCAGCGATCCCACTGCGCCGCCGGCGCCAGCGCCTCGGGCAGGCCGACCAGCAGCAGCTGCGCGCGCGGATGCGCCGCCAGGAAGGCCCGGGCGGCCGGCAGCGTCACCGATGGCCCGTGATCGCCACCCATGCAGTCGACGGCAATGCGGATCACATCAGTGCGGGCTTCAACGGTCATCGTGCGAGGCCGGCGCGCAGGCCGGATAGAAGTTCGGAGCCGGCTTCGACTTTACGCGCGGCCCCGAGACAATTTGCAAAAACGCAAAAACCCGGCACTGCACCATGTACAGGCCGGGTGTTTGTCTAACGGTCAGATCGAGCGGCGCGCTGTCGGGTGACAGCACGCAACGCCAGGTCGATCAGGAAGCGTCAGCCTTGGTCTTCAAGACCTTGCGGCCACGGTAGAAACCGGTGGCGCTGATGTGGTGACGCAGATGCACTTCACCGGTGGTCGGCTCGATCGCGGTGCCCGGGGTGACCAGGGCGTTGTGCGAGCGGTGCATGCCACGCTTGGAAGGCGACTTCTTGTTTTGCTGAACGGCCATGAAATTCTCCTAAGGGTCCGGGCTAGAACATTCCCGGACGCCGCAATTGATGTGCACGAGCTTCATGCGCACCATGCGCCAGCCGCCTAATGCCCAAGCCTAGTGCCCAAGCATTGGCGCGCTACTTTGAGTCTCGAACCGGGGAAAGCCCGCGAGTGTAGCACACCCCCTGGTTTTTACGAAGTGCCGCCTGGCTCCTTTTTCAGGGCGGCCAGCTTGGCGAACGGGTTTGGCCGCTCATCGAAAGGCTCCTCTTCCTCGTCCGACTCGGCAGGCGCGGCCAGCGGCTCCGGGCATTCCTCGTGACGCGGCACCAGCGGCAGCCCCAGCAGCAGTTCGTCCTCGATCAGCTCGCGGGCGTCGAGGTGGCGGGGCAACGCGAGCACGTCGTCCTCGCTGTCGGCATCGAGGGTGGCTGCCTCGTCCTCCGTGCCGACGAAATGGAACCAGCGCGAGACCTCGACGCGTTCCGGCACCGGCTTCAGGCAGCGCTGGCAGGTCAGCTGAACCTCGGCGTCAGCCTCGACCTGCATCCACAACTGCGGCTCGGCGCGGCGCTGCTCCCGCAACTCACCCTTCAGCGACCAGTTGACCGCCGGCCAGCCGGTCGCCGGCTGCTCGGGCGCCGCCGCATCTGCCAGGCGCTCCAGGCTGGCGGCAGGCCAGGCGCCTGCGAGCTCGGCCTCGTCCTTGACGAAGTTCTCCACATCCAGCTTCTCGGGGACGAATACGCGCTTCTTCATGGGCCGAAGTGTAAGGGTGTCAGAATTCCGCGATGTCCATTTCCGACCGCCCGAACCTCGTCCTCGGCTCGACCTCGCGCTACCGCCGCGAACTGCTCGAGCGGCTGCGTCTGAGCTTCACTGTCGCCTCGCCGGAGGTCGACGAGACACCACAGCCCGGCGAGACGCCGGCAGCCCTGGCCGTGCGCCTGGCGCTGGCCAAGGCACAGGCCGTGGCCGCGCGGTTCCCCGATGCCGTCGTGATCGGCTCGGACCAGGTGGCCGACCTGGACGGCACGCCGATCGGCAAGCCCGGCACGCACGAGCGCGCAGTCGACCAGTTGCGCGCGATGAGCGGACGGACCGTCGTGTTCCAGACCGCCGTCGCCGTCGTACGCGCCTCGACCGGCTTCGTGCAGCAGCAGCTGGCACCGGTCCGGGTGCGCTTCCGTCGGCTCGATGACGCTGAAATAGAAAGTTACCTGCACGCCGAGCAGCCCTACGACTGCGCCGGCAGCGCCAAGTCGGAGACGCTGGGCATCGCGCTGCTGGAAGCGATCGAATCGGACGACCCGACCGCCCTGGTCGGCCTGCCGCTGATCCGCACCAGCGCCATGCTGCGTGCCGCCGGCATCGATCCACTGCGGGCTCAGGCATGAGCCGCGGCCGTCTGCACCTGATCCCGAACACGCTGGACTTCGGCATCGAAGGCGCCGCCGGCGACCTGCGCGAGGTGCTGCCCCAGCAGGTGATCGAAACCGCCGCGCGCCTCACCTACTGGGCTGCCGAGAACGCCAAGACGACCCGGGCCTTCCTGAAGCGCGTGGATGCACTGCAGCCGCTGGCCAGGCCGGTCCAGGAGCAGGACATCAGGGAACTGCCGCGCGCACCGAAGGGCAAGGCGGACACCGACATGGCCGCCGCCTGGCAGGCCTTGCTGGCTCCGGCGCTGGCCGGCCATGACGTCGGGCTGATCTCGGAGGCCGGGCTGCCGGCCATCGCCGATCCCGGCGCGCAGCTGGTGGCAGCCGCCCATGCGGCCGGCGTCGAGGTGGTGCCGCACGCCGGCCCCAGCTCGCTTCTCATGGCCCTGGCGGCCAGCGGCCTGAACGGCCAGAGCTTCGCCTTCGTCGGCTACCTGCCGGTCGACGCAGCGGCGCGCACGGCGAGGATCCGCGAGTTGGAGGCGCTGTCGGCCCGCCAACAGCAGACGCAGCTGATGATCGAGACGCCCTATCGCAACGGCGCGCTGCTGCAGGCGCTGCTGGCAGCGCTGAAGCCACAGACCCGACTCTCGATCAGCTGCGGCCTGAGCGTGCCGCAGGGCTGGACCCGCAGCATGAGCGTGGCGCAGTGGAGGAAAAAAGAGAACGGCGCGAGCCTGCCGGACAAGATCCCGGCGGTGTTCGCGCTGCTGGCCTGAGCTGGAAGGGCTCGATCAGGTCGTCGAGGACGCCGGCACCTTGGCACCGAACAGCGCCGCCACCTTCTTCTTCGGCTTGATGTAGCTGGACAGACCCTTCGGGGCATTGACTTGCGCACCGTGGCTCTTGTCCCAGGCCGGGAGCTCGCCTTCGGTCTTGCTGGATTCGTAGGGCTTGTCGAAGAACGGATCGCGCGGAGCGGCCGGCGGGCGATAGGAAGGGCGCGGTGCGGCCACGCTTTCTGCCGGGCGCGGAGCCGACGGGGCATCGAATTCACGTCGCGGACGGCGCTCGCGGCGCTCCTGCTCGATCTCCATCGGCTCAAGCTCGATCTTGCGCTTGATCAGCTTCTCGATGTCGGCCACCAGGCGCGCATCCGATCGGGCGACCAGCGTGACGGCGATGCCCGAAGCGCCGGCCCGGCCGGTGCGGCCGATGCGGTGGACATAGTCCTCGGCGTTGAAGGGCACGTCATAGTTGAAGACCGCCGGCAGGTCGGCGATGTCCAGGCCGCGGGCGGCCACGTCGGTGGCGACCAGCAGGTCCACTTCCCCGCGCTTGAAGGCGTCCAGCGACTTCAGGCGTTCGTCCTGGGACTTGTCGCCGTGCAGCGCCGCGGTACGCAGGCCGTCGCGCTCGAAGGCACGGGCCAGGCGGGCGACGCCCAGCTTGGAGTTGCCGAACACGATCGCCTGGGTAATGCTGCGCTCGCGGATGATCTGCTTGATCGCGTTGCGCTTGTCCTCGTCCTCGACGCTGTAGAACAGCTGCTCGACGTTGGTGGCCGTGGCGTTCGGGCGCGCCACCTCGACGAAGACCGGGTCCTGCAGATAGCTCTGGGCCAGGCGCTTGATCTCGGGCGAGAAGGTGGCCGAGAACAACAGCGTCTGCCGGGCCTTGGGCAGGTAGGACAGGATGCGCTGCAGATCGGGCAGAAAGCCGATGTCCAGCATGCGGTCAGCCTCGTCGAGCACCACGTACTCGACCTGGTTCAGCACGCAGTTCTTCGCCTCGATGTGGTCCAGCAGGCGGCCCGGCGTGGCGATCAGCACTTCGACACCCGCCTTCAGCTGCAGCGTCTGCGGCTTCATGTCGATGCCGCCGAACACGCAGGCCACGCGCAGATTCGTGTGCTTGGCGTAGGCACGCACGTTGTTGGCGACCTGGTCTGCCAATTCACGGGTGGGTGCAATAACGACAGCCCTCACCGGATGCCGGGCGGGCGAGGCGCTGGCGTTCTCGTGCTTGAGCATGCGCTGCAGCAGCGGGATCGAGAAGGCGGCCGTCTTGCCCGTGCCGGTCTGCGCGGCACCCATCACGTCGCGCCCCTCCAGGACGATCGGAATCGCCTTGGCCTGGATCGGCGTCATCGTGGCGTAGCCGGAGTCGGAAACGGCGCGCAGCAGCTTGGCGTCGAGGGCCAGCGTGTCGAAGCGGGCCGGCGCCGCGGTGGGGGTCGAAGATTCGGTCATGGGGCGGGATTATCGCCCAGGCCCTGAATCACTCGTGTTTACCCGGACTTGCGAGCCTGCGGTGTGCCGCATCGCGGCTGCGTTTCAAGACCATCCAACGCGGCGTACGGAAGCGGACGATGCGCCAGTACAGACCGACATAGGAAAGGCCGAACAGCACCAGGAAGGCCAGCAGCGCCGGGGTGGAATCCCAGAACAGCACGGCAGGGATGAGCGAGGTGATGCACAGCATCCAGAGATATGGCGCGGTGAACGAGTTGCGACGCGTCAGTGTGCGCGCATCGCGTGCGCCCATCGCCCAGCGCATCAGGCGCCGGTAGATCAGCGAGTGGAGGTGGATGCCGTCGGGCAGTCCCGGCGGCGTGGCGCGGATGAAGCGGCGGCGGTAGATCGAGAACAGCGTCTCGAAGACCGGATAGATGCAGACCAGGAGCGCAAACAGCGGCGACACCTCCGGATGCCGCTTGACCAGCAGGATGCTGACTTCGGCCAGCAGGAAGCCGAGGAAGTAGGCGCCGCCGTCGCCGAGGAAGATCAGGCCGGCCGGGAAGTTCCAGACGAACAGGCCCAGCACTCCGCCGATGCCCGCGAGTGCCCAGAAGGCCAGTTCGGCATCACCCACCTGGTAGGCGACATAGCCGAGCGCCAGCAGCATCAGCGCCACGCACATCGAGGCCAGACCGTTGAAGCCGTCGATGATGTTGACCGCATTGGCCAGGCCGGCACCGGCGACGATGGTCATCACGAAGGAGATCGCCGGGAAGGCCAGCAGCCAGTCGAGGCCGACGATGTCGACATGGTCGATGCGGGCGTCGAGGACGAAGAAGGCGATGGCGGCAGCGATGGCGGTGGCGATCAGGCGCTCGCGAGGAGAGACCTTCTTGGTCAGGTCCTCGATAAGGCCGGAGCCGAAGGCGGGGAGGCTGCAGAGGAGAAGGAGGGGCAAGCCGAGATTCAACTCGCGCGGGCCCTTGAGCCAGGCGACCAAAGCGGTCGCTATCAGGCCCAGATAGATGCCGAGCCCGCCGATGCGGGGCACGGGGCGGGCGTGGAACTTCTGCGGGCCGGAGAAGTCGCCATCGGCCGAAAGATGGCCATGCCGGTGCGAGGATCGGATGACGATCAGGCTGACCAGCAGAGAGACAAAGAAGGACAACATCAGGGCGAGCATCGCGCGAGTGTACCTAGTGCCCATACGCGCCAAGGTCACCGCGGCGTGCGGCGCTGCAAGCACGAATCGACTTCCGCCATGGTCGTCACGGCGCAGACCATAGAATGCGCGCACTGTCGAATCCGGTGGCTTCCATGCCGCCCGCTCCTGCAACTTCATGAACGACATCTTCGATGCTGGCACGGCCAGCAACCTGGGGGCGCCCGCGCCAAGCGTCCTCTTGCGGACGCGTAGGTTTGCCGCCGCAACTACCGCGCTGGTACTGAGTCTGGGCATCGGTGCGTCGCAGGCTGCCGAGCCGGACGATACCCAAAGCGTCAGCCCGATGCGCCTGCTCGCTCCGGTGCAAGGCACCATGGGCGACCGTACGCGCAATGCGGATGAGGAACGCCAGCAGACCGATACAAGGCGCCCTCAACAGCGCCCAACCCCATATCAGCCGGGCGAGTTCGAGCTCTATGTCAACAAGCAGTTGGGGCTGGATATCACGGACTACGTGGGCCCTCAGCGCGCGCCCTTGGCCGGAGCCGCGGACACCCGCCCGCCACTGCTCGTGCGGCGCCTCGGCGCCGACCTGATGCTGGACGGCGGCAGCACCAGCAACAACAGCGAACCACCCCGCGCCGTCGGCGAAGACTACGTCCTGGGCATCGGCGATGAGGTGCAGGTCACGATCTGGGGCTCGATCGACGCAGATCTTCGCCTGGTGGTCGACCGCGTCGGGCGCATCAACATCCCTCGCATCGGCCCCATCATGGTGGCAGGCATGAGCTACGGCCAGCTCAACGACGCGGTGCGCGCACGCGTCGGCCAAGTGTTCAAGAACTTCCAGGTCAGCACGGCTCTTGGTCGCCTGCGCAGCTTCCGTATCTACGTTACAGGCTTCACGCCACGGCCTGGTCCCTACACGGTGAGCAGCCTGTCGACGATCGTCAACGGCCTGATGCAGGCCGGCGGCCCCTCCGCGGCCGGCAGCTTCCGCCAGATCGAACTGCGCCGCGGCGGCAAGACGGTCTCGCGCTTCGACATTTATGACCTCCTGCTGCGCGGCGAGAAGGCTGCCGACCTGCCGCTGCAGGCCGAAGACGTGATCTATATCGGGCCTGTAGGCCCCCAGGCAGCCGTGTTGGGCAGCGTCAACAAGGCCAGTATCGTGGAGCTCAAGCCAGGTGAAACCGTCGCAGATGTGCTGGCGATGGCTGGCGGCTTCAGTGCCGTCGCGGACCGCAGTCGTGTTGCCGTCGAGCGCCTCAGCGACCGCAACGACCGGCGCATCGTTCAACTGGATCTGCCGAAGCAGACGCAGGCACCTGTCGAAAACGGCGACGTCCTACGCGCATTCAGCGCCGTCGACGCCACGCTGGCGCAGGATCGCCAGTTCAAGCGCGTGCGCGTCGAAGGTGAGGTCCTGCGGCCAGGCGATTACCTGCTCGCGCCTACCAGCACATTGCAGGACGCGCTCCAGGCTGCTGGCGGCTTGACGCCCCAGGCGTACGTCTTCGGCACCGACTTCTCGCGGGAAAGCGTGCGCAAGCAGCAGCAGGAAAACTATGATCGTGCGCTGCGCGATCTGGAGACTGACTTCACGCGGCAGACCTCGACGCAGCGGGCACTGACAGCCGACGAAGCCTCGGCGCAGACGCAACGCGCCGCAGGCACATCCCGTCTGATCGAGCGACTGCGCAGCGTGCGCCCGACCGGCCGCGTCGTGTTGCAGCTTGACCCACGTGGCAGCGACCTGCCCCGCCTGGTGGTCGAGGACGGCGACCGGGTCAGCATCCCGGGACGCCCGACGACGGTCGGCGTCTTCGGCAGCGTCTTCAATGCCGGCAGCTACCTCCTGCCACCGGGCGGTACCCTGAATGACGTGATGAAGCAGGCCGGGGGGACCAAGCGCGGCGCCGATACGGACAGCATCTTCGTCGTGCGTGCCAACGGCAGCGTGGTGAGCGCCCGCCAATCCAACAGCGGCTGGCTTGGTGTGGGTTCCGGCATCGAACATCTCTCCGCGCTACCCGGCGATACGATTTTCGTTCCGGAGGAACTGGACAAGACCACGTTCGTACAGTCCGCACAGCAGTGGACGCAGATCCTTTATCAGTTCGGCCTGGGCGCTGCTGCGCTGCAGACGCTGAAGAATTGATCTCGCCGCCAGCGACCACTCGATCATGCAAATTTCAGACAATCGCTTGACGGAACACGGCCTCGATTCCCGGAACGAAGACGACATCGACATACTCGACCTCGCCACCGCACTGGCGAAGCGTTGGCGGGTGCTGGTCATCGCTCCGCTGGTCGTGGGCGTGGTGACCTTGGGCATCAGCTTCCTGCTGACGCCGACCTATACCGCCAGGACGGTGTTCCTGCCCCCGCAACAGCAACAGTCTTCGGCCGTGTCCGCCATTGCTTCCCTCGGCGCCCTGGCTGGACTGGCCGGAGGCAGCGTCAAGACGCCTGGTGATCAGTACGTCGCGTTGATGCAAAGCGCCAACATCAAGGATCGAATCATCGATCGCTTCAAGCTGATGGAGGTCTACGAAGTCAAGTATCGCTTCCTCGCCCAACGGGAACTCGAGAGCAACGTTCGCATCACACTCGGCAAGAAGGACGGGCTGATCACACTGGAGGCTGACGCCTCCAACCCGGACGTCGCTGCCGCGATGGCCAATCAGTACGTGGAGGAATTGCGTCGCCTCACCGCCACCCTTGCGCTGACCGAAGCGCAGCAGCGGCGAGTCTTCTTCGAGAACGAGGTCAAGCGCACGAAACTCAATTTGGCCGAGGCCCAGCAGGCATTGCAGGCCAGCGGCTTCAACAGCAACGCGCTGAAAACCGAGCCCAAGGCCGCAGCCGAGGGCTTTGCCCGGCTGAAAGCAGAAGCGACTACCGCCGAGGTCAAGTTGCAGACGATGCGACGTTCGCTGGCCGACGGCGCCCCGGAAGTTCAGCAACAGACGGCCCTGCTCGCGGCGCTGAAGTCCCAATTGGAACGAATGGAGCGAACGACCACGGAGCCCAAGGAAGACGCCGACTACATCGGCCGCTACAGAGAATTCAAGTACCAGGAGGCCTTGTACGAGCTGTTCTCCAAGCAGTACGAAGCCGCCCGCCTGGATGAAAGTCGCGAAGGTGGGCCATTGCAGGTGGTCGACGTGGCAACGCCCCCCGAGCGCAAGACCAAGCCCAAGCGCGCAGCCCTGGCGATCGCCGCCGCCGCCGGCACCGGCGTCGCCCTTGCTCTCTACTTCCTGTGCCAACTCCTGTGGAGCCGCGCGCAGGGCGACCCAGCTCGCGCGAGCAAGATCGAACGCCTCCGCAAGGCCTGGTAGCTGATCGACACGCCAAGCGGCACCCGCTGTTAGCCGGGAGCCGGCAACGACGAGGAGGGGCGCTCAGCAGGCCTCGGGTATAGTCCACCCGTTCAATCGTTGAACGGACAATGTGAACAACATGGACTCGCCCAGCGACCTTGACTACGAATTGCTGCAGAAAATTGCAGAACAGCGCCCGGCAAGCCAACGAGCGCTTGCAAACCAGCTCGGTGTCAGCGTCGGAAAGATCAACTACTGCCTGCGAGCAGTCATAGATCGCGGCTGGGTCAAGGTGAACAACTTTCGGCGCGCCGACAACAAACTTGCCTACAGCTATCTGCTGACGCCCAGTGGCGCCGCGGCCAAGTTGCGATTGGCAAGGGCGTTCCTGGAACGCAAAGAACGGGAGTTCGAACTGCTGCAGGGTGAAATCGCCAACCTGCGTCAAGAACTCGCCAATGACAAGTCGAACTCATGAATAGAGATTCCAAGATCTTCGTGACGGGTCACCGCGGCATGGTCGGCAGCGCGATCGTTCGTCGCCTGCAGCAGGCCGGCTATACCAACATCCTCACGCGCAGCCGCAGCGAACTTGATCTCACGAACCAGCATGCAGTTCGGGAGTTTCTGGGGCGCGAGCGGCCTGACTACATCTTCATTGCCGCGGCCAAGGTCGGCGGCATACAGGCGAACAATCTCTATCGCGCGGACTTCCTTTATCAGAACCTAATGATCGAGGGCAATCTGATCAATGGCGCCCATCTGGCCGGCGTTCAACGGCTGATGTTCCTCGGATCGAGCTGCATCTACCCACGCGACTGCAGTCAGCCCATCCAGGAAGACAGCCTCCTGACCGGCCCGCTCGAACCCACGAATGAGCCGTACGCCATTGCAAAGATTGCCGGCATCAAGCTCGCCGAAAGCTACAACCGCCAGTTTGGCAGGGAATACGTCAGCGTCATGCCGACCAATCTCTACGGCCCAAACGACAACTACGACCTGGCCAATAGCCATGTCCTGCCGGCGCTGATGCGCAAGGCTCATGAAGCAAAGCAGGGTGGCCAACAGGAACTTGTGGTTTGGGGCAGCGGCTCACCACGACGGGAGTTTCTCTACGTCGAGGATCTCGCTGATGCCTGCGTGTTCCTGATGGAGCGCGGCTATGGTGGCCCCCTGCTGAACATCGGCACTGGCAGCGATGTCACCATCCGAGAACTGGCCGAGCAGATCATGCATATCGTGGGCTTCTCCGGCCGCATCGTCTTCGATGCAAGCAAGCCTGACGGGACGCCGCGCAAGCTGCTCGACGTCAGCCGCCTGGCCAGGCTGGGGTGGAAGGCCGCCACACCACTCGCGGAAGGCATTCGCAAGACCTACGCCACCGCATCCTTCCTCAATTGACTCTTGGGCGACTACTGCGTCCAGCCCGCAACCTGCACACCACCTATGTCCAATCGCAAAGTCGCGCTGATCACCGGCGTCACCGGTCAGGACGGCGCCTACCTCGCCGAACTGCTGCTCAACAAGGGTTACGAGGTCCATGGCATCAAGCGCCGCTCGTCCCTGTTCAATACC
>NZ_LYVQ01000163.1 GCF_001984095.1 Pelomonas sp. KK5
GGTCTGGCCCGGTGTTCCCGGGTCGTTGAGGACCGGCACATCGTTGACCGCGGTGACGTTGATCGTGACGGTGGCCGTCTCGGTCACACCGCCGGAGGTCACGGTGTAGCTGAACGTCGTACTGCCGTTGAAGTTCGCTGCCGGCGTGAACGTCATCGTGCCGTCGGCGGCGAAGCTGACCATGCCGCCAGCGGCCGGCTGCGTGATCGACGTGACCACGGCACCACTGTTCTCGAAGCTGTCGTTGGCCAACACGTTGAATGTGACCGGCGTATCCTCGTCCGTGGTGACCGCGTCGGAAGCGACATCGGCGACCGCATTGACGCCGACCTTGACCGTCGCCTGCACCATGCCGCCATGGCCGTCGCTGACGGTGACAACGAAGCTGTCCGCGCCGTTGAAGTCCGCCGTGGGCGTGTAGGTGTAGGAGCCATCGGCGGCGATGCTGACGGTGCCGTGGGATGCCGCTGTCGTCTCGGTGTAGCTCAGCGCATCGCCATCCGCATCGCTGGCGCCGATCCGGCCGGTGAAGGCGGTGTCCTCATCGATCGTTCCCGAGTACGTGCCGGTCGCCGGATCGAGGCCCTGTCCCGGCACCGACGGATCGCCCAGCACCGGCACATCGTTGACGGCATCGACGCTGAGGTGGATCGTCGCCGTCTCCTGCGTACCGCCGGACGTGACCGTGTACTCGAAGTCCATCGGGCCGTTGTAGTTCGCGGCCGGGGCGAAGGTCAGCGTGCCGTCGTCGTTGAGCGTCACCGTGCCGTGCGCCAGCGTCAGCGGCACGCCGACGCTGATCGGCTGGCCGTCGATCGCGGTGATCGCCGCGTCGGCGTTGCTGAAGCTGTCGTTGTCCAGCGGGTTGAAGGTGAGCGGCGTGTCCTCGTCGGTGCTGACGGTGTCGTCGGCGATGTCGGCCACCGGGGCGATCGTGATCGTGCGGGTGTCGACGTCGCTCAGCTCGCCGTCGTCGCTGGTCATCGTCAGCAGCACGCTGCCGTTGAAATCGTCGACCGGCAGGTACAGCGGCGCGTTTGCGGCCAGGAAGGCATTGATGTCGTCCAGCGAGCCGGTCAGCACCAGCGTGTCCGTGCGCGAGCCGCTGACGGTGACGCCGTTGCCGGACAGCGCGGCCAGCGTGCCCGCTTCCACATGCAGCGTCACCGTGATCGGCCCGCTGGCATCCACGTCGGCCACGGAGAGGCCCTCCAGCGGCAGCCGCGAATCCTCGGCGGCGCTATAGCCGCCCGCCGGCAGCGTGTTGACCGGCGCATCGTCAATGGCCCGGATCGTGACGGTGATATTGGCGGACTCGACATCGCCGCCCGAGCTGACCGTGTATTCGAACACCGCCACGCCGTTGGCATCGGCATCGGGCACATAGGTCAGCGTGCCGTCCGCGTTCAGCGTCACCTCACCCTTCGAGACCCGCACCGGGCCGCCGCCGACCGCGATCGCGATGCCGTCGATCGCGGTGATCTGCGCGGCCGGATTCGAGAAGGTGTCGTTGGCCAGCGGGGCGATGACGAGCGTGTGGTCCTCGTCGGTCTGCGCCGTGTCGTCGAAGGCATCCTGCACCGGCTGGATGTGGATCAGGATGTCGTCGCTGGCGACGCCGCCGCTGTCGTCGCGCGTGACCATGGACAAGGGCATGTCGCCATGGAAATCGCCCACCGGCACGTAGGTCGGCGGCGTGGCGGCGAGCCAGGCCTGCAGGTCGGCCAGCGTGCCTTGCAGCACCAGCGTGGTCGTGCCGTCACCGCTGATCGTGACGCCGGCGCCGGCCTCGCCATGCAGCTGGCCGAAGTCCACCTGCAGGGTCAGCGTGAGCACGGAGTCGCCGGCATCGACGTCGCTGATCGACAGGCCGTCCAGCGTCAGCGGCACGTCCTCGGTGGCGACGTACTGCGCGGGCAGCGTGTTGACCGGCGCGTCGTTGACGCCGTGGATCGTGACGGTCAGCGTGGTCGAGGAGACATCGCCGTCGGCATCGGTGATCTCGTAGGTGAAGACGTCGGTCAGCGTCTGGCCGGCGGCCAGCGCCTGCACGGACGGATCGTCCGGGTCCAGCGTGTAGCTGTAGTGGCCGTCGGCGCCCATCACCAGCGTGCCGTAGGCGCCGGCCACGTCGCTGCCCACATGGCCCGCCGCCGCCGTGCCGCCCGCGGCCACGCCGGTCACCGGCCCGCCCGCCACCGCGCCATCGGCGCCTATCGCGTCGTTGGCCACCACGTTGCCGCTCACCGCGGCGCCGCCCTCGTCCACGTCGGCCGTATCGGGCCGCGCCTGCGGGCTGTCGTCGACGATCTCGATCGTCAGTTGCTTCGGGAAATCCAGCGTGCTGTTGCCGAGTATGTCCTTCAGCGTGATCGGGATGCTGTCGGTCACGGCACCCGCGCTGTTGTTCGCCGCGCCGGTCAGCTGGTAGGTGAAATGCACCGTGCCGACCAGGATGCCGTTGGCGTTGACGACGCCCTGGTCGTAGCCGGTGATCGTCAGGATGCCCTGCCCCATCGGGATGCCCTGCGAGGGGCTGTCGTCGTGGAAGTTGAGCAGTTCGGCCAGCGTGAAGTGGGTGGTGCCGAAGACCAGTTCGGCCAGCGGGTACAGCGGGTTCAGCACCACGCCGAACTGGCCGTCCACCAGCGCCGGGCCGCCGTCCGACTGGGTGCCGCCGGGCAGGTCCGCCTCGTCGATGACGGTGCCGGTCGTGCCCACCACGGCCGGGATGGCGACGATCTGGAAGCTGATCGTGGTGGTGCTGGTGCTGCCGTCGTGGTCGGTGGCGGTGTAGGTGAAGACGTCGGTCAGGTGGCCGCCGGGCGTGATGTTCTGCACCAGCGGGTCGAGGAAGTGCGGCGAGTAGGTGTAGCTGCCGTCGGCCTGCAGGACCAGGTCGCCGTACTGACCGGCGATGGCGCTGCCGACGCCGCCGCTCGATGGCGCGCCGGTGTCGCCGGCCACCACGCCGGCGACCTTCAGATCGCCGTCGGCGCCGGCGATGTCGGCCGTGCCGTCGCTGCTGTTCGGGTCGGTGCCGCCGCTGCCGGTCAGCACGTTGCCGCTGGCGGTGCTGCTGGGCTGCAGCGGGATGTTGATCATGTCGTCGCGGTCGGCCTGCGCCTGCGGCGTGTCGTCCACGATGCGCAGCGCCAGCGTGCCGGCATTGGCGGTGACGGTGCCGTCCGCATCGGTCGTGCTGATCAGGAAGCTGTCGTTGACGATGCCGCCGCTGTGGTCCACCGCGCCGGTCAGCGTGTAGCGATAGCTGAGCACGCCGGTCCGCGCGTCGTAGCCGATGATCTCCAGCGTGCCGTGCGCGCCGGCGATGGTGATCGGCGTGGCCTCGCTGGCCGCCGCCAGCAGCGCCGGCGTGAGCGCGGGCGAGTTGCCGATGGTGAGGCTGGCCAGGTTGGCCGCGGGGCCGACGTCGAAGCTGCCGTCGGCCACGTCCTTGCCGCTGCCGGCATCGGTGCCGCCGGCCAGCGCGGACTCGTACACCGCCGCGTCGGTCGTGCCGTCCGGCCCGTCGCCGAGGCCGCTGACCTCGACCGGGTCAGCCACCGGCGTCACGTGGATCGTCACCGTGGCCGACTCGGTCACGCCGCCGGAGGTGACGGTGTAGCTGAAGCTCGCGTCGCCGTTGAAGTTGGCGGCCGGCGTGAAGGTGACCGTGCCGTCGGGCAGGAAGCTGACGGTGCCGGCCGCCGCCGGCTGGGTCACCGCGCTGACGTAGGCGCCGCTGTTCTCGAACGTGTCGTTGGCCAGCACGTTGAAGCTGACCGGCGTGTCCTCCGCCGTGGTGACCGTGTCGTCGACGATGTCCACCACCGGCGTCACCGTCAGCGCCACCGTGTCGGTGGTGCTGGAGAAAGCGCTGCTGCCGCCGCCGCTGCCGGTGTCCGCGGTGCCGCCGGACGTGCCGCTGCTGCCATCCCAGGCGCGTATCGTCAGCGCGCTGGCGAGGCTGCCGTTGTAGTCGGTCGTGGGCACGAAGGCGATGCGGCCGCCGGCCGCCGAGAGCAGCAGCGCGCTGCCGTTGGAGACGGCCGGCAGCGCGGTCCAGGTGGCGCCGTCGTCGGTCGAGTAGTAGAGGGTGCCGTGCGTGGTGTCGGCGCCGACGATGGCGATGCCGAGGCCGCTGCCGTCCACGTCGGTGATGCCGCCGGTCAGCGCGGAGACGGCCGTGCCCATGGCGCCGGTCGGGATGCCGCTGTCCTCGGCGATCGTGCCCAGCGCCAGCGCGGTATCGGCCAGCACCGGCGCGTCGTTGACGGCGTTGACCGTCACGGTCACCGTGGCCGTCTCGGTCACGCCGCCCGAGCTGACGGTGTAGCTGAAGCTGCTGGTGCCGCTGCTGTCCGGCGTGGGCGAGAAGCTCAGCGTGCCGTCGGTGTTCAGCTTGACCGCGCCGCCGGCCACCGCGACGGCCGGCCCGCCGGCGGTGATCGTCTGCCCGTCGATCGCGCTGATCTTGCGGGCGGGGTTCTCGAAGCTGTCGTTGGCCAGGGCGTCGAAGGTGAGCGTCGTGTCTTCGTTGGTGGCGACCTGGTCGGCCACGATGTCCGCCACCGGCGTGATGTGGATGGCGATGCTGTCGCTGTCCTGCGCGGTGCCGTCGTCGCTGATCATCTGCAGCGTGACGTCGCCGTTGTAATCGGCCACCGGCGTGAACACCGGCGCCGTGGCGGCGAGGAAGGCGTCGATGTCGGCGCGGGTGCCGGTCAGCGTCAGGGCGGCCGTGCCCGAGCCGGCGACGACCACGCCGCCGCCCGAGGTGGCGCTCAGCGTGCCCGACGTAAGGGCCAGGCTCAGCGTCATCGGGCCGGCGTCCGGATCGGCCACCGAGAGGCCGGCGAGCGCCAGCGGCACGTCCTCGGCAACCGTGTAGCTGGCGGGCAGCGTGTTCACCGGCACGTCGTTGACGGCCTTGATCGTGACGGTGATGTTCGCCGTCTCGGTCACGCCGCCGGCGGTGACGGTGTAGCTGAATACCGAGCTGCCGTTGGCATCGGCCGTGGGCACGAAGCTCAGCGTGCCGTCGAGGTTCAGCGTCACGGTGCCGTTGGCCACCGCGACCGAGCTGCCCGGCGTCACCGCCTGGCCGGCGATCGCGGTGATGTGGGCGGTGCCGTCCTCGAAGTTGTCGGCGCCGGCGATCTCGCCACTGCCGGTGATCGGGTTGAAGACGACGCTGGTGTCCTCGTCGGTGCTCACCTGGTCGGCCACGATGTCGGCCACCGGGGCGATGGTGATGGTCCGCTGGTCGGTGTCCGCGGTGGCGGCCGTGCCGTCGCTGCTGCTCATCGTCAGCGTGACCGCGCCGTTGGCATCGGCGGCCGGCGTGAACAGCGGCGGCGTGGCGCCGAGGAAGGTGTTGATCGCGCTGCGGGTGCCGGTCAGGGTCAGCGATGCGGTGCCGGAGTTCTGCACCGTCACGCCCGCCAGGCCAGTGGCGCTCAGCGTGCCCGAGCTGACGGCGAGGGTCACCGTGATCACCGGGTTGTCGCCGTCCGCGTCGGTGACCGACAGGCCGGTCAGCGCCAGCGGCACGTCCTCGGTGGCCGCGTAGCTGGCCGGCAGCACGTTGACGAAGGGGTCGTCCACCGCGGCGATCGTGACGGTGATGCTGGCCGTCTCGGTGACGCCGCCGGCGCTCACCGTGTAGCTGAAGGTGGAACTGCCGTTGGCATTGGCGGTGGGCGTAAAGGTCAGCGTGCCATCTGCATTGAGCGTGACCGTGCCCTTGCTCACGGTCACGGTGCTGCCGGCGACGACGGCCTGCCCGTTGATCGCGCTGATCTTGCGGCCGGTGTCCTCGAAGTTGTCGGCGCCCGAGGTCTCGCCGGCGCCGGTGATCGGGTCGAAGGTGACCGGCGTGTCCTCGCTGGTGCTGACCTGGTCGTCGACGATGTCGGCCACCGCGAAGACGGCGATCGAGCCCGTGTCGGTATCGGTGGCCTGGCCGTCGCTGCTGAGCATCTGCAGCGTGACCATGCCGTTGAAGTCGGGCCGCGGCGTGAACACGGGCGCCGACGACAGGCCGGCGAGGAAGGCGTTCAGGTCGGTGACCGTGCCGGTCAGCACCAGCGCCGCCGTGCCCGAGCCGGACACGGTCACGCCGCCGCCGGCCGTGGCGCTCAGCGTGCCCGAGCTCACCGTCAGCGTGACGGTCAGCGTGCCGCTGTCCACATCGGTGACGGCGAGGCCGCTGAGGACCAGCGTCCTGTCCTCGAGCACCGAGAAGCTGGCCGGCAGCGTGTTGACCGGCGCATCGTTGACGGCCGCGATCGTGACGGTGATCGTCGAGGACTCGCTCACGCCGCTCGAGGTGACGGTGTAGCCGAAGCTGGCGCTGCCGTTGTAGTTGGCCGCCGGCGTGAAGGTGAGCGTGCCGTCGGCATTGAGCGTGACGCTGCCGTGGGCCACGGCCACCGTGCCGCCCGCGGCGATGGCCTGTCCGTCGATCGCGGTGATCGCGCGGCCGGGGTTCGAGAAGCCGTCGGCGCCCGAGACCTCGCCGCTGCCGCTGATCGGGTTGAAGGTGACCGCCGTGTCCTCGTTGGTCAACACCTGGTCGGCGACGATGTCGGCCACCGGGGCGACGGTGATCGTGCTGCCGTCGGTGTCGGTGAGCGTGCCGTCGGAGCTGACCATCGACAACGCCACCGTGCCGTTGAAGTCCGCCACCGGCTTGAAGACCGGCGCGGTGGCGAGCAGGAAGGCGTTGATGCTGGCCAGCGTGCCGCTCAGCGTCAGCGTGCCGGTGCCCGAGCCGGAGACCGTCACCCCCGCCGCCGACGTGGCCGCCAGCGTGCCCGAGGCGACCGTCAGCGTGACCGTCATCGTCGAGCTGCCGGCATCGACGTCGGCCACCGAGAGGCCGATCAGCGGCACCGTGCCGTCCTCGCTGACGGCATAGGCGGCCGGCAGCGTGTTGACCGGCGCGTCGTCCACCGCGGCGACGTTGATCGTGATCGTGGACGACTCGGTCAGGCCGCCGGCCGTGACCGTGTAGCCGAAGCTCACCGTGCCGTTGAGGTTGGCGGCGGGCGTGTAGGTCAGCGTGCTGCCGTCGGCGGCGAGGCTCACCGTGCCCGCGCCGCTGGCCAGCGTGATGGCGGCGCCGCCGGCCGTGATGGCCTGGCCGTCCACCTGCGTGATCTTGCGACCGCTGTCCTCGAAGTTGTCGGCACCGGCAGTCTCGCCAACGCCGGTGATCGGGTTGAAGCTGACCGGCGTGTCCTCGGTGGCCGAGACGGTGTCGGCCACGATGTCGGCCACGGCGCTGAGGCTGATCGTCAGCTTGGCCGTGCTGCTGCCGCCGGCATTGCTGATCGTGTACGAGATGGCCGGCAGCGAGCCGTACCAGTCGGCCGCCGGGACGAAGCTGTAGCTGCCGTCGGCGTTGATGGTCAGCGCGCCGGCGGTGCGGCCGGCGGCGTCGCGCACGGTGGTGGCGGCGCCGATCGTGATGGCCGTATCCGGCGTGCCGTCGTTGTTGGTGTCGATCTTGATGGCGACGATGGTCGCGCCGCTGCGCAGCGTGTCGTTGGCGAGCAGGCCGGCGGCGGCATTGGCGCTCAGCGTGGTGTCTTCGCTGGTGGCGAGCGTGTCGTCCGCGGCGACGGGCGCCAGGATGGTGATGACGTTGTCGCGGTAGTCGAGGTCGCGCGTGGGCGGGCTGGCGTCGCGGCCGTCGTCGGCGATGTCGTCGTCGGTGTCCGCGAGGTTGAACTTGACGACGCTGGCCGTCAGCCCGCTGCCGCTGCTGGTGACCGAGCCGTCGTTGACGTTGAAGCCATCGTTCGGCGTGCCGTGCTCGAAGATGTCGAGCAGGCCGTCCTGGTCGGTGTCGGTGGTCGAGGTGACGGAGGTCGGCTGGCCGTCACCGCGCTCGGTGATGTCGAGCTTGCCGTCGCCGTCGCTGTCGGTGTCCTGAAAGTCGGGCTTGCTGTCACCGTCGGTGTCCACGGGCGTCAGGCCCTGGCTGGCGCCGGGCGCCTTGCTGCTCGTGTTGGCGTCGTAGCGATCATCCAGACCGTCGTGGTCGACGTCGATCATCGCCACGCCCTGGCCGCTGGGCGGCTTGTAGCCGGCCGTGGTCTGCGCCTCGACGTTGTCGGGGATGCCGTCGTTGTCGCTGTCCAGATCGAGGCGGTCGACGATGCCGTCGCCGTCGGTGTCCAGCCTGGCCGCGCCAGCGGCGCTCAGGGCCAGGCCGATCTCGCGGATCTGCACCGTGTTCGCGCCGCCGCCGGGCCACATCGAGGTGACCCACAGCTCCATCCGCGCCACGCCCGCATAGGTCTTGCTCAGCGCATAGGTGGTGTAGCCGGTCGGTGTCGTGTCCAGGCCGCTGAAGCTCTCGGTGCCCAGCAGCTTGCCCTGGGCGTCGTACAGCTTGAGCACGACGTCGTAAGGGCCGTCGCCCTGGGCGCCGGTATCGGGGGCCAGGTACAGGCTGTCCACCGTCAGCGGATTCAGCGCATTGACGCCGATGATCATCGGCTGCGTCAGCACCTTGCCTGCCGCGTCGTAGCCGAGCGGGTCGTAGACGGTGAAGCTCGTCGTGTTGCCGTCGAAGGCGGCGCCGATCGCCGAGTAGCCCGAGGTGACCGTGCCGTTCGTGACGGTGGCGCTGGAGACGTCCCAGTAGGTCGGGCCGATGTAGTTGCCCACCAGGCTGGGGGAGACGCCGTCGAGGTCGTCGATGATGCCGTCGTTGTCGTCGTCGATGTCGGCGGCGTTGGCGACGCCGTCGCCATCGGTGTCGATCGGCGTCAGCACGGCGGTGGCCACATTGGATGCCGTGGGTGCCGCGGTGGAGGTGGCCGCGACGGTGATCGTGCGCGCTGCGCTGCTGCCCGAAGTGGTCGAGAAGCGCACCAGTTGCAGCGCCGACTGATAGACCGCCGTCGTCGCGCTGCCGGTCAGCGTCAGCACGCCGCTGTTGACGTCGTAGCTGGCCGTGATGCCGTTGACCGTCTGGCTCAGGCTCAGCAGATCGGCCGCGGTGGCGTTGGTCAGCGTGATGGTCATCGAGGCGATGTTGTCGCCGTCCGCATCGCTGACGCTGATGGCGCCGCCGATGGCCACGGCGCCCTGGTCGTAGCTGCTCGCGTAGCCGGTGCCGGCGCTGCCGGTGTCCAGGTCGATGGCCGGCGCGTCGGGCACCGATGTCACCGTCATGTTGATCGTGCCGAACTCGGTAACGCCGCCGGAGAGCACCGTGTAGGCCCAGCTGATCGCCGTCGTGCTGTTGTAGTTGGCATCCGGCGTGAAGCTCAGCGTGATGCCGTCGGCGGCCAGGCTCATCGTGCCGTGGTTCACCGCCACGGCCGGGCCGCCGGCGGTGATGGCCTTGCCATCGATCGAGGTGATCAGCTTGTTGGGGTTGGAGAAGCTGTCGGCCCCGGCGCTCTCGCCGCTGCCGGTGATCGGGCTGAAGACCTTGACCGTGTCCTCGGGTGTCGTGACCGTGTCGTTCGCGATGTCCGTGACCGAGGTGACGGTCGCGGTGACCACATCGGTGGCGGTCGAGAAGGCCGTGGTGCCGCCGTTGACGCTGGCATTGCCGCGGCCGCCGCTGCTGCCGCTGGTCTGGTCCCAGGCGCGGATGGTGAGCGTGGCCGTGCCGTTGTAGTCCGGCTTGGGCTGGAAGTAGAGCTTGGTGCTGCTGGCGCAGGTGAGCAGCAGCGCGTTGGTGTCGGAGACCGTGCCCACCTGCTGCCAGGTGGTGCCGCCGTCCAGCGTGTACCACCAGGTGCCGTTGGTCGAGTCGGCGGCGGTGATGGCGATGCCGCGCAGCGAGCCGCTGTCCACGTCGGTGATGCCGGTGTCGGTCAGGTGCAGGCTGGCGATGGTCGTCAGCGCGGTGCCGAAGCCGCTGCCGGCCGGGGCGGCGGAATCCTCGCTCACGCTGATGATCGTGCGGTTCACGTCCACCAGCACCGGCGCGTCGTTCACCGGCGTCACGTTGACCGAGACCGTATCGCTGCCCGTGGAGAAGGCGCTGGAGATGCTGGTGTCGCCCTTCTGGCCGTTGCCGCCTGAGGTCTGGTCCCAGGCCTTGAAGGTCAGCGCGGTGCTGCTGGCGTTGCCGTTGAAATCGGCGACGGGCTGGAAGTACAGCCGGGTGCTGCCGTTGTCGGCCAGCAGCAGCGCGCTGGTGGACGAAACGGTGCCGACCTGGGTCCAGGTCGTGCCGCCATCGGTGGTGTACCACCAGATGCCGTGGCTCTGGTCCAGCGCGGTGACGGCGATGCCCTTCTTCGCGCCGGCATCGTTGTCGGTGATGCCCACGGTGAAGTCGGAGATCAGCGAGCCGACGGCGCCCGCCGGCGCGGGGTCGTCCTCGAGACGGTCGGCCGTGAGCACCGGCGTGCTGCTGAGCAGCGGCGCGGTGTTGGAGCCATGCACGGCGATCGTGTCGGTGGCGGTGGAGAAGGCGGTCGAGCCGCCGTTGACGCCGGCGTTGGCGGTGCCGCCGGCGGTGCCGCTGCTGCGGTCCCAGGCGCGCACGGTCACCGCGTTGGCGATGTCGCCGATGATGCCGGCATTGGGCTGGTAGTAGACCCGCGTGTTGCCGTCCGCGGCCAGCAGCAGCGCGGCGGCATCGCTGGCCGACGTGAGCGCGATCCAGGTGGCGCCGTTGTTGGTCGAGTACCAGAGCTTGCCCTGGCTGGCGTCGAAGCCGGTGATCGCCAGGCCCTTGACGGCGCCGGTGTCCACGTCGCTGATACCGCCCGCCAGGTCGCTCACCAGGTTGCCCACCGCGCCGCTCGGCGCGCCGTTGCTGGGCATGGTGGCGTAGAGGTCCAGCGAGGTGTCGGCCAGCACCGGCGCGTCGTTGACCGGCGTGACGGCGATGTTCATCCGGGCGCTGCTGCTGCCGCCGGGGGCGCTCATCGTGTAGGCGACCACCGGCAGCGCGGTGTCCAGGTTGGCGGCCGGCACGATGGTGTAGCTGCCGTCCGCGTTGATCCTGATCGTGCCCACGGCCACGCCGTTGCGCAGCATCGTGGTGGTCACGCCGATCGCGATGGCGGTGTCGGGCGTGCCGTCGCCGTTGCTGTCATAGCTGGCGGCGGTGATGGTAGCGCCGCGGGCCTGCAGGTCGTTGGCGAGCAGCCCGCTGGCGGCGCCGGCGGCGAGCGTCGTGTCCTCGGTGACGGTGACCGTGTCGTCCAGCGCCTGGGGCGGCGCGACGCCGGCGAAGTTGTCGCGCCAGTCGAAGTCCATGCCGGGCGGCTGGGCGTCGCTGCCGTTGTCGGCTGTATCGTTGTCGCTGTCGGCGAGGTTGACGGTGGTGACCGTCTTGGTCAGGCCGCTGCCGCTGGTGCTGAAGACGCCGTCGTCGACGTTGTAGCCATCGTTGACGCTGCCGTGCTCGAAGATGTCGAGCAGGCCGTCGCGGTCGGTGTCGGCCATCAAGGTGATGGAGGTGGGCTGGCCGTCGCCGCGCTCGGCGATGTCGAGGGTCCCGTCGCCGTCGGTGTCGACGTCCAGGTAATCGGCCTGCGAGCCGCCGTAGGTGTTGACCGGCGTCAGGCCCTGGCTGGCCGCGGCGGTCATGTCGGCGGTGTTGGCGTCGTAGCGGTCGTCCAGGCCGTCATGGTCGGCGTCGATCATCGCGGCGCCCTTGCCGCTGGCCGGCTTGAAGCTGGTGCTGGACTGGGCCTCCACGTTGTCGCTGATGCCGTCGTTGTCGCTGTCCAGGTCGAGCCGGTCGGCAACGCCGTCGGCGTCCCGGTCGGGGTTGACCATGGGTGCGGCCTGGGCGGCGAAGGCGAAGTTGACCCAGTGCTCGGAGGCCAGGTACTGCAGCGAGAAGGTGGTGAAGGTCCCCGTCAGCTGCACGACGGCATAGCCTTCCTGGCCGGTGATCCTGGTTGCGCTGTTGACGGTGATGCCCTGGGAGAACAGCAGTGTGATCGGGTCGCTGAACTCCACCGGCACGCTGGTGCCGCTCTGGCCGATGGACGCCAGGATGATCACCGGATTGGTGACCGGCTGCGAGAAGGTGATGGTCAGCGTGGCGGCGTTGTCGTTGGCGATGGCCGTGCCGGTCGCGGGCACATCGAACTCGTCGGGGAATACGTTGTTGCCAAAGATCGCTCCGGTTGTGGCCATCGGCTGGGTGGAGGTCACCGTGAAGTCGACCGAGCCCAGCGTGCCGGTGATGACCTTGGACGTTCCCAGGAAGTCCGACTTCGGATAGCTGGTGTAGACCGGGTAGACGATGCTCGCGTCGGTCGAGTACGGGCTCTCGACGACGTCGAGGATGCCGTCGTTGTCGTCGTCGATGTCGATGCGGTTGATCACGCCGTCGGCGTCGCTGTCCAGCGGCGTGATGGTGGCGGTGGCGAGGTTGGAGGCCGTCGGCGTGGTGACCGAGGTCGCGCTCACGGTGATCGAGCGGGCCGCGGCGGAGGCGGATGTCGAGGTGTAGCGCACCGCCTGCAGGGCCGTCTGGAACTGCGCCGGCGTGCTGCCGGAGACGCCGTTGGTGGTGCTGAGCGTCAGCACGCCGGTGGCGGCGTTGTAGCTGCCGCTGACGCCGGTGACGCTGTAGGCCAGCGCCAGGCTGTCGGCCGCCGTGGCGCCGGCCAGCGTGACCGTCATCGAGGCGATGTTGTCGCCGTCCGGGTCGCTGACGCTGATCGCCGGACCGAGGGCGACCGAGATCTGGTCGTAGGCGACCATGCTGTCGCTGCCGGCCGTGCCGGTGTCCAGGTCGATGCGCGGCGCGTCGGGGACGGCCGTCACGGTCATCTTGATCAGGTTGGTGGCCGTGCTCGACTCGGTGACACCGCCGGACTTGACTGTATAAGCCCAGCTGAACTGCGCCCCGTTGAAGTCGGCGGCGGGCGTGAAGGTCAGCGTGCGACCGTCGGCGGCCAGGCTCAGCGTGCCGTGGGTCACGGCCACGGCCGGGCCGCCGGCCGTGATGGCGACGCCGTCCACCGAGGTGATGATGCGGTCGGCGGCGGTGAAGCTGTCGTTGGCCAGCGGGTCGAAGGTGATGGGCGTGTCTTCCGCCGTGGTGAGCGTGTCCGTCACGATGTCGGCCACGGGCGTGACGGTGATGGCCGCGGTGTCGGTGGCGCTGGAGTAGGCTGTCGTCCCGCCGTTGACGGAGACGTTGGCCCGGGAACCGTTGGCCTGGGTGGCGACGTTGCTCTGGTCCCAGGCGCGGATGGTCAGCGTGGCCGTGCCGTTGAAGTCGGCATTGGGCTTGAAGTACAGGCGGTTGGTGCCGGCGTTGCTGAGCAGCAGCGCGTTGGCATCCGAGACCGAACCGAGCGCGATCCAGTTGGTGCCGCCGTTGGTCGAGTAGTACCAGGTGCCGTTGGCGCTGTCGGCGCCGGTGATGGCGAAGCCGCGCACGGAGCCGCCGTCGACGTCGGTGATGCCCGTCGTGTCGATGAACAGGCCGCTGGCGGCCGTGGTCAGCGCATAGCCGACGGCACCGACGGGCGCAGCGGCGTCCTCGGCGACGGTGCCCAGCGTGCGGTCCATGTCCACCAGCACCGGCGCGTCGTTGACCGCGGCGACGGTGACGGAGATCGTGTCGGTCGCGGTGGAGAAGGCGCTGCCGCTGCTCGCGTTGGCCCTCTGGCCGGCCGTGCCCGAGGTCTGGTCCCAGGCCTTGAAGGTGAGTGCCGAGGCACTGACCAGGCCGTTGAAATCGGCCTTGGGCTGGAAGTAGATGCGGGTGTTCGCGTTGTCGGCGAGCAGCAGCGCGCTGGCATCGGAGACGGTGCCGATGGCGGTCCAGCTGACGCCGCCGTCGGTCGTGTACCACCAGGTGCCGCTGGCCGGATCGCCGGCCGTGGCGGTGACGGCGATGCCCTTCTTCGCGCCGGCGTCGGCATCGCTGATGCTGCCGGTGTAGCTGGAGATCAGCGAGCCGACGGCGCCCATCGGCACCGGGTCGTCCTCGGTGCGGTCGGCCGCGTAGGTCGTGGTGGCGGCGTTGTTCACCACCGGCGCGTTGTTGCCGTGCACGGCGATGGTGTCGGTGGCGTCCGAATAGGCGGTGCTGCCGCCATGGGCGCTGGCGTCGCCGCGGCTGCCGGCCGTACCGCTGGTGCGGTCCCAGGCGCGGATCGTCAGCGCGTTCGTGATGTCGGCGCCGACCGTCGTCGGCTTGAAGTAGATGCGGGTGTTCGCGTCGGCAGCGAGCAGCAGCGCGCTGGTCTCGCTGATCGGGCTGCCGACGGGAATCGCCGTCCAGGTGACGCCGCCGTCGGTCGAGTAGTAGAGCGTGCCCAGCGCGCTGGACGCGGTGATGGCGATGCCCTTGACGGCGCCGGTGTCCACGTCGCTGACGCCACCGACCAGGTCGACCACCCGCGTGCCGACCGCGCCGGTCGGCACGGTGGCGCCCAGCGTGGCGTACATGTCGAGCGAGGTGTCGGCCAGCAGCGGCGCGTCGTTGACCGGCGTGACGCCGATGTTCACCTTGGCCGTGCTGCTGCCCAGCGGGGTGGTCAGCGTGTAGGAGATCAGCGGCAACGCGATGTCCACGTTGAGGGCCGGCGCGATCGTGTAGCTGCCGTCTGCGTTGATCGTGACGGTGGCCACGGTCACGCCATTGCGCTTGATCGCCGTGGCCGTGCCGATCGTGATGGCGGTGTCGGCGACGCCGTCGTTGTCGCTGTCGTAGCTGGCCGCCGTGATGCTGCCGTTGCGGGTCTCGAGGTCGTTGGCCAGCAGGCCGGTGGCGGCCGTGGCGGTGGCGGTGCCGTCCTCGAGCACGGTGATCGTGTCGTCGATCGG
>NZ_LYVQ01000164.1 GCF_001984095.1 Pelomonas sp. KK5
GATGCGCGCCGAAGGGATCGCGGGCGCCGGGCGGGAGGGCAGGAGTCGTGGTCATGGCGGCCATTCTGTCGCGCGGCCGGTGCATCGCCATGACCTCCGAGGTCATCGACGCCATCCACGGCGGCGGGAACGATGGAGCCCGTCCCCTTCACCTCTTCATCAAGGAGATCCTCATCATGTCCGCCATCGCTTCTTCCCCCCGCTTCCTGCCGCGCCTCATGTGGGCCGATGCCGCGTCCTGCGCCGCCACCGGCGCGCTGCAGCTGGCCTTCACCGGCGCCCTCGCCGGCCTGACCGGCCTGCCCGCGCCGCTGCTGGCGGGCACCGGGCTGTTCCTGCTGGCCTATGCCGCGGCCGCGGCGGGCATGGCGTTGCAGCGCGTGCCGCCGCGCCGGCTGATCGGGCTCGTGGTCATCGGCAACTTCGGCTGGGCGCTGGCCTGCCTGGCCCTGCTGCTGGGCGGCGGCCTGCCGCTCAGCGGCCTGGGCGTGGCCTGGGTGCTGGCGCAGTTGGCCTGCGTGCTGGTGCTGGGCGAGCTGCAGTGGATGGGCCTGAAGCGCAGCCGGCAGGCTGGCCGCGCGGCCCCGCTGGCCGCTTAGCCGACGTGCTTGCCGAAGTGGTACAGCGAGCGCTCCAGCGCCGTCGCCTTGGCGCCGGCGTTGTAGGCGCCGCGCTGCTCGCAGTTGAAGCCATGGTCGGCCGCGTACAGATGCACCTCGACCTCCGGATGCAGCTGCTCGAAGGCCTTCACGCTCTCGAGGGTGATGTGCTTGTCCTGGTCGCCGAAGTGGGCCATCGTCGGCACCGCCGGCTTGCGCGAGGGCTCGGTCCCGAACGTCATGCCGCCGCCGTAGTAGGCCACCGCCGCCGACAGGCCCTTCACCTGCTCGGCCGAGCGCCACACCAGCAGCCCGCCCCAGCAGTAGCCGACGATGCCGACCTTGCCCGCCTTGGCCACGTGGTCCACCGCGGCCTGGATGTCCTGCAGCACGCCGGGCGCCGGCAGCGCCTCGACGGCCGCCTTCAGCTTCATGCCGGCGCCCATGTCCTCCGCGGTGTAGCCGAGCTGGACCTCGCGCTGCACCCGGTCGAAGGTGGACGGCGCGATGGCGAGATAGCCGGCCGCCGCATAGCTGTCCGCCACGCCGCGGATGTGCGAGTTGACGCCGAAGATCTCCTGCAGCACGACGATCGCGCCCTTGGGCGCGCCGGCGGGCTCGGACACGTAGGCGCTGGACTGGAAGCCGTCGGCGGCGGTGAGGGTGATCGTCGATGTGCTCATCGGAGGTGCTCCTGTGAAAGCCCTGGCTGCAAGGCAATCCGGCCTTATACCCGAGGCCTGCTTCAGGCGCGTTGCTCGCCTTCGATCGCCCCGGCGATGCGCTGCCGCGTGATCTCCAGGATCCGGTCGGACAGCGCCGGGTCGTCCACGATCCGTGCCACCGTCAGCGCGCCGACCATGTGGGTGACCAGGCTCAGTGCCGTATCGACGCCCTCGGCGTCGTCCGCCGAGCGCATGAAGGGCGCCGCCGTCTCGATGATCTTGCGGAAGCTGTTCGTCGCCGCATGGCGCGTGGCCGCATCGGCGCGCGCCAGCTCGCTGCCCATCGCGGCCAGCGGGCAGCCGTCCTCGACCTTGTCGCGGTAGCTCTGCGTCACATAGTCCTGGAAGGTGTCCAGCATCGCCGCGGCGCCCTGCTCGGCCGCCGCCAGCGAGTCGCGCACCAGGTTCTTCTCGGTGGCCGAGAGCGCCTCGGTGACCAGTTGGTCCTTGGACGCGAAGTGACGGTAGAAGCCGCCGTGCGTCAGCCCCGCCGTGGCCATGATCTCGGCCACGCCGGTGGCCGCGATGCCCTGGCGGCGGAAGGCCTTGGCGGCCGTCTCGACGATGCGCTGGCGCGTTTGCGCGGTCTCTGCCTTCGACTTTCTCATGGCGATCTCCGGTGTCTGGCCGGTATTTTAGATGATGACTCTGATCAAAACCCCGTTTAGAGAAAGGTGATCATCTTTTTCTTGCGCATTTAGATGATGAGCTTTTACTATTCGCTCGCCTTCAATTTAGTAAAGCCTCAACATCTAACAGCGAGTCTCCCCATCATGGACAAACGCCTATTCGTACTGGCACTGGGCATGTTCGCCCTGGGCACCGACAGCTTCGTGGTCGCGGGCGTGCTGCCCCAGATCTCGGAGAGCTTCCAGATCACGCCCGGCCTGGCCGGACAACTGACCACCGCCTACGCGATCGCCTATGCGCTGCTGTCGCCGACGATCGCGGCGCTGGCGGCCGGCGTGCCGCGCAAGCAGCTGATGCTGTCGGGCCTGGCCGTCTTCGTGCTGGCCAACCTGGCCACCGCCGCGGCGCCGAACTTCGCCGTCGCGCTGCTGACCCGTGTGTTCGCCGGCCTCGGCGCCGCGATGTACGCGCCGACGGCCACCGGCACCGGCGCGATGATCGTCAGGCCCGAGCAGCGGGGTCAGGCCTTGACCATCATCGTGGCCGGCCTGACCGCGGCCACCGCGCTGGGCTCGCCGATCGGCACCGTCATCGGCGGCCTGGGTGACTGGCGCTGGACGATGGCCTTCGTCTCGGCCGTCGGCCTGCTCGCCGCCATCGGCATCGCGCTGCTGCTGAAGGACGTGCCGCTGCCGCAGAAGGTCAGCCTCGCCGCCCGCATCGCGCCGCTGGGTGATGCCCGCGTCGGCCTGACGCTGGCGACCACCCTGCTCGCGATGGCCGGCAACTTCGTCATCTACACCTACTTCTCGGTCGTGTTCGACCGCGTGCTCAGCAGCCCCGAGCTGTTCGGCGCGCTGCTGGTGCTGTGGGGCTCGGGCGGCACGGTGACCAACGTCGTGCTGTCCAGGCTGCTGGACCGCTTCGGCCCGCGCGAGGTACTGCTGGTGATGCTGTCGGTACTGGTCGTGGACATGGCGCTGATGCCCTGGGCGAGCGCGCAGCTCTGGTCCTCGGTGCTGGTGATCGCCGTCTGGGGCATCGCGGGCTGGGGCATCATGGGCCCGCAGCAGTACCGCCTGGTGGGCCTGGCGCCGACGATCGCGCCCGTGGTGCTGGGGCTGAACACCGCCGCCACCTACCTGGGCGTCACCGCGGCCGGCGTGCTCGGCGCGGCGGGCCTGCACCTGGTGGGCGCCCACCAGCTCGGCTTCTTCGCCGTGCTGCTGTTCATCGGCGCCATCCTGGCTTCCGAACTGGCCGGGCGCCGGATCGCGGCGCGCGAACCGGCCGCCGTCGCGGCCTGAGTCTTCCGCCTGGCAGCAGGGTCAGGTCTTGCGCACGCGCCCCGCCCGGGGCGCTTTCTGCTTCTTTTCCTCGCGCCAGCTGTCCATCAGCACGCGGCTCTGCGCCCGGGCCGCCTGCTTGATCATCGCCAGCTGTTCCGGCCCGAAGCTGTCCCAGCCGAGCTTGCTCAGCAGCGAGCGCCGGCCCATCTGGAACACCATCACCTGGCCGCAGATCATCATCACCCGCATGCGGACCAGCGGATCGGCGGCTGCCGCCCCGCAGTAGCGCGCGATCAGCTGCGCGCTCATCTCGCCCATGCGCGGCCGCAGGCCCTTCTCGAAGATCTCGAACAGCACGCCCGGCGCATGGCCCACCTGCTCGTGGGTGATGAACAGGCGCCGGTGCTCGGCGTCGTCGGGCAGCAGCTGGAATTCGGCCAGCGCATCGAGCATCGTGCCGAAGGCTTCGAACAGCTGGTCCGGCGTGGCCTTCGCATCGGCCAGCACGGCTTCTGCCTGGTCGATCACCGGCTGGAAATGCGCCGCCGAACTCTCGGCGATGTACTCGGCGCAGGCGCGGTAGACACCTTCCTTGTTGTCGAAGTAGTACTGCAGCGCCGGCGCGTTGACGCCCGCCGCGGCGGCAATCTCGCGCGTCGTCGTGCCCTCGAAGCCGCGCTCGGCGAACAGGCGCAGCGCGGTGGCGACGATGCGGCGGCGCGTCTCCTCGCCGCGGGCGTAGGCGGTGTCGGCGCGATGGCGGGGCGAACGTGCGGTGCTCATGGTCGGGAAAAAATATATCAGTTGACACAATTATTCCAGATGATAAAAAATATCGCTTGGAATAATTCAATCCAACCATGTCCTCCCAGATCACCCCCTCCCCCGCGCCGACGAAGCGCCGCCCCGTGCTGCTGGCCGTCGCCGCCGCGGCCCTGCTCGCCGCCGGCGCCTACGGCATCCACTGGTGGACCGTCGGCCGCTTCATCGAGAGCACCGACGACGCCTACCTGAAGGCCGACAGCGTCACCGCCGCACCCAAGGTGGCCGGCTACGTCACCGAGGTCTATGTGCAGGCCGACCAGGCCGTCAGGCGCGGCGACCCACTGGTCAAGCTGGACCCGCGCCAGTACCAGGCGCTGATGGACCAGTCGCAGGCGACCATCGACGCCCGCCAGGCCGACATCCGCCGCATCGAGGCCGACCTCACCCAGCAGCAGGCGCAACTGGCGCAGACCCGCGCGCAGGCCGATTCCTCGCGCGCCGCGCTGGCCCACGCCCAGGCCGCGCTGGACCGCTACGCGCCGCTGGTCGCCACCGGCGCCAGCACCGGCGAGCACCAGGCCGACCTGCGCAACGAACGCGACCAGGCCGCCGCACAACTGGCCGCCAACCTCGCCGCCGTGAAGGCCGCCGAGGGCAAGCTCAAGTCCAGCGAGGCCCAGGTCGCGCAGGGCAAGGCCCAGGTCAAGGCCGGCGAGGCCGCGCTGCGCCAGAACCACCTGGACGTGGACGACACCATCGTGCGCGCCGCCATCGACGGCCGCGTCGGCGACAGCACCGTGCGCGTCGGCCAGTTTGCCCAGCCGGGCACGCGGCTGATGACCATCGTGCCGACACAGGACGTCTACCTGGTCGCCAACTTCAAGGAAACGCAGATCGGCCGCATGCGCGCCGGCCAGCCCGTCACCCTGAAAGTCGACGCACTGCCCGGCCAGGAGATCCGCGGCACGGTGGAGAGCTTCTCGCCCGGCACCGGCGCGCAGTTCGCGCTGCTGCCCTCGGAGAACGCCACCGGCAACTTCACCAAGATCGTCCAGCGCGTGCCGGTGCGGATCAAGGTGCAGACCAGCGACGCGGCGCTGCGCGAGCGGCTGCTGCCGGGCCTGTCGGTGACGACCGAGGTCGACACGCGCGGCGACGGAGCGAAGCAACATGGCTGAAGCCGCGCTGTCGGGCGACGCCCCGACGCTGACGCCGGCGCCCCATGTCGAACCCAACGCCCACGCCAGCGACTGGATCGCCGTGGCCGCGGGCGCCCTGGGCGCGCTGATGGCCACGCTGGACATCTCGATCACCAACTCGGCGCTGCCGCAGATCCAGGGTTCGGTCGGCGCCACCGGCACCGAGGGCACCTGGATCTCGACCGGCTACCTGATGTCCGAGATCGTGATGATCCCGCTGGCCGCCTGGCTCACCCGCGTGTTCGGGCTGCGCAACTTCCTCGTCGGCAACGCGGGCCTGTTCACGCTGTTCTCGATCCTCTGCGGCCTCTCGCACAACCTGCCGATGCTGATCCTCGCCCGCATCGGCCAGGGCTTCACCGGCGGCGCGATGATCCCCACCGCACAGACCATCATCCGCACGCGATTGCCGCGCCACCAGCTGCCGGTGGGCATGACGCTGTTCGGCCTGATCGTGCTGCTCGGGCCGCTGCTGGGCCCGGTGCTCGGCGGCTGGCTGACCGAGAACGCGAGCTGGCACTGGTGCTTCTTCATCAACGTGCCTGTCTGCGCCGCGCTGCTGACGCTGTTGCTCGTGGGCCTGCCCGCGCAGAAGATGCACCTGGAGGACTTCATCAAGGCCGACTGGCTGGGCATCACCGGCCTGGCGATGGGGCTCTCCACGCTGACCGTCGTGCTCGAGGAAGGCCAGCGCGAGCGCTGGTTCGAGTCCTCGCTGATCGTGGCGCTGAGCCTGGTCTCGGCCTTCGGCATGGTGTTGATCGCGCTGTCGCAGCGCTATGCGAAGAAGCCGATCCTGCGCCTGTCGCTGCTGCGCAATGTGAGCTACGCCAGCGTGATCGTCATCGTGTTCACCGTCGGCGCGGGCCTGTACTGCGTGTCCTACCTGGTGCCGCAGTTCCTCTCGCTGATCGCCGGCTACAACGCGGCGCAGGCGGGCGCCATCATGCTGCTGGGCGGCGTGCCGGCCTTCATCATGATGCCGATCCTGCCGCGGCTGATCGGCCGGGTGGACTTCCGCATCATGGTGACGCTGGGCCTGCTGGCCTTCGCCGCGAGTTGCCTGCTGGACATCGACCTGACGGCGCAGAGCGTCGGCCATGACTTCGTCGCCTCGCAGCTGCTGCGCGGCGTGGGCCAGATGTTCTGCATGATGCCGCTGAACCAGGCCTCGATGGCCGCGGTGACGCGCGAGGAATCGGGCGATGCCGCCGGCATCTACAACATGGCCCGCAACCTCGGCGGCTCGGTGGGGCTGGCCATCATCGGCACCTTCATCGACCGGCGCAACGCGCTGCACGTCGAGCGCATGAGCGAGACGCTCAACGCCAACTCGCCGCTGCTGCAGGAGCGCATCGCCGGCAGCGCCGCCGGCCACATGGCACAGGTCGGCGACTTCGCCCACGCCAGGCTGCAGGCGATCAAGCAGATCGTGCTGCAGATCCACCAGCAGGCCAGCGTGATGACCTTTTCCGAAACCTTCTACGTGCTGGCCGGCTGCCTGCTGCTGTGCATCCCGCTGGCGTTGATGCTGAAGACGCCCAAAGCCGGTCCGGCCGGGCAGCAACAAGCCGCTGCCTCGAGCGAGGCGCACTGACCATTCATGATGACTCTTCGATTCACTCCCCTTGCGCTGGCCGCGCTGCTGAGCGCCTGCGCCGCCGTCGGCCCCGACTACCAGGGCCCGCCCATCGCGCCCTCGCCAGCCGGCTTCGTCCGCGCGGATGCAACACAGGCAAGACCTGGCCCCGTGGCTGCCGCCTGGTGGCGCAGCCTGAATGACCCGGCGCTCGATGCGCTGGTCGACCAGGCCCTGAAGCAGAGCCCCACGCTGCAGGCCGCCGAAGCCCGCCTGCGCGCCGCCCGTGCCACGCTGCGCCAGCAGGAGGCCAACGCCAAGCCCAAGGGCTCGGCCTCGGCGATCGGCGCCGGCGTCTGGCAGGGGCCGACGACAGACCAGTCCAGCACGATCCAGCTCTACAGCGTCGGCTTCGACGCCACCTGGGAGGTCGACCTGTTCGGCGGCACGCGCCGCGCCACCGAGGCGGCGTCCGCCCAGGCCCAGGCGGTGCAGGCCGACCTTGCCGATGCGCAGGTCTCGCTGGCGGCCGAGGTCGCCTCGACCTATGTCGGCCTGCGCGGCCAGCAGGCACGCCAGGCGCTGCTGCGCGACACCGCGGCTTTCGACGCCCAGGCGCTGGCCCTCACCCGCCAGCGCCGCGAGGCCGGCGTGGCCACGGCCGATGAGGTCGAGCAGCGCACGCAACAGGGTGACGCCACGCAGGCCGCGCTGGCCGATGTCGCCGCCGACATCGCCGCCTCGCTGGACCGGCTCGCCCTGCTGACGGGCCAGGCGCCCGGCACGCTCGACGCGGAGATGGCCAGCGGCGCCGCCGTTCTGCCCTCGGTGCCGGCCGGCGTCGCCATCGGCGACCCGGCCTCGCTGCTGCAGCGCCGCCCGGACATCCGGGCCGCCGAGCGCCGCCTGGCCGGCCGCACCGCCCAGATCGGCCAGCAGACCGCTAACTACTTCCCCAAGCTGACTCTGCTGGGGAACGTCGGCGTGGCATCCACCGATGCGGGCCAGTTGCTGCGCGCGAGCAATCTCGCCCTGGCCGCCGTGCCCTATCTCAGCTGGAACTTCCTGGACTTCGGCCGCACGACGGCGGCAGTCCACCAGGCCGAGGCCAATCGCGACGAGGCGGTGGCCAACTACCAGGCGGCGGTGCTCACGGCGCTGCAGGATGCCAACACCGCCCTGTCACGCTTCGGGCAGCGGCGCCAGTCGGTGCAGTCCCTGCAGGCGCAGCAGGCCTCGGCCGGCCGCACGCTGGCCCTGACGCAGCAGCGCCGCGCGGCCGGCGCGTCCAGCCAGATCGACCTGCTCGACGCCCGGCGCCGCGAGGCAGAGGCCCAGGGCAAGGCGCTGGACGGCGAGGCCGCACTGCTGAAGGACTTCGTGGCGTTGCAGAAGTCGCTGGGCCTGGGGTGGCAATGAAACCGCGCCGCGGCTCGTCGCCCACGATTGCAGTTCATCCGCCTGCGCCGTCGGCCCGTCGCCCGGCGCTCGCGACGCGGGGCCGGGATGAAGACACTGTCCTCACTGACACAGCAAACCACCCCACGGAGCCCGCCATGAACACCACCGCCCAAGCCCTCGTCTTCGCCATCGCTTCCGTCGCCACCGCCGCCGCCATCGGCACGGTGCTGGCCGAGCGCGGCGCGGGCCAGCCGGCCGCCGAGGTGGTGAAGCTGGAGCGGGTCGTGATCGTCGGCAAGCGCGCACCGGTCGTCGCCCAGCTGCCGCGCGTCGTCGTCGAAGGCCGCCGCAGCCACCTGGCCGACGACGTGCAGGTTGCCTCGCTCTGATCCCAAGCTCCAGGCGGGCGGCGGCGCCCCGATTTGCGCGGAAAATCGCGCCATGCCCTTCCGCTCCGTCCCCCTCCCCGCGAACGCCACCGGCCAGCTGTGGCTGCAGTCGATGCCCGGCCGCCTCGAATCCTGGGGCAGCTTTCTCGATGAAGCGCGCCTGCGACAGCTGAACCTGGTCGTCTGCATGAACCCGCTGGACGAGGTGCAGGCGCTCTCGCCCGCCTATCACAAGGCCATCGCCGAAGGCCGCCTGCCCTTTCGCTGGCTGCACCTGCCGATGCGCGACTTCGGCGTCGGGCAAGACCCGACCCTGTTCCGCAAGGGCATCGAGCAGGTCGCCCATGCGCTGGAGCTGGAGCAGCATGTGCTGCTGCACTGCGCCGCCGGCATCGGCCGCACCGGCACGGTCGCGGCCTGCGTGCTGAAACAGCTGGGCGTGCCCAGGGAGCAGGCGCTGCAGCAGGTGCGCGCCGCGGGTTCGAACCCACAGTCGGCCCTGCAGACCGGCTGGATCGACCAGTTCTGAACTGAATGGAATTCGTCCACGTCGACGCCGAGCTGATCGTCGTCAACAAGCCCGGCGGCCTGCTCTCGGTGCCCGGCCGCGGCCCGGACAAGCAGGACTGCGCCATCGCCCGCGTGCAGGCGCGCTACCCCGAGGCGCTGACCGTGCACCGACTGGACATGGCCACCTCCGGCCTGCTGCTGGTCGCCCGCGGGCCGGAGCAGCAGCGCCTGCTGAGCGCGGAGTTCCGCGAACGCGGCGTGAAGAAGCGCTATGTCGCCGTGGTAACGGGTTATCTGGACGGCGAGGGCGAAGTGGACCTGCCCTTGATGACCGACTGGCCGAAACGGCCGCGGCAGAAGATCGACCATGAACTCGGCAAGCCTTCGCTGACGCGCTGGCGCGTGCTCGGCCACGAGGCGGCCGGCACCCGCGTCGAGCTGGAGCCGGTGACCGGCCGCACCCACCAGCTGCGCATGCACATGCTAGCGCTGGGGCATCCGATCGTCGGCGATGCGCTCTACGGGCCCGATCCAGGCGATGATCAGCGCCTGCTGCTGCATGCCAGCGACCTCGAACTGCGCGGCCTCGTGCTGCACAGCGAACCCGACTTCTGACGCCGATGACCGCCCTCCACTCGCCCGCCGCCGACCGCAACAAGCAGCCGATCCTCGAACAGCTGCTGCGCACGCTGCCGCCTTCAGGCCGTGCGCTGGAGATCGCCAGCGGCAGCGGCCAGCACGTGGCCCACTTCGCGGCTCACATGCCCGGCTGGCGCTGGCAGGCCTCGGACCCGTCGCCGCAAGCGCTGGCCTCGATCGCGGCGCTGTGGCCCGAAGGTCCGGCGCCGCTGCAGCTGGACGTCCAGCAACTTCCCTGGCCGCTGGACGGCGAGCCCTTCGACGCGATCTTCTGCGCCAACATGCTGCACATCTCGCCCTGGGCCAGCTGCCCGGCCCTGATGCGCGGCGCGGCGCAACACCTGGCCCCGGCGGGGCAACTGATCGTCTACGGGCCCTTCGTCGTGCCCGGCCAGGCGACCGCGCCCAGCAACGAGGCCTTCGACGCCGACCTGCGCCACCGCGACCCGGCCTGGGGCCTGCGCTCGCTGGCCGACGTAGGGCGCGAGGCCGAGGCCGCGGGCCTGCGGCTGCAGGGCGTCACCGCGATGCCCGCCAACAACCTGACCCTGGAATTCCGACGCACAACATGATGAAGCAACAGCATCTCTACATCGTCACCGGCGCCTCCCGCGGCATGGGCGAGGCGATCGCCCGCCAGCTGATCGCGCCCGACCATGTCGTCATCGGCATCTCGCGCAGGACCAGCGCGCACCTGCCCGGCGCAGAGCAATGGGAGCAGGATCTCGCCGACCCGCTCGCCGCCGCGCGGCGCCTGCAGGCCTGGCTGGAAGCGCAGGACGCCGGCCGCTTCGCCAGCGCCACGCTGATCAACAACGCCGGCGTCGTGCCGCCGCCGGGGCCGGTGGAGGCCACCTCGCTGGAGTCCCTGTCCAACGCGCTGCGGGTGGGCCTGGAGGCCACGCTGCTGCTGAGCAGCGCCTTCCTGCGCGCCACCGAGGCGCTGGGCGGCGCCCGCAGGATCCTCAACATCTCCTCGGGCCTGGGCCGCCGCGCGATGGCCGGCAGCGCCGCCTACTGCGCCGCCAAGGCCGGCATGGACAACCTGTCGCGCGCGATGGCGCTGGACGAGGCCGCCAAGGCCGGTGGCGCCCGCATCGTCTCGCTGGCGCCCGGCATCATCGACACCGACATGCAGGCCGACCTGCGCGCCGCCGACCCCAAGGGCTTCCCGGACCGGGCCGTCTTCGTCGGCTTCAAGGACAGCGGCGCGCTGACCAGCCCGGACGAGGCCGCCTCGCGGGTGCTGCGCTTCCTCGCGCGGCCCGATTTCGGCCAGACGGTGCTGGCCGACGTGCGTGACGCTTGAGGCGCGCCCCGCCGCCCCCATCTACCATTCGCGGGCCGTCCCGGCCCGATGGAGACCTGCAGTGAAGTCCTTCATGTCGATCCTTGTCGCGGGCGCGCTGGCGCTGGGCCTGCTCGGCGCCGACCTCGCCGATGCCAAGCGCCTGGGCGGCGGCAGCTCGTCCGGCCTGCGCCGCTCGGTGCCGACCCAGCCGGCGCCCAAGCCGCCCGTCACGCCACCGAACAACAGCAACAACGCCGCGCCGCAGGCGCCCGCCACGCCGCCGCTGGCCGCGCCCGCTCCCGCACCGCGCCGCTCATGGATGGGCCCGATCGCCGGCCTCGCCGCCGGGCTGGGCCTGGCCGCGCTGGCCAGCCACTTCGGCTTCGGCGCGGCGATGGCCAATGCGATGACGCTGGTGCTGATCGGCGCGCTGGCGCTGTTCGTGATCGGCTGGTTCATGCGCCGCCGCTCGCCCGCGCCACAGCTGGCAGGCGCCGGTGCGCCTTACCGCGCCCAGGCTGCGGCAGCACCGGCCGTCGCCACATCAAGCGGCTTCGATACCGCCGGCTTCGAACAGCTCGCCAAGCGCGTGTTCATCCGCCTGCAGGCCGCCAACGACACGGGCGACCAGGCCGACCTGCGCCGCTTCACCACGCCGGAGATGTACGGCGTGATCCAGCAGCAGTTGCTGGAGCGCGGCGGCACTGCGCAGCAGACCGAGGTACTGCAGCTCGATGCGAGCGTCGTCGACCATGCGGAGGACGCCGGCCAGCAGATCGTCAGCGTGCGCTTCCGCGGCCTGGTCCGCGAGGCACAGGACCAGGTGCCCGAACAGATCGACGAGGTCTGGCACCTGCTGCGCCCGGCCGACGGCAGCCGCGACTGGGCGATCGCGGGCATCCAGCAGACCGCCACGGCCTGAGCGTCAGCGCTCCACGGCTTGCAGATAGACGCCGTTCACCAGGTTCTGGTGGACGAGCTTGCTGATCTCGTCGGACAGCACCTGCTTCTCGCCGGCTTCCAGCCCGTCCAGCGCCGCCTTGACGATCGCTTCCGGCGTGCTCTTGGGCATCTCGATGCCCTGCGTCATGTCGGTGTCGATGAAGCCGGCATGCAGGCCCAGCACCTGGGTGCCCTGCTCCTCCAGCTCGATGCGCAGGCCGTTGGTCATCGACCAGGCGGCCGCCTTGGTCGCGGCATAGGCACCCAGCAGCGGGCCGCTGATCCAGCTGGCCACCGACAGCACGTTCAGGATCGCGCCGCCACCGTTGGCCTTCAGCGCCGGGGCGAAGGCCTGGCTCAGGCGCATCGGCCCGAAGACGTTCGTCTCCATCATCGCCTGCATGGACGAGGCGCTGTCGGCCGCCAGGAAGCCGCCGAAGTTGGCGATGCCGGCGTTGTTGATCACCAGGGTCACGTCGCCCGCGGCCTGCGCCGCGGCAGCGACGTCGGCCGGGTTCGTGACGTCCAGCTTCAGTGGCACCACGCCGGGCAGCGTGACGGTCTCGGGCTTGCGGGCGCCGGCATAGACCTTGCGCGCGCCGCGCGCCAGCGCCTCGCGGGCAAAGGCCAGGCCGAGGCCGCGGTTGGCGCCGGTGATCAGGACGGTAGCGTTCTCGAGCTTCATGATGGACTTCCTTCGTTGTTGAATATGACGATCGTCATATGTTTGGTGAAAAAAAGGGTCAGGTGTCGTACTGGCTCAGCAGGCTCTTGCGCGTGGCACCCAGCAGCGCCCGGCCCTGCGCGTTGGCGCCCAGCACGCGGGCCAGCTGCAGCGCGCCGACGATGGTGCTGGCGATGATCTGTGCCTTCGCTTTCGCGTCTTCCTGATCGGCCAGCAGCCCTTGCACGCCATCGATCAGCGCGCGCACCCGCTCGCCGGACACGGCCAGCAACTCCGGCGGCTGGCGGGACATTTCAGAGCCCAGAGCGGCGACCGGGCAGCCCTCCTCGGGGCCGGACAGATGCGCATCGGACAGGTAGGTCTCCAGGAAGGCACGCAGCGGGGACTCGCCACGGGCCATGCGCGGCCCCATCTTCAGCCGGGTCTGCGCCACGCTGTCGCGGCCGGCGCGGGCCAGGGCCTCGGCCAGCAGCGCGTCGCGCGATTCGAAGTGGGCGTAGAAACCGCCGTGCGTCAGGCCGGCCTCCTTCATCACCTCGGCCACACCGACGCCGTCGCAGCCGCGGCGGCGCAGCGCACGCGCGGCAGCGTCCACGATGCGGTCGTGCGTCAGCTCGCGCTTGGTAGGCTTGGAGGGTTCGGATTTCATGTGCGCAACTGTACGCTTATTTATGATGTTAGTCATATTTTCTGATTGACCACAATAGCCACAGGCCGACTCGAGCCGAAAAGACGAAGAAGGAGACCTATGGCAACCCTGTCCCTGTCCGCCCTGCGCATCGGCCCGCGCCTGGGGCTAGGATTCGCTTCCATCGTGCTGCTGTGCGCAGCGGCGGTGGGCTTCGGCATCAACCGGATCGCGACGATGCGAGCCCTCTCCGAGCAGTTGGGCACGCTGGACGCCGAGAAGCTCTCGCTCTCCGAACGTTGGGGCCGTGCGATCGAGGCCAACACGGCGCGCAACTGGGTCGTCGTGTTCTCCAACGACGACAAGATCAAGGCCCGCGTGCGCGGCGAGATGCAGCAGGTGATCACCGCCCAGACCGAGCGGCTCAAGCGCATGCAGGAGATCGCCACCTCGGACGAGGACAAGCGCCTGCTGGCCGAGGTCTCGACCCAGCGCGACGCCTACCAGTCGATGCGCGCCGCCATGCTCAAGCGCAAGGACGCCGGCGAGGACATCGTCGGCGAAGTGATCGACAAGCTCTTCCCCGCCGCCGCGGCCTACCAGGACGTGGTCGAGAAGCTGATCCAGCGCCAGCGCGACAGCATGGCCGAGACCAAGGCCCGCGCCGAGGACGCCGCGCATGCCGCCACGCTGGCGCTGAGCCTCGGCGGCCTGCTGGCGCTGGTGCTCGCCGCCGCGCTGGCCTGGCGCATCAGCAGTTCGGTGGTCGGGCCGATCCATCGGGCCCGCAACGTCGCCCAGGCGATCGCCGAAGGCGATCTGTCGCGGCCGATCGAGGCGCAGGGCCAGGACGAGGCCGCCGAGTTGCTGCAATCGCTGCAGCAGATGCAGCAGTCGCTGCGGCAACTGGTCGGCCAGGTGCGCAGCAGCACCGATGGCATCAACACCGCCAGCGGCGAGATCGCCACCGGCAACCACGACCTCAGCACCCGCACCGAGCAGACGGCGGCCAACCTCGAGGAGGCCGCCTCATCGATGGAGCAGCTCACCGGCACCGTGCGCCAGAGCGCCGACTCCGCCCGACAGGCCAACCAGCTGGCCCAGGGCGCGGCCGAGGTCGCGCAGCGCGGCGGCACGGTGGTGGCGCAGGTGGTCTCGGTGATGGACGAGATCAACGGCAGCTCGCGCAAGATCGCCGACATCATCGGCGTGATCGACGGCATCGCCTTCCAGACGAACATCCTCGCGCTGAACGCGGCGGTGGAAGCCGCGCGGGCCGGCGAGCAGGGCCGC